>DASTGH010000414.1:0-2447 GCA_035719345.1 Anaeromyxobacteraceae bacterium
CCTGGCCGCGGCACGCCTCCCGGGCCGAGGCCATGCCTCCGGCGGGGAGGCGCGCCGCGGCCAGGGCCAGGAGCGCGGCGAAGGGCGCGAGCAGCGCGACCGCGAGGACGGTCGATCCGCGGCCGATGCCCCGGATGCCGAGCGCGTTCCACGCGGTGCACGCCGCGACGGCGGCGACGCCGGCCCACCAGCCCGCGGCGCCGGGCGCGTCGGCGGCGAGCGCCGGCCAGAAGCGGCCCAGGTAGGCGGCGAGGAGCGTCGGATAGATGGCGATGTCGACGATGCCGACGGCCAGGGACAGCCACGCCTCCTGCAGCCCCCAGAACCCGCCCAGCGCGCGCCGGACCCAGACGTAGGCGCCACCCGTGGCCGGGAGCGCCGCCGCCAGCTCGCCCACGGTGAGCGCGAGCGGCAGGCTCCACAGGAACGGCACGGCGGCGAGCAGCGCGAGCGCCCCGCCGTAGCCATGGCCGAGGACGATCTCCTCGAGGCCGTAGGGGCCGCCGGAGACGATGAAGAAGGTCGCGGCGGCGAGGCCGAGCGTGGAGAGGCGGTCGCGAGGCGGCGGGCGGAGCAACGCGACATGGTACGGGGTCGCGCGCCGCCTGCGCTACACTGCGCCGCCATGCTCCGCACCCCTCGCCCCGCCATCGCCGCAGCCGTCCTCCTCGCCGGCGCCTGCGCCTCGGTCGGCGCCTCGCGGCGCGAGGGGCGGCTCAAGGACGGGCTCGACGGCTACGCGATCGACAAGCCGCTCGAGGAGGTGTGGCCCGAGGCGATGAAGGTCGCGCTCGAGCGCGGCTACGAGCCGGTGGGGAAGGACCGCGCCGTCCTCGGCCTGCCGCCGCAGGGCACGTGGGGAAACCTGCTCGCCAAGGGCCACGAGACGCAGCGCCTCGGGTCGGACGGGCTCGTGCTGGAGACGAACCAGGACGCCGAGAAGCGGCGCTACCGGATCGAGGGGCGGCGCGCCGGGACCGGCAGCCGCGTGCGCTTCGTGGTCGTGCAGCAGCGCAGCGAGGACCCGAGCGAGGAGCTGTCGCGGGACCTCGACGCCGAACTCGAGCTGGTGCGGAGGTTCGATCCCGCCGGCGCCGCGCGGCTCATCGAGAACGCGGAGCGGAGCTAGGTCTCAGGCGACGGCGGCCCCATCATCCGCCACCGCGCCCTCGCGCGCCGCCACGTCGAACCAGCGCACGCGCAGCACGCGCCCGGCGGCGTGCTCGATGACGCGGGCGCGGCCCAGCTCGCCCGAGGCTCCGGCGTTCATGACGTGCAGCGGCCGCTCGCCCGTCCCAGCGACGACCGTATCGGTGGCGCGGTGCTTGTGACCGTGGAGCACGAGGTCGCAGCGACCGCGCAGCCGCGCGATGAGGTCTGCCCCGAGCGGCAGCGCGGTGGCGTAGGGCCGGCCGAGCCAGGTGACGAGCCGCTCGCCGATGTTGTCGTAGGGCAGCGGCAGCGGGTGGTGGTGGAGGAGCAGCGCGACCAGGGCTTCCTCTGGCGCCGAGGCCACGGCCGCCTCGACGGCGTCGAGGTCGTCTCCGGTGACGAGCCCGTGGCTGTCGAGCAGGCTGGTGTTGTGCGGCGCCGTCGAGTCGAGCCGCACCGCGACGAGGCCGGGCCGGAGCGCCGTCTGCACGCGCGCCCCCGGCATGAGCGCCCGGGCGGCGTCGCCCGCGCGGTCGTGGTTCCCCGGCACCACCGTGAGGCGGCCGGCGAGCGGCGCGAACAAACGCTCGAACAGCGCCAGCTCGACGCCGCGGCCGCGGTGCGTGACGTCGCCGGTGAGGAGCACGTCGTCGACGTCCCAGCGCACCAGGGCCGCGGCGAGCTCGGCGGCGGCGGCGTCGGTCCTGGGGTCGCGGCCGATGTGGAGATCCGAGATGTGGGCCAGGGTCCGCGTCACGAGCTCCCTCCGGTGTCTCCCCGGACTAGGTCGCAAGGATGGACACCGGAGCCTGTGGCGGCGTGACGCGAAAATCATCGGCCCTAACGGATTCGGCCACCCCGATCCCCGCGCGCGGGGTCGGTGCCGCGCGGTGCGCGCTCGCCGGAAAGGCAAGCGCCCTCCCCGCTCAGGAGCGGAGGAGGGCGCCTCGTGAACGGGTTGGTCGTTCCGGACCGACTACTTCTTCGCCGGCTTCGCCTCGGAGGCGGCGGGCGCCTTCGGCGCAGTGCCCTTCGGCGCGGGCGGCAGCGGGACGGCGGCCGGCGCGGCGGCCGGCGCATTCTCGTTGCCCATGCTGTTGAAGAACGTCACCTTCTCCACCGCGACGGTGGGGTCGGCCTTGCCGGCGTGGCACACGGCGCAGAACGCGTCGGTGTTCTTGCCGCCCTTGGTGTCGACCCGCAGGTACTTGTAGTACGGGTTGGACGGGTGCGGGTCGTGGCAGCCGAGGCACTCGAACTTGCCGTCACGCAGCAGCTCGGTCGGAACGCGCGCG
>DASTGH010000415.1:0-4931 GCA_035719345.1 Anaeromyxobacteraceae bacterium
GGTCGCGGCGCAGCTGCCGCTCGTCGAGGGCACGCCGCTCCTGGGCGTGGCGCGCGGGGTGGCGCGCGAGGGCGGGGCGCTGGCGCGCCCGGTGGCTCGCGAGGTCCGGGCGCGCCTCCTGCCGAAGACGCCGGCCCTGGCCGGCCTCGCCGCCGGGTGGTGGATCGCGAGCACCTTCACCGACTCGGAGCTGTCGGCGACGCTGCACCGCTTCGGCCTGGGGAGCGGCCCGCGCCACGCGGTGAGCAGCGAGACCCTGCACCGGATGGAGTTCTGGGTCCCGGTGCTGGCGGCCGCGCTCTGCTCGTACCTCGGCGACCGCGTCGCGACGCTGGTGCGGCGGAGGTACGGGGCGCCCGTCGTCGCCGAGGAGCAGGCGACGTCCGGAGCGGCGCCGGTGCGGCGCGCCTGAGCGCAGGCGCGAGGCTCCGCGCCTCAGCGCGCCTGCCTCGGCTCCCTGCGCACGAAGGTCACCTCCCCGGCGGACGCGCCACCGTCCGGCCTGGCATCCCAGGCGCAGCCGCCCATCGCCCGGCGCAGGTCGTCCGCCTGCGCCGGCGTCAGGTCGGGCGCGAGGAAGCGCACCACCCGCGCCCGGCCGTCCGGCTCGAGCGCGACGGTCACGACCACCTGGTCGATGCTCCGCTGCGCCAGCATCGCGCCCAGCAGGGTGCGGCAGCCGGGCTCCGGCTCGGGGGCCGCCAGGGTGCCCTGCGCGTCCCCCGCCGCGGTCCTCGCCGACGCGCAGCCGGCCATCGCGAAGGCGATCGCCGCCGCCAGAAAGAGCCTCATCGCTCGCCTCCTCTGCGCTGGACGCTCCGCCCTGGGGGGCACCCCCGCATCGTAAGCGGCCCGCACGGGCAACCCCCGGCCGCTCGCGTCGAAGGGGGCGTCCTTTTGAATGTCATCCATTCAGAAAAATTCCTTACTCCCCGCCAGGGCGTTTCCACCACCGGTGCGCCTCGCCAAAGGCCCTCGCCTCCTCGCCGTCTCCACTGGAGGTCGAATGCCCGTCCGTCGCCTGGTCGCGCTCGCCGCCGTCGCCGCCGCCGCCATCGCGCTCGCTCCTCCCGCGCTCGCCGACCACGCGGGCGACGTGAAGGCCGAGCACCGGGGCGATCACGGCTTCCGCTGGCGCGATCCGAACGCCGGCCCCGTGCCGCTGGCCGCTCCCGCCGGCGCGCACCTCAGCTACTTCGGCGGCCGCGTCGTCTCGAACGTCCAGGTGGTCCAGGTGATCTGGGGCACAGGCAGCTTCCTGCCGCAGGTGACGAGCACCGCCTCGCCCAGCATCGCCACCTTCTACCAGGGCGTCCTCAACAGCCCGTACGTCGACTGGCTCACCGAGTACGACACCAGCGTCGCCGGCGGGACGAACCAGAGCATCGGCCGGGGCAGCTTTTTCGGGCAGTTCGTCATCACGCCCTCGGTCACCGCGGCCACCATCACCGACGCGCAGATCCAGAGCGAGCTCGCCGCGCAGATCGCCGCCGGGCACCTGCCCGCACCGACGGTGGACGCGGCCGGCAACACCAACACCTACTACGCCGTCTTCTTCCCGCACGGGAAGACGATCTCGCAGGGCGGCTCGAGCTCGTGCGTCGCGGGCGGGTTCTGCGCGTACCACGGCACGGTGGCCGCCAACGCCAGCCACCGCGAGTTCTACTACGGGGTGCACCCGGACATGCAGGCGGGTTCCGGCTGCGACCGCGGCTGCGGCACCGCGCCCACCACCTTCCAGAACCAGACCTCGGTCTCCTCGCACGAGCTGGTCGAGACCATGACCGACCCCGAGGTCGGCCTCGCCACCACCTTCGCGCCGCCGCTCGCCTGGTACGACCGCGTGAACGGAGAGATCGGCGACATCTGCAATGCGCAGCAGGGGACGGTGGTCGGGTCCGACGGCGTGACCTACACCGTCCAGACCGAGTTCTCGAACGTCGCCAACAACTGCATCGTGAGTCGCGCGCCGGTCGCGAACGACTTCTCGATCGCGGTGTCGCCCGCCTCCCAGACGGTGGCGCCGGGCGCCTCGACCACGTACACGGTCACGACCGCGGTGACCGGCGGAACCGCCCAGACCATCGCGCTCTCGGCCACGCCGCCGGCCGGGTTCACGGCCACGTTCAGCCCGGCGTCGGTTACCGCCGGCGGATCGTCGACGCTCACCGTGGCGGTCGCCGCCGGCACCGCCAACCAGACGGTGTCGTTCACCGTGACCGGCACCGCCGCCTCGGGCGCTCACACGGCGACGGTCACCACGGTGGTGTCGACCACCCCGCCGCCGGCGAATGCCATCGTGAACGGCGGGTTCGAGACGGGGAGCCTCTCGGGTTGGACCGCGACGGGCGTGGCGGGCGTCTCGACCGCCTCGCGCTCGGGCGCCTTCGCGGCGCAGCTCGGGAGCACGAGCCCGTCGCTCACCAGCAGCATCGCGCAGACGTTCACGGCGCCGGCCGGGAGCACGCAGCTCACCTTCTTCTACAGGATGACGTGCCCGGACACGGTCACGTTCGACTGGGTGACCGCGACGCTGCGCGACCTCACCACGGCGACGACGCGCACCATCCTGCCGCGCACCTGCGCCACGAACGCGGCCTACGTCCAGGTGACTGCCACCCTCACGGCCGGCCACCGCTACACGCTCACGCTGACGAACCGGGACGACAACTTCGCGGGCGACGCGAGCTTCACGCTCTTCGACGACGTCGCCGTCCGCTGACCTCCACCGGGCGGCGGCGCTCCCGCAGCGCCGCCGCTCACTCCTGCCCGCGGCCGATCCACTTCTCCCGCGCCGTCGGCCGGAACGACGCCAGCGCGTCGAGCAGGTCGTCCGGCCGCTCCGCGGCGAGGAGCATCGCCCGGTGCTCCGGGCGCAGGAACCGCTCCGCCACCGCGTGGTCGAGGAAGGCGAGCAGCGGCCGCCAGTAGCCCCGCACGTCCAGCACCCCGACCGCCTTGCGGTGGAGCCCGAGCTGCGCCCAGGTCAGGATCTCGGACAGTTCCTCCAGCGTCCCCATGCCGCCCGGCAGCGCCACGAAGGCGTCGGCGAGGTCGGCCATGCGCGCCTTGCGCTCGTGCATCGAGCCGACGACGTCGAGCCGGGTGAGCCGGCGGTGCGCCAGCTCCTTCGCCTCGAGCGCACCGGGGATGACCCCGTGCGCCTCGCCGCCTGCGTCGAGGGCGGCGTCGGCGACCGCTCCCATGAGCCCGACGCTCGCGCCGCCGTAGACGAGCCCGACGCCGCGGCGCGCCAGCGCCGTGCCGAGGGCGCGGGCGCTCGCCAGGTAGTCGGGGTGCGCGCCGGGTGAAGATCCGCAGAAGACGCAGACGCGAGCGATGCGTTCCAGGGTCATCCAGGCCTCGATCGACCGCGACAGCGCATCGCGTCATTCACGGAGTGGCAACGAACCCATTTGGGTCTACGCGCGATCATTTTCACAGACCCGGACTTTGTGGTCTTTTGTCGTCCCCGCGCGTTCCCCGAAGCCGTTCGCAGCGTTCTCTCTCGCCGCGCGCCAGGAGCCTTGCGCATGAGCGTCAGCACCCACGACGTGGTGGTCGGACCCTCCCCATCCCGCCTCGCCCTGCTCTGGGCGAGCAACATCGGGAAGAAGATCCTGATGGCGCTGTCGGGGATCATCCTGTTCCTCTACGTCGTCGCCCATCTCCTCGGAAACATGCAGCTCTACATGGGCGCCGAGGTCATCAACCAGTACGCGAAGTTCCTGCACTCCAACCAGGGCGTGCTGTGGACGGCCCGGGTCGTCCTGCTCCTGGCGGTGGGCGTGCACGCCATCGCCGGCATCCAGCTCTGGATGCGCAAGCGCGAGGCGCGGCCCATCCCCTACCACACGAGGGAGAACATCCAGGCGACGGCCGCCTCGCGCACGATGATCGTCTCGGGCGTGCTCATCGGCTTCTTCGTCGTCTACCACGTGCTCGACCTCACCATGGGCGTGGCCCGCACCCCGTCGCAGGGGTTCGAGGAGCTGAACCCCGCCTACAACGTGACGCACGGGTTCGCCTTCGCGCCCGCCGCCCTCGCCTACATCGTGGCGATGGTCGCGCTCGGGTTCCACCTCTGGCACGGCGTCTACTCGATGTTCGGGACGCTCGGCCTCACGCACCCGCGCTACACCGACTCGGTGAAGAAGCTCGCGGCCGCGGCGGCGACGATCATCGCGCTCGCCAACATCTCCGTCCCGGTGGCCGTCCTCGCCGGCCTCGTCCACTACTGAGCTGAGGGAACGACCGACATGCCCTTCGAGAGCAGGATCCCGAGCGGTCCCATCGACAAGAAGTGGACCGATCACAAGGCCCACCTCAAGCTCGTCAACCCGGCCAACAAGCGGAAGTACACGGTGATCGTGGTCGGCACCGGCCTCGCCGGCGGCGCCGCCGCCGCCTCGCTCGGCGAGCTCGGCTACAACGTCCTCAACTTCTGCTTCCAGGACTCGCCCCGGCGCGCCCACTCCATCGCGGCGCAGGGCGGCATCAACGCCGCGAAGAACTACCAGAACGACGGCGACTCGGTGTACCGGCTGTTCTACGACACCATCAAGGGCGGCGACTTCCGCGCCCGCGAGGCGAACGTCCACCGCCTCGCCGAGGTGTCGGTGAACATCATCGACCAGTGCGTGGCGCAGGGCGTGCCCTTCGGGCGCGAGTACGGCGGCACGCTGGCGAACCGGTCCTTCGGCGGCGCGCAGGTGTCCCGCACCTTCTACGCCCGCGGCCAGACCGGCCAGCAGCTCCTGCTCGGCGCGTACCAGGCGCTCCAGCGGCAGATCGCGGCCGGCACGGTGACCATGTATCCGCGCCACGAGATGCTCGACGTGGTGCTGGTCGACCAGGTGGCGCGCGGCATCGTCACCCGCGACATGGTCACCGGCGAAATCGAAGCTCACGCCGGCGACGTGGTGATCCTG
>DASTGH010000416.1:0-9792 GCA_035719345.1 Anaeromyxobacteraceae bacterium
GCGGCGCGCCACGGCGGCGGCGAGGGCGGACGTGAGCGGGGGGCACAGGCCGGGGGAGCCGGGCGCCGTCACCGCCACCGCGATGCGTCCCGGCGGATCCTCCCGGAGCGCCTCGGCCGCGAGCGCCTCGGCCGCGCGCTCGAGCGCGCCGCCCTCCGCGGGCGCCGCGGCGGCGAGGGCGGCGGCGAGGAGGAGGAGCACGTGTGGCGGTCCGGCGCCCTCGCGCCGGCCTCAGCGGTCGTCCATGAAGAAGTTCTGGGGCGCCGAGCCGGGGGGCGCCTCGGCGGCGCTGCGCGTCGGGACCGTCCCCGCGACGAACGGCAGGAGCGGCGCGTCGGAGGCGCTGGCGTCGGCGAGCAGGCCGGTGCGGCGATCGACGCGGGCCAGCTCCACGCCCGGTGGCGCCTGGAACTCGCCCGGCGCGCGGCGGGCGAGCGCCTCGCGCATGAAGGCGTTCCAGGCGGGAAGCGCCGCGCCGGCGCCCGTCTCGTGCGCGCCCATGGGATCGTGCGAGTCGAAGCCCACCCAGACGCCGGTCACGAGCTCGGGGGAGAACCCGACGAACCAGGCATCGCGGTGCTCCTGGGCCGTGCCGGTCTTCCCGGCGAGCGGCCGTCCCAGCGCCTTCGCCGCCTGGCCGGTGCCGGACTCGATCACCTCGCGCATCATCGAGGTGAGCACGAAGGCGACGTCGGGATCGACGCCGTTCTCGGGGGCGCGCGGCGCGGCGTTGGAGGTCGAGGTCGAGGACGCGGTTGGCGATGCGGTCAGGTCCGAGGTCGAGGTCGAGGTCGAGGACGAGGACGGGTCCGGGGACGGGGTCGGGGTGCCCGTCACCATGGCGGTCGGGACCACCATCGCGCCGTACGCCTGCGGCGGCCGCACCGGCGGGTGCTCCTCGAGCACCTGGCCCTTGCGGTCTCGGACGCGCAGCACGAGCGCCGGCTGCGTGGCGAAGCCGCGCGCCGCGATCGTGGTCACCGCGTTGACGAGCTCGAGCGGGGTGACCTCGCCCACGCCCAGCGCCAGCGAGAGCGTGCGCGGCAGATCGGAGTCGATGCCGCAGCGGCGGGCGAAGGAGACCACCGCGTCCGCGCCGAGCGCGTCGACGAGCTTGGCCGAGACCGTGTTCTTGGAATGCGCGAGCGCGTCCTTGAGCAGCATGGGACCGTCGTAGGCGTCGCGCTCGAAGTTCTGCGGCTTCCACTCCTTGCCCGTCCACGGGTCGCGGTAGAGGTCGGGGGTGTCGTAGACGACCGTGGCCGGGGTGTAGCGCCGCGACTCCACGGCCGCGCCCCACACGAACGGCTTGAAGGCGGAGCCCGGCTGCCGCTTCGCCTGGAGCGCGCGGTTGAACTGCGAGAGCGCGTAGTCGTAGCCCCCGACCAGCGCGCGCACGCCGCGCGTGTCGGGGTCGATGGCGACGAGCGCGCCCTGGACCCGCGGCACCTGCTCGAGCGAGAGCGTCAGCGGCTTCCCGGCGCGGGCGAGCTCGGCCGGACCCGGCTTGCCGCCCACCACCCGCACCAGCACGATGTCGCCCGGCTTCACCACGTCCTTCATGCGGCGCGGCGGCGCGGTGCCGGAGGTGGGGTTGTACTTGCGGGCCCAGGCGACGTCGGCGAAGGCGATCGTGCCGCGTGCGCTGCCGAGGTCGACGGTGGCGCTCCGGTCGCCGGCCTCGGCGACGAGCGCGCGGTAGAGCGCGTTCGGGGCGAGCGGCTTCAGGCTCACCATGCGGCGCACGTCGCGCTCGTCCTTGCCTGGCTCCACGTCGTCGGGCGAGACGCGGCCGAGATCCCACACCAGGATCTCGCCGGGGCGCGGCGTGGTCTTCTCCAGCCGCTCGCGCCAGAGCGGCAGCGCGGACTGGAGCTGGGGCGCGTCGAGGTGGGCGAGCGCGCCGCGCCAGCCCTGGCGCTTGTCGACGGCGCGCAGCTGCGCCTCGATCGCCTCCTCGGCCGCCTTCTGCATGGGGATGTCCATGGCCACGTCGACGACGAGGCCGTCCGTCTCCACGCGCTCCGCGCCGTAGTGCTCGTCGAGGTGGCGGCGGACGGCGTCCGCGTACCAGGCGCCCGGCGGGTCCTCGGCGCGCGTCGCGACCGTGATCGGCTTCGCCATCTCGGCCTCGCCCAGCTTGGCCGGGATGAAGCCCTCCTCGATCATGCGCCGGAGCACGTACTTCTGGCGCTCCTTGGCGGCGGCGGGGTGCTTCACCGGCGAGAGCCGCTCCGGCGACTGCACCAGCCCGGCGAGCATCGCCGCCTCGCCCACGGTGAGCTTCTGGACCGGCTTCCCGAAGTAGAAGCGGGACGCCTCCTCGATGCCGTAGCGGCGGTGACCGAAGTAGATCTGGTTCAGGTACAGGTAGAGGATCTCGTCCTTCTTGAGGTTCTGTTCGAGCCGCGGCGCGAGCACGAGCTCCTTCAGCTTGCGCTTGGCGCGCCACTCGTTCTGGAGGAGGAACGTCTTCACCACCTGCTGCGTGATGGTCGAGCCGCCGCACGCCACCTTGCCGCGGAAGACGCCCTTCACCGCGCAGCGGGCGATGGCGAGGTAGTTGACCCCGCCGTGCTCGTAGAAGTGGGCGTCCTCGGAGGCGAGCACCGCCTTCTTCACGACGTCGGGGATCTGCTCGAAGGGCACGACCGTCCGGCGCTCGCGGTAGAACTGGAACGCCTCCGAGCCATCGACGGCGTAGACGCGGGTCGAGATGAGCGGGCGGTAGTCCTTGAGGCTGTCGAAGGCGGGCAGCCCGGTCATGATGCCGAGGACGAAGCCGCCACCGCCCAGCCCGACGAGGAGGAGCAGGGCCGACCCGAGGGCCCTCCGGTGCTCGTGCACGAAGCGCCGCGCGCGCGCGGGAAGGCGTGCGGCGGCGGCGGGGCTCACGGCGGCGGCGTGTTCGACGGGGGTATCCAAGGATGGGCTCGGGGGAGTCGCCGTCTATCGCTCCTTCGCCCCTGGGCGCAAGCGCTCTCGCGCCGGGGGCAGCACGACGGCATAGCACCGGGCGTGCCGGGCGGCCTCCAGACCATGAACCACGCGGCCAGACGTGGAATTCCGGCCGGGCGAGCGAGCGCCGTGGCGGATGGGACACGGGGGTGTGTGCCGGGGGATGACACGACGAGCCTACTCCTCCCCCCGCTTCACCCCCAGCACCCTCATCTTCTTGTAGAGGTGCGACCGCTCCAGCCCGAGCGCCCTCGCGGTCTCGGTCACGTTCTCTCCGTTCCGCTCCAGGGCGGCGAGGATGATCTCCCGCTCGGCCTGCTCCACGAGCTCGTGGAAGCCGGCGCCCTCGCGGGACCGCTCCGCCCGCCGTGCGGCCCCCGGCGAGGCGGAGGCGGAGGCGGGGAGGGCGGTGGCCACCTCGGCGGCGCCGATCTCCGGCCCGTCGCAGAGGATGGCGAGCCGCTCCACCGCGTTCCGCAGCTCGCGCACGTTCCCGGGCCACGCGTGCGCCTGCAGGGCGAGGTGTGCCTCGCGCGCCAGGCGCATGGGGCGGCGGCCGTTCCGCTCGCACGCCTCCGAGAGGAAGCGGTCCGCCAGCGCCGGCACGTCCTCCCGCCGCTCGCGCAGCGGCGGCACGTGCACGAGGACCACCGCCAGCCGGTAGTACAGGTCGTCCCGGAACCGGCCCGCCTTCACCTCCGCCTCGAGGTCCTTGTTCGTGGCGCTGACGACGCGGACGTCCACCTTCAGCGTCTGCGCGCCCCCGACGCGCTCCAGCTCGCCCTCCTGCAGCACGCGCAGCACCTTCGCCTGCATCGCCGGCGGCATGTCGCCGACCTCGTCCAGGAAGAGCGTCCCGCCGTCGGCCAGCTCGAAGCGCCCCTTGCGGGCGGTGACCGCCCCCGTGAACGCGCCCTTCTCGTGCCCGAAGAGCTCGCTCTCGATGATCTCGGCCGGCACCGCCGCGCAGTTCACCTTCACGAACGGTCGCTCGCGGCGCCGGGAGCCGTCGTGCAGCGCGCGCGCGACGAGCTCCTTGCCCGTGCCGTTCTCGCCGGTGACGAGCACGCGCCCCTCGCTGGCCGCGGCGCGGCGCACGAGCTCGAACAGGCGCTGCATCGCCGGGCCGGCGCCGACCATCTCCCCCGGACCGGCGGCGCGGCGCAGCGCCGCGTTCTCGGCGGCGAGGCGGGAGAGGGCGAGCGCGTTGCGGACCGCCACGAGGAGCTTGTCGCGCTCGGTGATCGGCTTCTCCAGGTAGTCGAAGGCGCCCAGCCTGAAGGCCTGCCGCACCGTCTCGATCGAGCCGTGCCCGCTCATGATGATGACGGGCAGGTCGGGGCGGAGCGCCCGCGCCCGCTCCAGCACGGACAACCCGTCGAGATCCGGCATCTTCACGTCCATGACCACCGCGTCCACGGGCAGGGAGGCGATCTTCTCCAGCGCCTCGCGGCCGCTGCCGGCGGTCTCGGCCGCATAGCCCTCCAGGGTGAGCGCGCGGGCGAGGGTGACCTGGATGTTCCGCTCGTCGTCCACGATGAGAAGGGTGGCCGCCATGGGGAAAGGATGTACCGGGAAGCTTTTCCTTTGACACGCGCCGAGAACGGAGCGAAATCGGTGTCCCGAACACGCCCACCCGGAGGTCCCGAGATGCGCCGTGCCCTGCTCCTTTCTCTGTCGGTGATGGCTGTCGCGCTGGCGGGCTGCCCGTCGAAGCCCAAGAACGGCGAGTGCAAGTCGAGCGAGGACTGCAAGGATCAGCAGGGGTTCGGCAAGGTCTGCGTCCAGGGCCGCTGCCAGGAGTGCGGCGCCGACACCGACTGCCAGGCCGGCTTCGTCTGCCGCGACAACAAGTGCGCGCCGCGGCCCGAGTGCCAGAGCGACTCCGACTGCGGCGCCGGCCGCGCCTGCGCGGGCGGCCACTGCGTGGCCGCCGCGCCTCCGCCGCCCGAGTGCGAGAGCGACGCGCAGTGCGGGCAGGGGCGCGCGTGCGAGGGCGGGCGGTGCGTGACGCGGCAGGCGGCGGCCGAGGCCGGCCCCAGCGCCGTGGAGCGGTGCGTCGGCGGCGAGGAGAACTACGTCCACTTCGCCTTCGACCGCTCCGACCTCGACGCGCAGGCGCGCGGCATCCTGGAGAAGGTCGCCAACTGCCTCAAGCAGGCGCACGCCCAGGGCGTCACGATCGAGGGCCACTGCGACGAGAAGGGTACGACCGAGTACAACCTCCACCTCGGCGAGCGGCGGGCGGAGGCAGTGAAGAAGTACCTCGTCAACCTCGGGCTCAACGTCGGGTCGCTCAGGACGACCTCGTACGGCAAGGAGAGGCCGCTCTGCACCGAGTCGAACGAGAGCTGCTGGGCGCGCAACCGCCGTGGCGTGCTGCACGGCGGCGCCGGGGGGACCTCCTCGCTCGGCGACCGCCCGGAGCGCCACGCGTGGCGCTGACGCCGGTCCGCGCCGCGGCCGCCCTCGCGGTCGCGGCGCTGCTCCCGGCATGCTGGGTGCCGGCCGACAAGGGCCGGCAGATGGACGCGCGCCTCACGCGCCTCGAAGGCGAGAACGAGGTCAACGTCAAGCAGCTCGACGAGCAGCGGGCGCTCGTGCGCGACCGCATGGCCCAGGTCGACGCCAAGATGGCCGAGGTGCAGAAGAAGCTCGACGAGCTCAACGCCACGGCGCACCGCACCGGCGCCGACCTGGCGGTGAGCCAGGACCAGCTCAAGGACGAGTTCACGCGCCTCAAGGGCTCGCTGGAGGAGCAGCAGCACAAGCTCGACGCGCTCGACGCTTCGCTCGCCCAGGCTCGCAGCGACATGGACGGCCGCTTCGCAGCGCTGCGCGGCTCGGGCGCGCTCGACGAGTGGGAAGCGAAGAAGAAGCTGGAAGGGCTGAAGCGGCCCACCGACAAGGCCCAGTTCCTGGCACTGGCGCAGGACCAGGAATCCAAGGGCGAGAAGGCCGTGGCGCGCGAGCTGTACGAGGAGTTCGTGAAGAAGTGGCCGAGCGACCCGCGCGCCGCCGACGCCCATTTCCGGCTGGGCGAGCTGTGGTACGGCGAGAAGCGGTGGCGGGACGCCGTCCTCGAGTACGGCAAGGTGGCCCAGGACTTCCCGCGCTCGGACAAGGCGCCGGACGCGCTCCTGCGCACGGGCGAGTCGATGCTGGCCCTCGACCTCCCCGACGACGCGAAGAAGCTCTTCGAGGGCGTCGTGGCGCGTTACCCGAAGACCTCGGCGGCGCAGCGCGCGAAGGCCCGCCTCGCGGAGCTGTCGCCGCCGACGAAGAAGAAGGGCAACGGCAAGAAGTAGCACAGCCGGGTCGACAACGACCCGTGGACCCGGACCGACGGGGTCTCTTTTCACCCGGAGCCGTACCGCGCAGCAGGGGCGCCGGTCGTTCCGGGGCTGTGCGGACCCCTCTGAAAACCGCCCTGATCCGGCGGACGACGGCGCCCTCGGCGCCGCGCTGCGTTCTGGCACGCGCGGCGCATTGACCCACCCCCGAGGGCGCCGGGCGGCGCCGGAGGGTGCGCCGTGACCAACCGTCTCCCCATCGGCCAGCGGCTCGTGCAGCAGGGCCACATCGACGCCTGGCAGCTGCAGAGCGCCCTCTCGCACCAGCAGCGCTGGGGTGGGCGCCTGGGCGAGGCCGTCGTCGGGCTCGGCTTCCTCCCGGAGCAGGTCGTGCTGTCGGAGGTCGCGCGGCAGCTCGGCGTGCCCTACCTCGACGTGGCCGGCCGCTGGGTGGCGCCGGAGGTGGTCCGGCTCGTCCCCGAGAAGCTCATCCGCCGCCGCCGCGTCTTCCCCATCGCCCTCGCGGCGCAGACGCGCCGCGGGCCGCTCGTGGTCGCCACCGCCGAGCCGCAGGACCTCGCCACGCTCGACGAGGTCGCCTTCGCCAGCGGGATGATCGTGAAGCCGGTGCTGGCGAGCGCCCGCGCCATCGACCGGCTCGTGGCCCGGCACCTCGACGACGCCGCTCCCCTGCGCCACGACGGCGTGGATCTGCCGGCGGATCGCGGCGTGCCGATGTGGGTCGTGCCGTTCGGGCACGAGGTGAACTAGGTAGCGCGCGGGCATCGCCGGCGGCGTCAGTCCTCGTCGTCGGGCTCGGCCACGCCCGGGACCCGCCCCTCGTCCTGCAGTCCCCACTGCGCGATCCGCTTCATGACCGTGCTCTTGGCGAGCCCCAGCTCCTTCACCACCGCGGCGCGCTTGCCGCGGTGCCGGCGCAGCGAGAGGCGGATGGCCTCGCGTTCCAGCTCCTCCATGGTGAGCCCGCGCACGTAGAGCGTGTCGTGATCGCCCCCGCCCTGGGTGGCTCCCGCGCGCACGTCCTCGAACGCCACCGCCGAGCCCGGGATGGCGAGCCCCTCGCCGCGGAAGAGGAGCGCGCGCTGCACGGCGTTGCGCAGCTGGCGCACGTTGCCCGGCCAGTCGTAGGCGGCGAGCTTCTGCAGCGCCTCCTCCGAGAAGCGCACCGCCAGCCCCCGCGGCGCGGCGCGCTCCAGGAAGTGCTCGGCCATGGCGCGCACGTCGCCGAGCCGGGCGCGCAGCGGCGGGATGGTCACCGGGACGACGCACAGCCGGTAGTAGAGGTCCTCCCGGAACTTGCCGGCGCGCACCTGCGCGCGCAGGTCGCGGTGGGTCGCCGCCACGATGCGGACGTTCACGGTGAGCGGCCGGGACGCGCCGACCCGCTTCACCTCGCCCTGCTCCAGCGCGCGCAGGAGCTTGGGCTGCAGGTCGAGCGGCAGCTCGCCGATCTCGTCGAGGAAGATCGTCCCGCCGTCCGCCTCCTCGAAGGCGCCCTTGCGCAGCCGGTCGGCGCCCGAGAAGGCGCCCTTCTCGTGTCCGAACAGCTCGCTCTCGATGAGCGACTCGGCGATGGCGGAGCAGTTCACCGGGATGAACGGCGCGTCGCGCCGGGCGGAGAGCCGATGCAGGGCGCGCGCCACCAGCTCCTTGCCGGTCCCGGTCTCGCCGAGGACGGTGACGGCGACGTCGGAGGGGGCGACCCGCTCCACCAGCGCGAAGACCTGGCGCATGGCGGCGTCGCGCGAGAGCATGCCCTCGAACGCGTCGCGCGGGGCCGGCGCTGCCTCGTCCTCCGTCTCCAGCCACAGCTCCGCGTCGCCGAGCTGCAGCGTGGCGCCGGGCGCCAGCTCCGCGTCGCGCACCCGCACCCCGCCCAGCACGGTCCCGTTGGTCGAGCCGAGGTCGCGGACGCGCCACCTGCCGTCGCGCCGCTCCAGCGCCAGGTGCCGCGCCGAGACGAAGGGGTCCGACAGCACCAGCCCGCTGCCCGCATCGCTCCCCACGGTGAGCGCGTCGCCCTCGAGCGGGACCACGCGCTCGCGGCCCCGCTCGCGGATCCGCAGCCGGGCGGCGGGGCGCGGTGCGTCGCCCGGCGAGCGGACGGCGGTGCCGCCGCCCACGCGGGTGGCGCCCTCGTCACCGCCCGCCGCCGACCGGAACAGCGCGCGCCAGGCGCCGAGCCCCACCTCCGCCCCATCGGCCAGGACCGCCTCCGGCACCTCGGCGGCCCCGACGCGCGTTCCGCGACCGGAGCGGTCGAGGAGCACGAAGCGATCGCCGCGCCGCTCGATCTCGGCCTGGAGCCGGGAGAGCGCCGGGTCGGGGAGCGAGACGTCGCACTCGGCCGACCTTCCGATGGTGGTGCGGTCGCCCAGGGCGACGCGGAGGAGCTCCTCGCCGTGGCGGAAGAAGGCCAGCTCGGGCATGGCGTGAGCGTACCGCACGCCCGCGCTCACCGTGAAGGTGCCCGGCGGGGCGCCGGCCCCCCACCGCTCACCCGCGCAGCAGCTCCTCGAACTCGCGGCGCCCCTTCAGCGCGTCGAACATGGGATCGGACGCGAGCCAGCCCCGCACCTTGGCGGCGTCGCCCAC
This sequence comes from Anaeromyxobacteraceae bacterium, assembly GCA_035719345.1. Taxonomy (GTDB): domain Bacteria; phylum Myxococcota; class Myxococcia; order Myxococcales; family Anaeromyxobacteraceae; genus Anaeromyxobacter_A. The sequence continues at coordinate 8,868 of DASTGH010000416.1, forward strand.
CATCGCCTGGCGCAGGGCCGGGAACGCGGACTCCGGCTTGCCCCACAGCGCATAGAGGGCGGCGGTGTTGTAGTTGAGCAGGAGGTCGTCCGGCGACAGCTCGCGCGCCCGCGCGTACGCCCGCTCCGCCTCGGCGTAGAAGCCCTTCTGCGCGTAGCAGATGCCGAGGTCGAGGTGCGCCTCGAAGCCGTCCGGCTCGAGCCGCACCACCTCCTTCAGCTGGGTGATGGCGCCGCGGTAGTCCCCCTCGTCCATGAGCAGCGCCGCCAGCTCGTGCCGCGGAAACGGGTCCTTGGGGTCGAGCCCGATGGCGACCTCCAGCTCCTTCTTCGCCTCGTCGGCCTTGCCCTGGTCGGCGTAGGTGAGCCCGAGGTTGAGGTGCGCGTCGGGGTACTCGGGGTCGAGCTGGATGGCGTCCTTGTACTCGGCCACGGCCATGTCGGAGCCGTGGGTGGCGAGGAAGCAGGCGAGGTTGTAGTGGGCCGTGGCGCTGTCCGGCTCCAGCCCGAGCGCGGTGAGATACTCCTGCAGCGCCTCGCGGTAGAGCTTCTTCTCCGAGTAGACGGTGGCGAGGTTGTCGTGCGCGTGCGCGGAGCTGGGGTCGAGCTCGATCGCCTTCTTGAACTCCTTGATCGCCTCGTCGAGCCAGCCGCGGTCGGCCAGCTCGATGCCCCGCGAGTTGTGCTCGTCGGAGCGTGCGATCGGGTCCTTGTCGCGGCTCACGACCCGAGTCTACCCGCGACCGCCCGCCCGCGCCCGGCGCGGGCTCCGGGCGGGGCGGGCTCGGGGTCCCGCGGACGGGCGGAGCTACGGGCGCAGGCGCGTGATGCCCGAGCTGGCGGTCGCTCCGAGGTTCGCCTCGGAGGGAGCGAGTACCACACCGACGGCAGCGCTCATCTCGTCACATCCCGAGCATCGGGTGAGA
>DASTGH010000417.1:0-9110 GCA_035719345.1 Anaeromyxobacteraceae bacterium
CCCCTCTCCCGCACCAGCGGGAGAGGGACGGGGAGAGGGCAGCAGCTCTCCCCCGGGAGACGACGATGGCCGAAAAGCAGCTCCTCTCCGGTGACGAGGCGCTCGCCCTCGCCGCCCGCGACGTCGGGGTCGCCCTCGGAACGGGTTACCCCGGGACCCCCTCCACCGAGATCCTGGAGGCGTTCGCGAAGCTCGGCGGCCGCGCCCAGTGGGCGCCCAACGAGAAGGTGGCGCTGGAGGTCGGCCTCGGCGCCGCGTTCGGCGCGGCGCGCGCGCTCGTCACCATGAAGCACGTCGGCCTGAACGTGGCGGCCGATCCGCTCTTCACCGCCGCCTACACCGGCGTCTCGGGCGCGCTGGTGGTCGTCTCGGCGGACGATCCGGGCATGGCCTCCTCGCAGAACGAGCAGGACAACCGCCGCTACGCGGTGGCGGCCGGCCTGCCCTGTCTCGAGCCGGCGGACGCGCAGGAGGCGTACGACCTCGCCTTCGAGGCCTTCGCCCTCTCCGAGCGCTGGCGGATCCCCGTCCTCTTCCGCATGACGACGCGCGTCTGCCACTCGAAGTCGGTGGTCCGCACGCGCGAGCGGCGCGAGACGCCGCCGGCGCCCTACTTCGAGCGTGACGTGAAGGGCCGGGTCATGATCCCGGCGTACGCGCGCCCGGCGCACCGGCGGCTGCGGCAGAAGCTCTCCGAGATCCAGGCGTGGGCCGAGACCTCGCCGCTCACCCGCCTCCAGGACGGCGACCCGGAGCTCGGCATCGTCACCTCCGGCGTCGCCTACCTGCACGCGGCGGAGGCGGCGCCCGCGGCGCGCTTCCTCAAGCTGGGGATCACCCACCCGCTGCCCATCGAGCGCATCCGCGCCTTCGCGGCGAGCGTGGAGCGCTGCGTGGTCATCGAGGAGGGCGACCCGGTGCTGGCCGACGCGCTGCGCGCCGCCGGCGTCGCCGTCGAGTCGAAGCCCGAGGCGTTCCGCTTCGGCGAGCTCGACGTGGGACGCGTCCGCCGCATCCTGGCCAGGGACGCCTCGCCCGAGCCGGCGCCGATGAAGGGGAAGCCGCCGGAGCTGTGCCCGGCCTGCCCCTACCACCAGGTCTACGCGGCGCTGAAGAAGCTCGACTGCATCGTGGCGGGCGACATCGGCTGCTACACGCTCGGCGCGCTCTCGCCCTACGAGGCGATGGACACCTGCGTGGCCATGGGCGCCTCCATCCCGGTCGGCCTCGGCCTGCGCCACGTGCTCCCGCCCGAGCAGGCGCGCCGGGTGGTCTCCATCATCGGCGACTCCACCTTCGTCCACACCGGCGTGAACGGCCTGCTGGAGATGGTCTACAACCCGCCCGCCACCGGCCACGTGCTGCTCGTGCTCGACAACGGCACGACCGCGATGACCGGCCAGCAGGAGCACCCCGGCACCGGCCGCACGCTCGAGCACGCGCCCACCGGCCAGGTCTCGATCGAGGGGCTGTGTCGCGCCGTGGGCGTCCCCAGCGTCTCGATCATCGACGCCTACGCCGACCCGGCCGGCTTCGAGCGGCTGCTCGAGGAGCGGCTCGCCGCGCGCGAGCTGTCGGTCATCATCGCCCGGCGGCCGTGCATCCTGGCCGCCGCCGACATCCGCAAGTGGGAGAAGCTGGCGGTGCAGCACAACGAGGAGAAGGCCTGCGCCGCGTGCGCCGAGGAATGATCCGCATGGCGAAGGTCACGAACGTCATCCTGGCCGGCCTGGGCGGGCAGGGCGTCATCAAGGCGTCCGACATCCTGGCCGACGCCGCCCTGCGCGCCGGCCTGGACGTGAAGAAGGCGGAGGTCCACGGCATGAGCCAGCGCGGCGGGTCGGTCACGACCGACGTCCGCTTCGGCGAGAAGGTCCTCTCGCCCATGGTGCCGCGCGGCGAGGCCGACTTCCTGGTGGTGCTGGCGCCCTCGGAGGTGGAGGTGACCCGCCCGCTACTCCGGGCCGGCGGCGTCCTCATCCGCCCCGACCTCGTCCCCGAGTCGGCGCTCGCCAACCGCAAGAGCCTCAACGTCGCGCTCCTCGGCGCGCTCTCCCACCACCTCGGCCTCCCCGAGGTGGCGTTCCTGGGGGCGATGAGGGCGGCGCTCCCCGAGCGGCTGCACGCCGTGAACGAGCAGGCCTTCGCCGCCGGGCGCGCCGCCGCGGCGGGGGAAACGGCCGCGTGAGCCCGCGCGCCTGGAACCAGCCGCCGGGCGACTTCCACCCGGCGAGCGCGCCCGACTACCTGCCGCTGGCGCAGCTGCGCGCGCTGCAGCTGCAGCGGCTCCAGGCGGTGGTGCGGCGCGCCTTCGAGCGGCAGGCGCTCTTTCGCCGGCGCATGGAGGAGAAGGGCCTCGCGCCGGAGGCGCTGGAGCGGCTCGAGGACCTGGCCCGGCTGCCGTTCACGGTGAAGACGGACCTGCGCGACACCTACCCCTTCGGCCTCTTCGCGAGCCCGATGGAGGAGGTCGTCCGGCTCCACGCCTCGTCCGGCACCACCGGCAAGCCCATCGTCGTGGCCTACACCCAGGGCGATCTCGAGGTGTGGACGGAGGTGATGGTCCGCACCTTCGCCGCCTGCGGGCTGCACCGCGGCGACGTCCTCCAGAACGCGTACGGCTACGGCCTCTTCACCGGCGGTCTCGGCGCGCACTACGGCGCGGAGGCGCTGGGCGCCACCGTCATCCCCATCTCCGGCGGCAACACCGAGCGGCAGCTCATGGTGATGCAGGACTTCGGAGTCACCGCGCTCTGCTGCACGCCCTCCTACTTCCTGCACCTGCTCGAGCGCGCGAAGGAGATGAAGATCGACTTCTCCCGGCTGCGCGTCGGCGTCTTCGGGGCCGAGCCGTGGTCGGAGGCGATGCGCGAGCGCATCCAGGCGGAGAGCGGGATCCGCGCCTACGACATCTACGGGCTCTCCGAGATCATCGGCCCCGGCGTCGGCATCGAGTGCGCCCGGCAGGACGGGCTCCACCTCTTCGAGGACCACTTCTACCCGGAGATCGTCGACACGGTGACGGGCGCGCCCGTGCCGGACGGCGTGGAGGGCGAGCTCGTCCTCACCACGCTCTCCAAGCAGGCGATGCCGATGATCCGCTACCGGACGCGCGACGTGACGGCCATCGTGCCGGAGCGGTGCGGCTGCGGCCGGACGCTGCGCCGCATCCGGCGCATCGGCCGCCGCTCCGACGACATGATCATCATCCGCGGGGTGAACGTCTTCCCCTCGCAGGTGGAGACGGCGCTGCTGCGGGTGGAGGGGACGCTCCCGCACTACCAGATCGTCCTCACCCGCGAGAAGGGCCTCGACCAGATGGAGGTCAAGGTCGAGGTGACGCCCGAGCACTTCTCCGACAAGATCCGCGCGCTGGAGGGGCTGCAGCAGCGGCTGGAGGCCGCCCTCGACCAGGTGCTCGGCCTGCGCGTGAAGGTGACGCTCGCCGAGCCGCGGTCGCTCGCCCGCAGCGAGGGCAAGGCGAAGCGCGTGCAGGATCTCAGGACGCTGTAGGCAGGAGGCCGCGCCATGAAGCTCCGCCAGCTGTCGCTGTTCCTGGAGAACCGCCCCGGGCAGCTCCGCGCGCCCTGCGAGGCGCTCGGGCGCGCCGGCATCGACATCCTCACCATGTCGCTCGCCGACACCGCCCAGTTCGGCATCCTGCGGCTCATCGTGCGCGACTGGGAGCAGGCCCGCGCCGTGCTGGAGGCGGCCGGCATGGTCGTGAACGTGGCCGAGGTCGTCCCGGTGGAGGTGGACGACCGGCCGGGCGGGCTCGGCACGGCGCTGGGCGCGCTCGAGGCCGCGGGCGTGGGCGTCGAGTACATGTACGCCTTCGCCTCCGGGCCGCGCTCGGGCAAGGCCGCCATCGTCTTCCGCTTCGACGACGCCGACCGCGCCATGGCGGCGCTGCGCGAGCGCGGCCTGCGGGTGCTCGAGGCCGAGGAGCTGCTCGGCAAGAAGTCGATGTAGCGGCGATGGGGCTCCGCGCCGGAGAGGGGATGTTCGACCCGGCGGAGGCGCTGCCGCGCGAGGAGCTGACGGCGCTCCAGTCGCGCCGGCTGCGCGAGGTGGTGCAGCGCGTGGCCGAGGTGCCCTTCTACCGCGAGGCGTTCGCGAACGTGGACCTCTCGCCGCGCGACGTGCGCGGCGTCGAGGACCTGTGGCAGCTCCCCTTCACCACGAAGGAGGACCTGCGCCGGCACTACCCGCTCGGCCTGCTGGCCGTGCCGCGCCGGCGCATCGCGCGCGTGCACGGCTCGTCGGGCACGACCGGCAAGCCGACGTTCGTGGCGTACACGAGGGCCGATCTGGAGCTGTGGTCGGGGCTGTGTGCGCGTTTCCTCGTCGCCGGCGGCCTGCGCGAGGAGCACCTCGTCCACGTCGCCTTCGGCTACGGGCTCTTCACCGGCGGCTTCGGGCTGCACGCCGGCATCGAGCGCGTGGGCGCGGCGGTGGTGCCCGCCGCCGGCGGGAACACGCCGCGGCAGGTCCTGCTCATCGAGGACCTGGCGGCCGACGTCCTCGTCTGCACGCCGTCCTACGCGCTCCACATCGCGGAGGTGGCCCGCGAGCTGGGGCGCGATCCGGCGCAGCTCCCGCTCCGCCACGGCCACTTCGGCGGCGAGCCGTGGACCGAGGAGATGCGCGGCGAGATCGAGCGGCAGCTCGGGATCCGCGCCTTCAACAACTACGGCCTGTCGGAGGTCATCGGGCCCGGGGTGGCCGGCGAGTGCATGGAGCGCGCGGGCATGCACGTCGCCGAGGACCACTTCGCGGTCGAGTGCCTCGACCCGATCACGCTGGAGCCGGTGCCGGACGGGCAGGTGGGCGAGCTCGTCTTCACCGCGCTCACCAAGGAAGCGCTGCCGCTCCTGCGCTACCGCACGCGCGACCTCGCCTCGCTCGACCGCAGCCCCTGCCCCTGCGGGCGGACCGGCGCGCGCATGAGCCGGGTCGTGGGGCGCTCCGACGACATGCTCATCGTGCGCGGCGTGAACGTCTTCCCCTCGCAGGTCGAGGAGGCGCTGCTGCGCGTGGAGGGCGTCGCGCCCCACTACCTCATCGAGGTGTCGCGCCCCGGCACGCTCGACGACGTGGTGGTGAAGGTCGAGATCCGTCCGGAGGTCTTCTCCGACGAGATGCGCCAGATGATCGCGCTCCGCGACCGCATCGACCACGAGATCCACGCCGTCACCGGCCTGCGCATGGCGGTCGAGCTCGTGGCGCCGGGGACGATCGAGCGCTCCGCTGGCAAGGCGCGGCGGGTGCTCGATCACCGCAAGCTCGCGCCCGCCTGACGGCGCCCCGCGCGCGCACGCCGCCAGGCGCGGTACACTCGCCGCATGTGGCAGAAGTGCAGCGTCTGCAAGAAGCCCATCGCGTTCGGTGCGCCGTACCTCAAGTGCGCCATCTCCACCTGCAACCGGAAGCGGTTCCAGCTCTACTTCTGCTCGGACTCGTGCTGGGACGCGCACAACCCGGACCAGAACCACCGCAACCCCGCCTACACGGAGCACGTCGCGCCGAAGGCGCCGTGAGGGGCGCGCGCCGGTGGGGGTGCCCACGCCGGGGGTGATGCGCGTGCGAGCGGGCCGTGCCCGCGCTAAGCGAGCGCGATGGCCACGCGCGTCACCTTCTACTCCGACTTCGTCTGACCGTTCTGCTTCGTGGCGGAGCGCAGCAGCCTGGTCAGGCTGCAGGACGAGTACGACGTCGACGTCGACTGGCGCGGGTTCGAGCTGCACCCCGACACGCCTCGCGGCGGGCAGCTGCTCGCCGACCGGTTCGGGCCGGCGCGCGTGCCCGCGATGAAGGAGCACCTGCGCCGCTTCGCGGCGGCGTTCGGCGTGGAGGGGATGCGCGTCCCCGACCGCGTGCCCAACACGCGCCGGGCGCTGGCGCTGGCCGAGTGGGCGCGGGCGCAGGGGCGGCTCGCGCCGCTGCGCGACGCGGTCATGGCGGCGCACTGGCGCGACGGGAAGGACATCGAGGACGCGGCGGTCCTGGCCGCCTGCGCCGGCGAGGCGGGCCTCGACCCCGCCTCGGCGCGCGCGGCGGTGGACGACCCCGCCTGGCAGGCGAAGGTGGACGCGATGGGCGCGGACGCGGCGCGGGCCGGCGTCACCGGCATCCCGACCCTCTTCATCGGCCCGAGCGCCGTCGTCGGCTGCCAGCCGTGGCCGGAGATCGCGGCGGCGGCGGAGGCGGGCGGGGCGGCGCGGCGGGGGTAGGGCGCGCCGCGGTGCCGCCGCCCGCTGCTACTTCGGAAAGACCGTGATCACCGCCGCCCCGCCCCGGGTTGCCACGTGCAGCGCCGGCGGCACCACCATGTCGTCGAGCTCCATGGCGAGCACCCGGTCGTCCGGGATGCCCTGCCCGGCGCGGATGTTGACGTGGGACTTCGTCGCCGGGTCGTAGATGGTGAGGCCCGTGCTCGGACCGGCCAGCACCACGCGGCCGTCGGGCAGCGCGGCGATGTCCTGCACGGCGCCCTCCGCCATCCCGAGCTGGAACGGGTCCAGCAGGACGACGCCCTCGTGGTCCTTGAACGTGGCGAGGCCGTAGTTCGTCTCGCCCGCGTCGCGCGCCTGGCTCCCGAACCAGACGTGGTCGTCCGGCGTGACCGCCACCGCCGAGAGGCTCACCGGGTCGCCCTCCGCCGGCGGGAAGAAGACGGGCGGGTTCCCCGGGTACGGATCGCCGAACGCGATGGAGAAGATCTGCTGGCCGGAGCGCGCCACGTCGGTGAAGTCGGACGGGGACGCCGTCCACCGGATCTTGCCCGCGGCCCACTTGCCGGCGTGCCAGGTGTCGCCGTCCGAGGCGATGGCGAGCCCGCGCCAGTCGCCCATGCGCGCGTTGCCGATGGCGCCCTGGGGGCAGGCCTCGTGGAAGCACACCTGCGCGTGCACGTGGTCGCCCATCCACTCGCGGTTGGCGTTGTCGGGCCACTCGCCCGGGTTCGGCAGCCGGATCGCGTCCGTCTTGATCATGACCACGCCGTGGTTCGCGCCGACCCACAGGTACCCGTGGTGCGTCGGCTTCCCCCACACCTGGCCGTGGTCGTAGACCATCTTGAAGATGGTCCGGTTGTGCCAGTACTGCATGCCGGCGTTGACGGAGGCGAGGTCGAGGCGCTCGACCTGCAGCGTGCCGTCGGCGGCGAGCCGGACGCGGTCGATCTTCCCCGAGTGCCGGACCTCGCCGGGATCGGTGCAGTCGCTGTTCACGCCCAGCACGTCGGCCACGCCGGCGTAGCCCACGAAGACCTCGCCCGCGGCGCCGCCCTCGAGGCTGATGATGCCGGGCGACACCGCGCCGCCGCTCGAGCTGACCGTCCCGCCGCCGCAGGCGAGCGAGAGCAGCTCGTTGCGATAGGGCTGCGGGTTGTCCATGAGGTGCAGGCCATCGGCGGACGAGTAGCGCTTGAACGCCTTCTCGCCGGGCTTGAGCAGGTAGAGCCCGGTGTGCGTCGCCACCCAGAGGTTCTGGGCCTCGTCGGTGGTCACGCCCACGACGGGCGCCTCCTGGATGCCGTCGGCGCCGGCGTAGACGCGGTTCTCGTTCGGCCAGGGGGACGGTTGCCCGAAGGTGAAGCCGGCGTCCGGTGGAGGGCCCGCGTCGGGCACCCCGGCGTCGGGGAGCCCCGCGTCCGGGCCGCCGCCCGCGTCCGGGGGCTCGGCACCGCCGTCGGCCCCGGTGTTCTGGTTCGGGTTCCCGGCCGGCGGCCCGCCGCTGCCGCCGGAGCAGCCGGCGAAGGCGGCGAGCGCCAGGGCCGCGAGAAGGGCCGCGGTCGCGGCGAGGCGCGCGCCCGAGCGGGCCACGAAGGCGTCCATCGTGATTCCCCCTTGCGCGCCCCCGACGGCGCGCGCGGGGGGGAGATGCCAGCGGCGCGCCACGCGCGTCCTGGCGCTGGAATCGCCGCAGGGCGCGACCGGGGGTACCGGTGCCGGTCCGCGCGTGGGCAGCGCGTTGCCCACAGGCGTCGCGCGGGGACCCACCCCTGCGGCGGGCCGCCCGCCCGGAGCGCTGCTAGGATGGGGGCGGAGATCCTGCCGGGTCGCCGCGCGTTCAACCCAGGCGTGGCCCCGACCTCCCGACCCGCGTGCCGACCGATCCGAGCGACGAAGAGCTCATGAAGCGGTACCAGCGGGGAGACGTCGCCGCCTTCGAGGTCCTCTTGCGCCGGCACCGGACCGCCCTGCACGCCTTCCTCGCGCGCCTGACCGGGGACCGGGTCCGCGCCGAGGACCTGGCGCAGGAGACCTGGCTCCGCATCGTGGCCGCCGCGCCGCGCTGGGAGCGCCGCGCGCGCTTCACCACCTGGGCGTTCGGGATCGCCCGCAACCTGGCGGTCGACGACGCCCGGCGCGCCGTCCACCGCGCCGCGGAGTCGCTCGACGCGCCGGGCGAGGGGGGCCGCGCCCGCGGCGACGCGGTCGCGAGCGACGGACCCGACCCGGAGCGCGCGGCGGAGAGCGCGCGGCTCCGGCCACGGCTCGAGGCGGCCCTGGCCTCCCTGCCGCTGGAGCAGCGCGAGGTGTTCGTCCTGCGCGAGTACGCCGGCGTGCCGTTCGCCGAGATCGCGCAGATCACGGGCGCGCCCGTGCCCACCGTGAAGAGCCGGATGCGCTACGCGCTCGAGGCGCTGCGAGACGCGCTGGCGCGGGCAGGCATCGGGCAGGAGGGCGCTCCGGGTGCGCCGCGGAGCGCGCTGCCGTGACGCACCAGGCCTGCCGCGAGCGGCTCGTCGACCTCCTCTACGGGGAGCTCTCGCCGCGCGAGGCGCGGGTGGTGGAGGAGCACCTCGCCGCGTGCGAGGCGTGCCGGGCGGAGCGCGACGGGCTCGCCGCCGCGCGGACCGCGATGCGCCAGCTCCCGGCGCCCTCGCCGCCCGAGCGCGGCGATGCCCCCCTGCTCGCCGCCGCGCGCCGCGCCGCCGAGGAGCAGCAGGAGGAGTCGTTCGCGGGCGCGCTGCGCCGGTTCAGCGGCAGGCTCGCGCTCGGCACGGGGCTGGCGGCGATCGCGGCGTACGTGCTCGTGACCTGGTCGCCGGGCCGCGGGCCTGCCGAGATCGCGCCGCCGCCGCCGGTCGCGAGCGACGCGGA
>DASTGH010000418.1:0-6948 GCA_035719345.1 Anaeromyxobacteraceae bacterium
GACCAGATCCTGATGAACGTGGAACACGCGGAAGAGGCTGTTGACGGTGTCGCCGTCGACGCCGTCGCGCTCCACGTTCATCAGGATCTGGTCGACGCGGTTCAGCCCCTCGTTGCTCTCGCCGAGGAACTCGCCGAAGAGGCCGACCGTCTCGGCGTCGCGGACCACCTTGCCGGGCTCGGAGGGTTCGGGCGGTGTGGATGGTGTCGAGGCCGGGGTCGGGATCGGGATCGAGGACGAGGACGAGGACGAGGACGGGGACGGGGCCCTTCGACTCCGCGACGCTGTCGCGTCGCTACGCTCAGGGTGAACGACCTCGTCCGCGATCGCCGACGAGGCCGCGCTCGGACCCACCAGCACCTCCCCGATGACGCCCGCCGCCCGCGGCTCCGGCAACCTCATCCGCGCGTACGCATCGAGGGCCTTCGCCATCCAGTCGCGGACGCGCAGCAGCCGGTCGGTGATCTCCGCCGAGACGCCGTGCGCCTCGAGGAAGTCCTCGGTCGCGTGGCAGACCCGCTCCAGATCTTCGAGGCCGAGGACGCCCGCCTCGCCCTTGGTCGTGTGCAGCCGCCGCTTGAAGGCGGCCCGCCGCTCGGGGTCGCCGCCCTCCATCCCGAGGATGGCCTGCTCCAGCTCCTCGAGCGAGCCCTGCTGCGCCGCGAGGAAATCCTTGAGGGTGCGCTCGTCGCCCCACTCCGGGAGCCGCAGCGCGCCCGGGTCGGAGGGATCGGGCGCGGGGGCCCGGGTGGCCGCTCCGCCGCGCGCCACCGCCTCCTGCATGGCGGCGACCACCTCGCTCGCCGCGTCGAGCGCCGCCGCCAGCTGCCGGACGTCGAACGACGCCTCCCGGATGGCGCTCGCGGCGCCCGCGGCCGCGGCGACCGCCGGATGGCCGGTGCCGGCGAGCGCGTCGAGCAGCGCCGCCAGCCTCGCCACGGCGGCCTCGTCGGCCGCGTCGGCGCTCATGACGGCGACCGCCAGCTCCTCCAGGAGGGCGGCCACCGCTGCTGCGTTCACGTGGGCTGCGTCGGCCATGGCCTAGGTGCCCTCCGTCGTGCGCGTGCGCGGGTGGAGCACGAGGACCGCCGCGGGGACGTCCCCGACGCGGACCTCGCCCACGGCGACGCCGAGCCGCTCCGTGGGCTGGACGTGGCCGTGAAAGAAGGTGGGCAGGCCGAGCTGGACCTCCAGGCCGAACTTCTGGCGCACGCGCCGCTGCACGCCGCCCGAGAGCATGTTCACGATCTCGCAGACCGCGTCCGCGACGTCGGCCGCCGGCAGCGGCGGCGCGGCGGCGTCCATCGCCATGAGGCCGCGGGCGAAGCCCTGGCAGCCGGCGCTGGAAGAGGCGAGCCCCACCTGCACCGGGCCGACGCCGGAGACGAGCCCGAGGTAGGCGCCCTCCATGCCGGTGGGCGGCGCCGCGGTGCGCCCGACCTGTCGGACCTTCGGCAGGCCGAGCGCGGTCGTGGCGAGCACGTCCAGCTCCGCCTCGAGCGCGTCGAGCCAGTCGGACGGCGACGGTGTCACGCGAGCACCGGCTGGAGCACGGCCTTGACCGCGTCGGGCGTGAACGGCTTGGAGAGGATGAAGAGCGCGCCCGCCGCCAGCGCCTGGTCGCGCAGCCCCGCGTCGCTCTCCGAGGTGACGAGGCCGATCTTCACGGCGCTGCCCTCGGCGCGGAGCGCCTGGATGAGCTGGAACCCCGACATCTCCGGCATGTTCCAGTCCGTGAGCACGAGGTCCGGCGCCTGCGCGTGGATGGCGGCGAGCGCCTCCACGCCGTTGCCCGCCTCGCGGTAGCTCGCGTCCGCGAACCCGGCGGCCTTGACCGCGCGCATGACGATGGCGCGCATGGCCTTGCTGTCGTCGACGATGAGGATGTTCATCCCGGCGGCTCCTCCGGCGGGTGCCTCGTGCACCACGCATGCCGCCCGGTCCACGCCTGCCACGGCGGGCTGCGGCGCGGGTCGGCTCCGGCCCCGGGTTCCCCCGGGTACCCGGTGCCCGCGGCGGCGACGACCTCGGAGCAGATCGCCGCGGCGAGCGCCGACGTGCCCGGATTCAGAGGAGGAGCGAGGCTGCGTGGCGCGCGCCCGCGGGGCCGCCGCGACCCACGGGCCGCGGTCGCTCCGTGTGCGGGACTCCCGCCGCGCACGTCCGGGCGTCGGTTCCGCGGCCGGAGCACCGGGCGTGCGCCTTGCAATCGGACCGCGCCAGGTTCCCCGGGAGCCGAACATCTCATGACCGCACTTCCGCCCCCCGAGAAGATGGCCGCGCTCGTGTCCGGCGTGACGCAGACGATGCTCGGCCTGACCTTCGTGCCCGACCAGTCGAAGGCCCACGACGAGCTCAGGTGGCGGACCGCGGTGCTGCCCATCGCCGGCAACCGGCCGCTCACCGTCGGGCTCTCCAGCGACGAGCCGGGCTGCTCGACGCTCTCGGCCGCGATGTTCGCGTGCCCGAAGGCGGACGTGGATCAGACGATGATGAACGACGCGCTGTGCGAGCTCGTCAACATGACGGCCGGGCTCCTCAAGAGCGTCATGTCTCTCAACCAGGCCCTCGGGCTGCCCAAGATCCTGTCGGGCGCCGAGGCGCCGGCGACGCCCCCCGCCAGCCCGCACGTCATCGTGCTGAAGGCCGACGCGCTCGGGCTGGTGCTGTGGATCTACGAGGGGATCGCCTAGGAGGACGCCATGCCCACCGTGCTCACCGTCGACGACAGCCGCGCCGTCCGGACCATCGTCTCCAAGCAGGTGAAGGACCTCGGCTTCGAGGTCCTGGAGGCGGAGGACGGCGTGCAGGGGCTGGCCAAGCTCTCCGAGTGCCAGTTCGACCTCGTCATCCTCGACGTGACCATGCCGAACATGGACGGCCCCACCATGCTCGGGAAGATGCGGGAGAGCGGCAACCTCACGCCGGTCGTCATGCTGACGAGCGAGTCGAAGCGCTCCATCATCGCCGGCGCGATGAAGTCGGGCATCACCGACTACATCCTGAAGCCGTTCAAGCCGGAGGAGCTGCGCAACAAGATCCTGTCCGTGCTGCAGGGCGGCGGCGGCGCCGAGGAGGCGGTGGTCTCCAGCTCGATGCCGGGCGGGGCGCCGGCCGCGGGCGTGGCCGAGGCGTCGGGCCCGGCGCGCGAGGGAGCCCGCCAGTTCGTCGACGTCATGGTCGTGGACGACATGGAGAACGTCCACAAGCGCCTGCGCGGCATGCTGCCGAACCACCTCACCATGAACGCCTTCACCAGCGCGCAGTCGGCGCTCGCCAGCGCGCGCGAGAAGGTCTACCGCGTCGTGCTCATCGACACCGAGATCCCGGACGTGAACTCGTCGGTGCTGGCCCAGCAGATCAAGGTCCTGCAGCCGCACGCCGCCTTCGTGGCGCTGGCGCTGCGCACCGCGGCCGGCGACGCGGCCAAGGAGGCGAAGGACCAGGGGTTCGGCGACGTCATGTTCAAGCCGTTCACCCAGGACCACGTGGACGACTTCCTGGTGCAGTACTTCGACAACCAGGAGTTCCTCACCAACGAGGACAACCTGCTCAAGGTGGCGCCGTTCGTGGGGAAGCCGGAGCGGCTCGACCGCTACTTCGGGCGGCTGTCGCAGCTCTTCCCGGCGGTGCTCAACAAGGTCGCCGCGGCCTGCTACGAGGAGGTCATCCTCGACCTGCAGAACGTGCCGACGCAGGGCGACCGCCTGCCCAAGCTGCTCGTCTCGGTGGCGGGCCAGGCGAAGGAGGTCGGGATGAGCATGGCGGTGGTGGGCCCGGCCGACATCCAGAAGGTGCTCTCCTCGTTCGAGGAGACGAGCGCCATGAAGTACTTCGGGACCGTTCAGGAGGCGCGCGCGGCCGCTGCCTAGCGCCGCGCCGGGCATCGCATGTCCGCGGAGAAGCTCTCGGCGGAGCTGAAGGGGATCCTCCTCAAGCGGATCCAGCTGGATCAGCTCGTCGTCCCGACGATCCCGACGGTGGTGGCGCGCATGCAGGAGGCGCTGCGCGAGAACGAGGTGGCCGCGCAGAAGAAGGCGGCCGAGATCCTGGAGCAGGATCCGTTCTGGGCGGCGAGGGCGCTGCGGGTGGCGGCGGGCGGCAAGCCCGGGCCGGCCGGCAAGAAGGCGACGCTCACCGAGACCATCGGCAAGATCGGGCCGCGCGGCGCCAAGTCGCTCATGGTCGAGGCCACCGCACAGAAGGTGTTCGTCTCGCGCGACGCCGAGATCGCGAACGCGCTGCGCCGCCTCTGGGAGCACTCGGTGGCGGTGGCCACCCTGGCGCGCGACGTCCTCGCGCTCTCCGGCCAGCCCGACTCCGACGCCGCCTACCTCGCCGGCCTGCTGCACGACGTCGGCAAGCCGGTGGTCGCGTCCATCCTGCTCGAGGCGGAGCGGCAGACCACGGAGCTCTACAACCGTGGCTGGATCGCCTGCGCCGAGTGGGTCGAGGTGGTGAACCGCACGCACCGCGCCGTCGGGCTGGCGCTGGCCGAGAAGTGGCAGCTGCCGGACGGCATCCTGCGCTGCCTGCAGGAGAACCTCGACTACGACAACGCCGACCGCGGCGCGCTGGTGAACGCCGTCTGCTTCGCCAACGCGCTCGCCAAGAAGGTGGGCGTGTACGTGGGCGCGGTCGACGCCGACGACGTCGACGCCATCGTCATGATCGGGCGCTCGCTCATCGGCGTGAACGACGAGATCCTGAAGACCCTGACGAAGGGCCTGAAGGACCGCGTCACCGGCATGTTCGAGTAGCGCCCGCCACGCGCCTGTCGGCTGGCGCGCCGCTCGTCACGGCGCTGACGCACGAACCCGAGTCCTCTCGCGATGTTGCAGCTCCCGGGCGGTGGCCCGCGCCTTGCGATGCGCCCCGGAGCGGAAGGGAGCGCGCATGGCCGAGGAAGCGAAGGCGGAGGCGAAGGCGCCGGCGGCGAAGCCGGCGGGCGGCGGCGGGAAGCTCGTCCCCGCCCTGCTCGTCGTCAACAGCCTCCTGCTCGCCGGCGTCCTGGCGTTGCTCCTGCTCCGCCCGCCCGCCGCGGCCGGGCACCCGGCACCGGCGGAGGGCGGGCACGCCGGCGCGGCGCCGGCCGAGCACGGCGGCAAGGGCGGCGAGAATGGGAAGGAGGGCAAGGCGGCCGCCCCCGGCCCGACGCTGCGCATGCCCGACTTCGTCGTGCACCTCCGCGACGCCGATGCCGATCGCTACGCGCGCGTCTCCTTCGAGATCGAGGTCGCGGACGAGAAGGGCAAGGAGGCGGTGACGCTCCGCATGCCGCAGATCCGCGATGCCTTCCTCGCCTACCTGTCCGACCGCAGCGCGGAGGACCTCCGCGGCAGCGAGGCCATCGGCCGCGTCAAGGCGGCGCTGGGGCAGCGGCTGGGCGAGGTCGCACCCGGCGCCCCGGTGCGCGGCCTCTACGTCACCGAGCTCGTCGTCCAGTAGGCCCACGCGCCATGCCCGCGACGCTCTCCCCGGAGGAAGTCAAGGCGCTGATGAGCGCCATCCAGGACGGGAAGGTCGCGGCCGAGGGCGGCGGCCGCGGCGTCCGCGGCCCGGTGGCGAACTACGACCTCACCAGCCAGGACCGCATCATCCGCGGCCAGATGCCGACGCTGGACGCGATCAACGAGGCGATCGCGCAGAACCTGGCCATCGGGCTCACCGGCCGCACCCGGCTCGGCCTCAAGGTCGTGTCCGCCGCGGCCACGCTGCTCAAGTTCGCCGACCTCACCCCGCTGCTCGCGCCGCCCGCCGCCGTCTGCGTGCTGGGGCTGGGCGGCGGGTACGGCTACGGCCTGGCGGTGCTCGAGCCCGGCCTCGGGGAGCAGCTCCTCGGGGCGGCGCTGGGCGACCGCCGCGCGCGCCAGCCGGACGCCATCCAGGAGAACCGCCGCGAGTTCACCGCGGTGGAGCAGGGCGTGCTGAAGCGGCTGCTCGGCGTCCTCACCGACGCCATCGCCCAGGCCTGGGACCCGGTCATGCCGTTCCGGCCCGAGCCGCTGCGCTTCGAGCTCGATCCGCGCATGGCCTCCATCGCCCCGCCCTCCGAGGTCGGCATCGTCTCGGCGTTCGAGATCAGCGGCGCGATGGACGGCCGCCTCCAGCTCGTCATCCCCTACGCGGCGGTGGAGCCGGCCAAGGCCCGGCTCTCCCAGCCGCGCCGCCTCGCGCAGCGCGGCGACGACCGCATCTCCCGGATGATGGCGCGCGAGATCGAGCAGGTGAAGGTCGACGTGCGCGGCGTCCTCGGCCACACGCGCATCACGCTCGCCAAGCTGCTCGAGCTGCAGCCCGGCGAGGTGCTCCTCCTCGACCGCGACGAGGACGCGCCGCTGCCGGTGGTGGTGCAGGGCCGCGACAAGTTCCTGGGCATGCCCAGCGTCGCGGGCGGCGCCATGGCCGTGAAGATCGAGCACATCCTCCCGCCGCCGCTGGCGGCGGCCGCGTCCCGAGGTCAACGATGAGCGACACGAACGCCCCCGCGGACGGCCAGACCCGCCGCCTCGACATGCTGCTCGACGTCCCGCTCGACGTGTCGGTCGAGCTGGGGCGCTGCCGGATGACGATCCAGGACCTCCTCGCCCTCGGCCCGGGCGCCGTCGTCGAGCTCGACAAGGTGGCGGGCGAGCCGCTCGACATCCTCATCAACGACCGCCTGGTCGCGCGCGGCGAGGCGGTGGTGGTGAACGACATGTTCGGCGTGCGCATCACCGACATCGTCAGCCCTCAGGAGCGGATCGCGAGGATCCGGTAGGCCATGGAGACGGCGAATCCGACCCCGAACCCGACCCCAGCCTCGACCTCGACCTCGACCTCACCCGCGACCCCGTTCCCCGCCCCCCTCCCCTCCCCCGGCTCCTCCTCCGGCGCCGGCGCCGCCGCGCTCCTGCTCGCGGCGCTCGCCGCCGCCGCCTTCGTCCTCGCCCGCCGGCGCCGCGCGGC
>DASTGH010000419.1:0-4064 GCA_035719345.1 Anaeromyxobacteraceae bacterium
CGCGTCGCCGCGAACCCGGGGGCTCCAGGGACGTGAACGGCGACGCCGGAGCGCCAGCGCCGCCAGGGCGAGCACGGCGAGGCCGCCGGCCGCGCCCCCGCTGCTGCAGCCGGACGAGCTCGGCGGCGCCGGCTGCCCCAGGCAGCCCGCGGACGCGCTGGGCGCCCCGCCCGCCGGGTAGATGTCGCACACGCCGGCGACGTCGTCCGCCCCGAGCGCGCGCACCACCTTCCCCGGGCTGGTGTTCGGGAACATGACCGACGAGCTGTCGCAGGTCGTCCCGCTGTAGGCGCAGACGTGGTCGAGGCCGAGCATGTGGCCCGCCTCGTGGGTCATGGTCGTGCCCACGTCGATGTAGATGCAGGAGGCCGACCCGTAGGGCGGGGTGGGACAGATGCCCGAGCCGGCCCCGGCGCAGGTGAAGTACCAGCCGGTGGGGTTGCGGGCGTCGGCGTTCCAGGCGTGCAGCTCCGTGTCCGCGTCGACGATCTCGCCCGTCTCGACGCGGAAGGTGGCCGTGGTGAGCGCGATGATGGCCCCGGTGCCGTGGGACCAGCAGTCGTGCGCCGCGATGCATCGGTTCTCCGCCTCCGGCGAGGCGCCCACCGCGCAGTCGGGGTCCGCCGCCGCGAAGGAGCTGCACAGCCCGCGGCGGAGCACGACCAGGTTCACGCCGTCGTTGCCGAGCGCCGTGACCTGCGTGTCGCCGCCGTCGGCGAAGTGGAACCCGCTGCACGCGGCGCCACCGCGGCTCGCCTGCATCCAGGGCGCGAAGCTCGCGCGGAGCAGCGACGCGGCGTCCGCCGCGCCGGCGCAGCCCGCGCCGGTGAACCCCGACGCGTTCACGCGGTAGGTGAACCCGGCTTGCGGCCAGTAGAGACAGGCCCCATGCCGCGGGTCGTTGCTGGCCGTGGTCGTCCGCACGTAGGCGCGGGCGGATCCGCCCGCGAGCAGCGCGAGCGCCAGGGCGAGGCGCGGGGCGCCGCTCACCGCGCCGCCCTCACCCGGCGCTCCAGCTCCGCGATCGGCATCTCCTCGGCGCGCCGCTCGCCGGGCGCCAGCGGCGCCTCGAGGAAGGTGGTCCGCGCCAGGTCGGGGCGCGCCCGGCTTCCGCTCACGGTGAACTTACCCTGCGCACCGCCTGCCACGCGCCAGGCGCCGCTCGAGGAGCTTCCGGCGCTCCCCCGCGCCGGGCCCGGCCGCACCAGGAACGCGACCACCTCCTCGCCGGGTGCGAACGTCGCCATGCCGTCCACGCGCTGGCCGAGGTCGCCCACCACGCCGCCCGGCACGAGCACCTCGACGCGCGCCGGCGCGGCGCCGCGCCAGGCGATCGCGACCTGCAGCTCGACGGCGGTGACGATGCGGAGCCGGTCCGCGGTCCAGCGGGAACGCGCCGCGAGCACCGTGCCCCGCACCACGGCATCGGAGGACCGGGCGAGGTCCTCGACGCTCGCCGGGAGCGCCAGCGCCGCCAGCGCGCGGGCGGCGAGGGCGACGAGCGCGAGCGCGGCGGCAGCTTTCACGGCATGCATGTTAACGGGCGCCGCGCCGCCGATCCTGGGCCGTCTTGCCGGGCCCCTGTTCGTGATAGCTTGCGCCGCGCCATGACGTCCCCGCCTCGCCTCCGCTTCGCGCCCTCCCCCACCGGCTACCTGCACATCGGCGGCGCCCGCACCGCCCTCTTCAACTGGCTCTGGGCCCGGCGTACCGGCGGGGCGTTCGTGCTGCGCATCGAGGACACCGACCGCGGCCGCTCGACGCAGCAGGCGGTGGACGCCATCCTCGACGCCATGACCTGGCTCGGGCTCGACTGGGACGAGGGGCCGGACAAGGGGGGCCCGCACGCGCCCTACTTCCAGACGCAGCGGCTCGACGTCTACCGCGCCTACGCGGAGCGGCTCGTCCAGCAGGGCAAGGCCTTCGCCTGCTACTGCACGAAGGAGGAGCTGGAGGCGGGCCGGGCCAGGGCGGAGGCCGAGAAGCGCCAGTTCCGCTATCCCGGCACCTGCCGGGAGAAGCCGTACGATCCGTCGAGGCCGCACGTCATCCGCTTCCGGATGCCGGAGACGGGCGCCACCACCTACCAGGACCTGGTGAAGGGCCCCATCACCACCCCGCACGACACGCTCCAGGACGAGGTCATCCTGCGCGGGGACGGCATGCCCCTCTACAACTTCGGCGCGCTCGTCGACGACGTGGAGATGCGGATCACGCTCGTCGCCCGCGGCGACGACCACGTGAACAACACCGCCCGCCAGATCCTGATGTACCAGGGGCTGGGCGTGACCCCGCCCGTCTTCGCGCACCTGCCCATGATCCTGGGGGCGGACAAGACCCGGCTCTCCAAGCGCCACGGCGCGACGAGCGTCACCGCCTACCGCGACATGGGGTTCCTCCCGGGCGCGGTGGTGAACTACCTGGCCCGCCTCGGCTGGTCGCACGGGGACGACGAGATCTTCACGCTGGAGGAGCTCGTCCGCTACTTCGACTTCAAGGACGTGGGCGCGACCGCCGGAGTGTTCAACCCGGACAAGATGCAGTGGGTGAACCACGAGTGGATGAAGAAGCTCTCCCCCGCCGAGCTGGCCAGGGCCGCCCTCCCGTACTTCCGGGCGGCGGGCCTCCCGGCGGAGGACGACGCCAAGCTGGTGCACGTGGCGACGGTCGCGCAGCAGCGCGCCCGGACCTTCGGCGAGGTGGTGCAGCAGTTCCGGTACTTCTACGCGCCCATCGAGCTCGACCCGAAGGCGAAGGCGAAGTTCCTCGTCCCCGAGGCGCGGGCGATCCTGCAGCCGATCCGGGACGGTATCGCGGCCCTGCCGTCGCTCGACACGGCGCCCCTGGAGAAGCTCTTCAACGACGTCGCCGCGGCGCGCGGGATCGGCATCGGCAAGGTGGCGCAGCCGGTCCGGGTGGCGCTCACCGGCGGGACCGCCTCGCCCGGCATCTACGACGTGGTGCAGATCCTCGGCCGGGAGGAGACGCTGGCCCGGCTCGACGCCGCCCTGGCGCAGCTCGCCCCGTGACGGTGGGCGCCGGGCGCGCCGACCCCTGGCCTGCCGGCGCGCGGCGCGGTATACCGCTTGACGATGCTGGCGGCGGGTCGATATAAGGCCGCGCTCGTCGCGGTATGCGTGGCCGTGCCCGCGCTCGCCCGCGCCGGGAAGGTGGCAGGCGCCCTCCTCCCGGACGAGGCGAGGCTGGTCGAGCCGAACCGGTACCGCGTGGAGAAGTCGTACGACGAGACGCTCAAGTTCTTCCGGTCGGTCTATCCTCCGGCGCGGTTCCCGAGGAAGCCCATCGCGAACCAGCCGGGCGTGAAGGCGGTGCACATCGAGAACCCGGAGGTGGTGCCGGGCGGCTGGGAAGGGCTGAACGTCTACGAGCTCCGGGGCGACACGCGCGTGTTCGTGCTCGTCGCGCCGAAGCCGGAGGCGAAGGAGAAGAAGGGCCGGCCGCGGGCCGGCTGAGGATGTTGGGGGATCGTCTAACGGCAGGACGCCAGACTCTGGATCTGGCTATCTAGGTTCGAATCCTAGTCCCCCAGCCACTTTGCGGCCGTTGACTCCAGGCACGGCCGCCGGTACATGGAGGAGGTTCGTGGCCCGTTAGTCTAGCGGTTAGGACGTCGGCCTCTCACGCCGAAAACATGGGTTCAATTCCCGTACGGGTCACCACTCGTGCCCCCGCGACTTCGTCCGAGTCGCGGGGGTTTTTTCTTGGCCGCGCGCGTCGACGGCGAAGCGCCGCCGGTCACGGGGCGCGAGCGCCCCGGGCGAGGAGCCAGCGCGCCAGCGGGCGCTCCTCGACCGGCCCTTCGAGCGCGTACGCGTGGAGCGCTTCGCGCGCCGCGGGGAGGGTGGAACGCGCCAGCCCCTGCACCACGGCGCGCCGGAGCTGAGCCGCGTCGGGATGCACGTCGGACGCGAGCGCGCGCAGCACGGCCGCGAGCCGCTCCACCTCCCGCGCGGTCGCGATGCGCCCGAGCGCCAGGGCTGCCTCCTGCCGCACCCGCAGCGGCTGGGCGCCGTCCTCCACCGCATCCGCCAGCGCCGGGGCCT
>DASTGH010000420.1:0-3237 GCA_035719345.1 Anaeromyxobacteraceae bacterium
GGCGAACGCGACCAGCAGGACGAGCGATGCCGCGGGCGCGAGCCAGGCGAGCTGGCGCCCCGGGCGCGAGATGGGCGCAGGGCGCGGTCCGGCCAGCGCTCCCGGGCGGCGGCCCACGCGGGGGCCGCCGGGCTCGGCGGCCGGCACCGGCGTCGTCGAAGGTCCGGGCGCCGGCGAGCTCTGCCGGGGCGTGGGCGAGGGCGCGGGCGGAGCCTCGGGTGGAGCGCCGAGGTCGAGTGCGCCCCCGGGTGCCCCGCCGTCGAGCCCCACCTCGCCCCATCCCAGCGGGTCCGGCTCGGCCGCCGGCGGAGGGGTCGCGAGCCCGACCGCGGCGGCGTCCGGCCCCGGGTCGAACGGGTCCTCGAGAGCCGGGCTCGAAGGCGCCGCCGGGGGCGCCCGGCGCGGGAGCGGGGGCGGCCCACCGCGGACGAGGAACACCTCGTCGCATCGCGAGCAGCGGATCCGTGCCCCGTTCGGGCCGACCTTGTCGGTCGCCAGCCGGAAGCGGGTTTGGCAAGAGGGGCAGGTGACGATCATCGCGCCGGCGGTCGCTGGCGACGCAGAGCGTACAACGGTATGTCCTTGACAAGAAAGGGAGGTCGCCAGACGATGCCGTCCTCATCCGCGCATCCTCCGCCTGAGGATCCCTCCATGGCCGAAGAGCAGACCCCCGGTGCCGAACCCGAAGGCGCCGGCGGAGCCCGCGAGCCGAAGATCATCAAGCGTTACACGAACCGTAAGCTCTACGACACGGTCGAGTCGCGCTATGTGACGCTCGACGAGATCGCGGACATGGTGAAGGCCGGCGCCGAGGTCCGCATCCTCGACAACCGGACGAAAGAGGACCTCACCAGCGTGACGCTCGCGCAGATCATCTTCGAGGAGGAGAAGAAGACCTCGAAGATGAGCCTGCGGACGCTGAAGGATCTCATCCGGTACGGCAGCGAGCGCGCGGCGCAGATCGTCGAGGACACCCAGGCCGAGCTGCGCGGCCGCGTGGAGGCGGTGCGTCAGGCGGCCGAGCAGCGCGTCAGGACGCTCATCGACGCAGGGCAGCAGACGAGCGACAAGGCGAAGGAGATGGTCGCCGCCTCACAGGAATCCCTCGCGCAGTTCCAGCGCCGCGTCGACGATCGCGTGCGGACGGTGATGGAGGGGATGTCGAACCTCGGCGACCTGCGCCGCGACATCACCCAGCTCTCCGACCGCATCGCGGAGCTGGAGAAGAAGCTCTCCGACCTGGACCGCAAGTAGCGCAGCGCGTTGTGGGTCAAGCCCCGGCTGCCGGCCGCGCCTCGGCCGGTGCGCGCTCGGCGAGCTCGTCGGCGAGCGCCGCCAGCGCGTGCGCACCGCCCGATCCGGGCGCGTACTCGAAGATGGTGAGGCCGTGGCTCTGGGCCTCGTCCACCTTCACCGACCATCCTAGCACCGTCCGTGCCAGTCGCTCCGGGAAACGAGCCCGGAGCTTGGCCAGGATCTCGTCGGCGAGCTGCGTCTTCCGGTACAGGGCCGGCACGATCATGGTGACGTCGGGCGCATCGCCCCGCTCCTCCCGCAGGGCCGAGAGGCTGGCCATGATCTCGGCGCAGCCGTCGAGCGCGAGGTACGTGAGCGCGACGGGCAGGACGATCTCGGAGGCCGCCCGCAGCACGTTCTCGGTGACGAGCGAGACGGACGGCGGCGCGTCGAAGAGGATGTAGTCCCACCGGTCCCCGGGCAGGGCGGCCATCGCCTGGCGCAGCTTGTCGCCGCGGTCCGGCGTGGCCGCGATGGCGAGCGGGAATGCCGCCAGCTCCTTGTTCGCGGGGAGCAGGTCGAGCCGGGGCACCGCCGTCGCCTGCACCACCGCCTCCAGCGGCGCCCGCCCGAGGAGGAGGTCGTTCACCGTGGGCGAGAGGCGGCGCACGTCGACGCCGAGCGACTTGCCGGCGTGACCCTGCGTGTCGAGGTCGACGAGCAGCACGCGCTGCCCGCGGCGCCGTGCCAGCCACGCGCCCATGTTCACGCAGAGGGTGGTCTTGCAGGTGCCGCCCTTCTCGTTGATGAAGGCGATGCGGCGCATGGCAGGGTCTTCGCGGGCGGCGCGACGGCGCGCGTTCAGGTCCGGTCGGCGGGGTCGACGGGACGCGAGCCGTTCGGCCCGTGGCCGGTGGCGGCCTCCTCGCCGCGCGCCACCTTGTCGGCGAGGCCGTCGAGCATCGTCTCCAGCTCGGAGAGCTTGCGGCGCAGCTCCTCCACGTCGGAGGTGGTGGGGAGGTTCACCGCCTGCATCGCCGTCCGCACGCCCCGGTCGAAGGTGGACTTCGCCTGCAGCGCCGAGCTGACGACGGTCTGGACGCCCTGCATGACGCGCTCGCTGGAGAGCAGGCCCGCGACGAGCTTGCCGACACGCTCCTCGCCGGCGGCGAGCGCGCGCTGCACCATCGGGTTCTTCAGCAGATCGTCGAGCATGGTGTGGACTTCTCACCCTGCCGTCGCTAGCTTGTCAAGCTCCGTGCCAGGGCTCGCCCTCCTCGACCGTCGCCTCCTCGTCGTCACGGGCAAGGGGGGGGTGGGCAAGTCGACGATCGCGGCGGCGCTGGCGCGGATCGCCGCGCGGCGGGGGAAGCGCGTCCTCGTCTGCGAGGTGAACACGCCGGAGCGGGTCGCGCCCATGCTCGGCGCGCCGCCGTCCGGCTACGAGGGGCGCGAGGTCCTCCCTTCGTTGTTCACGATGAGTGTCACGCCGCGCGAATCGATGCGCGAGTACGGCATCATGGTGCTCCGCTTCCAGAGCATCTACGACGCCGTCTTCGAGAACCGGGTGGTGCGCTACTTCCTGCGCGCCGTCCCCTCCCTCGCCGAGACGGTCATGCTCGGCAAGATCATGCACGAGAGCCGGGTCGAGGAGCGCGGCGCCCGGCGCTGGGACCTGGTCGTCATCGACGCCCCCAGCACCGGACACGCCGTGCAGCTCCTGCGCGTGCCCTCGGCGCTCCTGGAGACGGTGCCGGCCGGCCCCATGCGCCGCGACGCCACCTGGATGCAGGACCTGCTCCTCGATCCGGCGTGGACCTCGGTCGTGCTCGTGACCTTGCCCGAGGAGATGCCGGTGAACGAGGCGATCGAGCTCGACGCGACGGTGCGGGACGTGCTCGGCATCCCGCGCGGCGCGCTGTTCGTGAACGCCATGCCGGAGACGCGCTTCACGCCCGAGGAGGCCTCTCAGCTCTCCGAGCTCGCAGGCGGCCCGCCGCC
>DASTGH010000421.1:0-8560 GCA_035719345.1 Anaeromyxobacteraceae bacterium
ATCCTCGGCGCGATGGATGGGGTCGAGGGCGGGCGGGGGCGGCGGCGGCGGCTCGGGCCCGAAGTCCCAGGTCGTGTCCCAGGCGAGCCGCTCCCGCACGTTCAGCGAGAACGTGAACTCGCTGTTCCAGTCGGTCTCGAAGTAGCCCGGTTCGTAGATGGCCGTGCCGTCGGGTGCCGTCGTGCGCCACCAGGGCGAGAACGTCCGCACCCGCATCTCCCCCGCCACCGGATCGACGGTGACGAGGCGCAGGAGGCCGTTGCCGCCGAAGTTCCGGTCCTGGTAGTCCGAGAGCATCTGGTACACGGGGCGCCCTGCGGCGTCGTGCGAGACCCTTGCCGCCTCGCCGTGCACGTGGCCGTTCAGCACCATGAAGATCATGGGGTGCACGCTCACGAAGGACTCCCACAGCCCGCGGCCCACCGCCGTCCGGGCGCCCAGGCCCAGGTAGTCGTGGGTCGACACGACGACCGGGAGGTACGCGTAGTCCGGTGAGGCCAGCAGCGCGTCCGCCCAGGCGAGGTCGGCAGGGGTGGGATCGACCTGCAGGCCGAGGTGCAGGAAGCGCAGCGACTCCACCTTGAAGATCTGCGCCCGCGCCAGCCCGGAGGGGGAAGCGCCGACGGTCCACTTCCTCGCCGCCTTCGCGTCCGGGGGCAGGTGCTCGAGAAACGTCGCCGGGTCATCGTGGTTGCCGCGGACGATGGAGAGCGGCAGCTCGTGCTGCTCGAGGAGGGGCCGGAGCGCCCCCATGGCCCGCTCCCACTGCCCGGGGTCCGTGCCGATGTCGACGACGTCGCCGAGGTGGGTGACGAAGACGATGTTGAGGGCCTCGCGCTGCGCCAGGACCCACTCCACCTGCTTCTCGAAGTGAACCGTCAGCGCCGGGTCGTCGGAGTACATCTGCGTGTCCGGCAGCACGGCGATGGTGAACGGCGTCGACAGCTCGCGCGCGGAATGTGCGGTCTGCCCCGGGTTGAACGCCGCCGCGGGCACGGCGATCCCGAGCGCCGCCAGCGCGGCGGCGAGGGTACGTGCTCCCATCATGGTCGCTCCTGCGGACCTCCGCAGTCGGGGACGCCGGTCGCCGAGGGGAGGGCCGGGGAGTGAAGATTACGCTGCGATCGTCTTCACGGATCGTGCGGCATGTGGTCACCCCCGTCGGGTTCACCCGCGGAGGAGGCGCCGCGCTTACCGCGCCCGGGGGAGCCGCAGCGCGAAGCGGGCGCCGCCCGCCGGCGCGTCCTCGATGCTGATGGTCCCGCCGTGCTGGGTGACGATGGCGTGGACGATCGACAGCCCGAGGCCCGAGCCCTGCGCCTTCGTGGTGAAGAACGGCTCGAAGAGCCGGTCGCGCAGCTCGGAGGACACGCCCTTGCCCGAGTCGTCCACGTACATGGAGACGTCGCGTGCGTCCGGCTCCTCCAGCCGGCAGGTGACGCGGACGGTACCGCCCTTGCCGGCGGCGTCGAGCGCGTTGAGCGCGAGGTTCATCACGACCTGCCGCAGCCGCTCCTCGTCGCCCGCCACCGCCGGCACGGGCTCGAAGTCGCGCTCCAGCTTCACGTGGCGGCGCTCCGCCTCGCCCTCGAGCAGGTCGAGCACCTTGGTGAGCACCACCTGCGGCTCGACCGGGCGCGGCTGGAACTCGCGCGGTCGGGCGAACTGCAGGAAGTCCTCGAGGATGTGATCGAGCCGCCGGATCTCGTCCCGCACCAGGTGGAGCGGCTCGAGCAGCGGCGGCTGCACGTCGCGGGAGAGCTTCTGCAGGCGCCGCTCGAGGACGGTGAGCTGCAGCGCGGCGGCGTTGAGGGGGTTGCGGATCTCGTGCGAGAGCCCGGCGGTCATGGTGCCGACCGCCGCCAGCTTCTCCGCCACCTGCGCCCGCCGCGAGAGCTCTCGCTTGTCGCCGTGGAGGCGCACCTGGCGCATGGCCTGCTCCACCGTGACGAGCAGCTCCTGCGTGGCGCACGGCTTCACGAGGTAGGCGCAGGCGCCGGCGCGCACCGCGGCCACGGCGGACTCGAGCGTGGCGAACCCGGTGAGCAGCACCACCTCGCCGTCGGGGGCGACCTCCTTCAGCCGCGGCGCGAGCGCGGTCCCGTCGCCGTCGGGCAGGCGCAGGTCGACGAGCGCCACGTCGAACCCGTCCTCGCGCGCGCCGGCGAGGGCGGCGGCACAGGACCCGTAGCCGTGCACGGCGTACCCGGCGTCCTCCAGGATCTCCGTCAGGTTCTCGACCAGGCTGGCGTTGTCGTCGACGAGGAGGACGCGCGGCTTCTTCGGGCCCTGCGGGGTCATGGGCCAGCCTGCGCGGGCGGCGCGGCCGCGCGCGCCCGGTACTGGCGCTCGACCGCGTCGAGCAGCGAGGCCGTGTCGAACGGCTTGCTGAAGACGCCGACGTGCGGCACCGGCGGCTCGTCGTGGTAACCCGTGACGACGAGCAGCGGGAGGCCGGGGTACTTCGCGGAGAGGCGCTTCATGGCCTCGCCCGCCGGCCCGCCCGGCACGCGCAGGTCGACCAGCGCGCAGAACGGCTTCACCGGCCCGAGTCGCTCCGTCTCCAGCACCGAGCCGGCCGTGACCGCTGCGAAGCCGCGGGAGCGGAGCGCCTCGCACAGGTTGTCGCAGAGCGCGGCGTCGTCCTCGACCACCACCACCAGCCCGTCGCGGCGCGCCAGGCCGAGCAGCTCCAGCAGCCGGCCGATGGGCACCGGCTTGGGGAGGGTGGCGAGGAGCCCCTCGCGGCGGGCCGCGTCCAGGTCGCCGTCGCGCACGTAGGCGGTGACGACGATCGCGGCGACGCCCGGGTCGATGCGCCGCACGTGGTGGACCAGCTCGGCCCCCCCCATGAACGGCATGCGCATGTCGGTGACGATGGCGTCGAAGCGGCGGTCGCGCGCCAGCGCCAGCGCCTGCTCCCCGTTCTCGGCCACCGCGACCTCGTCCCCGAGGTCGCGCACGATCTCGCCCAGGTTCTCCGCGAAGGCGCGGTTGTCGTCGACGATGAGGTAGTGCCGCATGGCTGCCCTTCAGGCTCAGGCCGGGAGGCGGATGGTGAACCGGGCCCCTCCGCCCGGCCGCGGCTCGTACCCCACCGTGCCGCCGTGCCGCTCCACGATCCGCTTCACCAGCGCCAGGCCGAGGCCGATGCCCTTGTCCTTGGTGGTGATGAGGGGCTCGAACAGGCGTCGCAGCGTGGTGGCGTCCACCCCGGGGCCGGTGTCCTCCACCGCCACCGCCACCACGCCGTCCTCTCGCGCGCCCCGCACCCGCACCTCGCCGGCCGGCGAGGCCGCGTCCACGGCGTTCCCGAGCAGGTTCACGAACACCTGCCGCAGCTGCACGGGATCGCCCTGCACCTCGATGCCGTCCAGGCCCTCGGCCGCGAACGTGACCGCCTCGGGCCGCTGCACGGCCTCGGCGGCCGACTGCACCGTCGCGTCGAGCCGCACCGGCTCGCGCGCCAGTGGGCGATTGCGGATCATGTCGAGCAGGTTGGTGATGATCCCGTTCGCGACCCCGAGCTGCTCGCCGATGCGGTCGAGGTGCTTCTTCGCACGCTCGTCCTCGCCCATGCGCCCGCGCAGGATGAAGAGCGACGTCTCGATCACCCCGAGCGGGTTGCGCAGGTCGTGCCCGATGGAGCCGACGAGCTGCCCGAAGGTGCTGAGCCGCTCCACCCGCGCCTGCTGCGCCAGGAGATCGTCGCGGTAGGTGTGCAGCATGATGGCGAGCTCGAGGTCGAGGATGCGGCCCATGGCGGCGCGCGCGACCGCGAGCCGCTCCGGCTCCTGGCGCAGGTGCTCGTCGATGATGGCGTTCATCGCCCGACGCACGACGTTCATCGCGCCGAACATGTAGTGCTGCGGGAGGCTGATGCGGACGTGGTAGCGGCCGATGCGCTCGCGGTTCGCGTAGTACGCCTCGTCCCAGGGGCCGCGCAGCAGCTCGTCCATCCAGCGCTGCAGCGTCACCCGCAGGTGCCCGACCTGGCTCTCGCCGCCGGTGAGCGACTTCTTCGCCTCGTCGTGGGCGAGGATGGTGTCGTAGAAGATGCGGGCGATCTCGGGGAACCGGGGCTGCGCGATGGGGTGGAGCGCGCGCAGAGCCCGCTCGTCCACCTCGCTCCAGCTGACGTACCGCTTCAGTTCCTCGAACAAGGTCTCCGCCATGGGGGCCGGCGGGTGATAGGGCGCCGCTTGGCCGAGGTCAATTCAACCGGACCGGCGCGGGCGTGTACAGGGGACCCTCGGGTAGGCGCGTGTGTGCCGGCGGCGCGGCACCGCCGCGGGGGAGGCGTGGGGCCGAGCGAGCTGGTCGCGCTCAGGCGCGGGTCTGCGAGCCGACCGCCTCGGCCACCAGGTCGAGGTCCTGCACCACGTCCGCCGCGAACCGCACGAAGTCGGACTCCGTGATGATCCCGACGAGCGTCCCGTCCTCCTCGCACACGGGGAGGCAGCCGTACTTGTTCGCCAGCATGACGCGGGCGGCGTGGACGAGCGAGGTGGACGGCCGGACCGCGGTCGGCTCGCGCGTCATCACCTCGCCGGCGGCGGTGGTGCGCGGCGCGTGCTCGACGGCGGAGCGGAGCAGGTCGCGCTGCGTGAGGATCCCGACGAGCTTGCCTCCGCGGACCACCGGCAGGTGGCGGATCTCGCCCAGGCGCAGCATCTGCTCGGCGAGCGCGAGGTCGTCGTGCTCGTTCACCGTGACGAGCTCGCGGGTCATGAAGTCGCCGACGCTGATGGCGCGGACGCCCTCGGGCCGGCGCGGCGATCTCTCCTCCGTCGGAAGCATCGTCCACCTCCGCGCGGGCTCCGGGCCCACCTCGCGATGCTGCCACAACCGCCGGGCCGGGGCGAGCGGGATGGAGCCCGGGCGCGCGACCCGCCCGGCAGCACCGTGCGCTACGCTGTGCGCATGGCCTCCCCGCAGCGCACCGCGCCCGCGCGCCGGAGCTCCGGCGGCGACGTCGCGCTCCTCGACGGCGGGCCGGCCGCGTACCCGCGCATGCTCGCCGCCATCGCCGCCGCGGCGCACCACGTGCGCCTCGAGGTGTACGCCTTCGCGCACGACGGCGTCGGGCGGCGCTTCGTGGAGGCGCTGGCGGCGGCGGCGCGGCGCGGCGTCCGCGTCGCCGTCGTCATCGACGGCTGGGGGTCGGCCGCGGACGGGCGCGAGGTCGCGGCGCTCCTGCGCGACGCGGGGTGCGAGGTGGCGGTCTACAACCCGCTGGCCGCGCTCCTCGCCGGCCGCTTCCGCCGCAACCACCGCAAGATCCTGCTCGTGGACGACGCGGTGGCGTTCCTCGGCGGCATCAACGTCGGCGATGCCTACGGCCGCCCCGGCGAGCCGGGCGGGGCGCGCTGGCTCGACCTGGCGCTCGAGATCCGCGGCCCGGTGGCGGTCTGGCTCGCGGAGCGGCTGGCCCATCGGCGCGCTCCGGCGCCGCCCGGCCCGCTGCGCGTCCACCTCTCCGGCCTGGGCGGGGGACGGGCGCTGCGGCGCCGCTATCTCAAGGCGCTCGGCGCCGCCCGGGCCGAGGTGCGCATCGCACACGCCTACTTCCTGCCCGACCGCCGCCTGGTCCGCTCCATCACCGCCGCGGCGCGCCGCGGGGTCGCGGTGACGCTCCTCCTCCCCGGCGTGAGCGACGTGCCGTTCGCGCGCGCCGCGACCCGCCGCCTCTACCGCCAGCTCCTGCGCGCCGGGGTCCGCATCCACGAGTGGCAGGAGACGGTGCTGCACGCCAAGGTCGCGGTGGCGGATCGCCGCCGCCTGCTGCTCGGGAGCTTCAACCTCGACCCGTTCTCGCTGGCGAACCTCGAGACGCTGGTGGAGGTGAACGACCCGGCGCTGGCCGGGGAGGCCGCCGCCTGGATGGACCGGATCGT
This sequence comes from Anaeromyxobacteraceae bacterium, assembly GCA_035719345.1. GTDB lineage: Bacteria > Myxococcota > Myxococcia > Myxococcales > Anaeromyxobacteraceae > Anaeromyxobacter_A. The sequence goes on from DASTGH010000421.1 coordinate 5,898, forward strand.
GGCCGGGGCCCGCCCCGTGAGCGAGCGGGAGGTGGCGGCGCAGCCGCGCGTGGCGAGGTGGCTCCTCGACGCGGTGGGGCTGGCCGTGCTCCGCGTGGCGTACCGGATCGCGCGCCTGCTCGCGTCGCGCTGACGCAACACCGGGCGCCGCAGAAGGTGCGGCCGGCGCCGGGCGCGACCGCAGATTTCGCAGGGCGGCGCCCGTCAACCATCGGTGATCCTTGGCTTCTCGCCGGCGGCACGCCTCCTGAAGAGGGATCCGGCGCGCATGGATCCCTCTCGCCGCGACGCCGCACGGATGCTCGCGGCGCGCCGGCGCGCGCTGGCCGCGGATGCAGCGGCGGCCGCGGCGAACGGCGAGCTGGTCGAGATCGACGCGGCGCTGGCGCGGATCGCCGACGGATCCTACGGCCAGTGCGAGGTGTGCGGCGGTGCCATCGGCCGCGACCGCCTGCGCGCGCTGCCTGCCATCCGGCGCTGCGTGACCTGCACCGAGTGAGGTGAGGGGGCGCTGCGGCCGGGGCGCCGCGGCGTGCGCGGTCGCGCCCGGCCGTCGCTCAGGCCGAGCGGTCGCTGCGCGCCTTCGCCTCGTCGGCGGTGCGCTGCGCGGGCGCGGCGCTGTCGCGGGCGGCCTGCTCTTCCTTCGCGGACTGCTCGTCCTTGGCGTTGAGCGCCTTCTTGAAGTTCTTCATCGTGTCGCCGAGCGCGCTCCCGAGCTGCGGGATCTTGTTCGCGCCGAACACGAGCACGAGCACGAGCAGGATGATGAGCAGCTCGGGCATCCTCAGACCGAACATGGCGTGTCCTCCCCCTGGGGTTCTTGTCTCAACGCGCTCAGGCGTTCACGTCTTCCATGGCGATGCTCGCGAGGCGGCGCGCGTCGAGCACGCGCACCCCGCGGGATGCGTCCACGACGCCCTCCCGCTCCAGGCGGGTGAGGCAGCGCGAGAGGGTCTCGGCGCGCATGCCGAGCAGGCGGGCGACCACCTGCTTGCGGACCGCGTTGGGCCGGTCGGCGAGGAAGCGCGCGTGTGCCAGCGCGAAGCGCGCCACCCGGGAGAGGCAGTCGCCCTGGCGGTAGTTCACCTCGTCCCGCTGCATGCGCCCCTCCGCCAGCAGCAGGTCGAGGACGGCGCGCGCCGGGCTCCGCTCGGGGCCGATCCAGGAGCTCATCTGGTCACCCGCGATGCCGCACAGCTTCACGCGCGAGAGCGCCTTCACCTCGTAGGGGGAGGGCGCGTTGTGCATGGCGTCCGTGCAGAGCAGGGAGGCCGGGCCGCGCAGCGTGAGCTGCACCTCGCTCCCGCGCGGGCTGACCGCGGACAGCGAGACGAAGCCCTCCTTCACGAAGTAGACGTTGCGCGGCCGCTCGCCCTGCGCGCACAGCGTCGCGCCGGCCTCCCGCATGGTCGGGGTGAGGCGGCAGCGGCCCTGGGAGGCGATGCCGAGCGTACAGGTGGCGCAGTCGTTCACCGGAGCAGTCGAGAGCACGGGACCTCCAGCCGCCCGGCGGTGACGTTGACACGGCGGGCTTCGGCGGCGAGCGGGAGTGCATGGGGCAGGCCCGGGATCCCGCGGCGATCCGCTGCAGATCGTGCGCTTTGGCCTGGATCAAGTGGACCCCCCCGCAACGTTTGCGAGCGCGGCCGGGCCGGCGTGAGAACATGCCAGACATGGACAGGTTGGATCGACTTCCCGCCGCCGTGCCGAGCTGCGTCGAGGAGGCCTGCGCGGGGCGCGCCTCGCGTCCCGTCGCCGTGGGGCACCCGGGAAGGCGCGCCCCCGGCGGCGCGGGTGTACCGGCCGGGAGCGGGCATGGACGGCCGGCGATCGTGCTCCCCGGGACGCGCTCGCCCGGCCCCTCCCTCGGGGAGGGGGCGGGTGGCGCGCCGGCGGGGGCGACCCCCGCGCCACGGATCGAGGTCGCCTCGTCGTGAGCCCGCGCGCCCGCCGCCCGCCGGTGCTCGCCTTCTCCGGCGCGAGCGGCTCCGGGAAGACGACGCTGCTGGTGAAGCTCCTCCCCGCGCTCGCCGCGCGCGGCCTCGCGGTGGCCGCGCTGAAGGGCTCCGGCCACCGGCACGCGTTCGACCGGCCGGGGAAGGACAGCGCCCGCCTGCGCGCCGCCGGCGCGCGAGCGGTGGCGCTCGCGAGCCCGCACGAGGTCGCCTTCTTCGGCCCGCCGGTGCAGTCGGTCGGCGCGCTCCTGCGGCTGCTCCCGCCGGTCGACCTGGTGGTGGCCGAGGGTTTCCGGCGCGCGGCGCTCCCGCGGGTCGAGGTGCACCGCCAGGCCATCGACGCTGCGTTCCTGTGCGCCACCGACCGCCGCGTGATCGCCGTCGTGAGCGACGCGCCGCCGCCCCGTCCGGTGCCATGGTTCCGCGCCGGCGAGGTGGAAGCGCTCGCCGACCTCGTCGCCGCGTTCGCCCGCGCGGGGGGGCGGACGCGCCGCCGCGCGCTTGCCGCACACACCCAGCGTGATCACCCTTCGGCTCGGGCAGGGGACCACGAAGGGGAGACGAGCATGGCGATGTCGACCAAGAGACGGAGCGGGTCGCGCGCGCGCGGGAGCGCGGCGCGCTCGCGCAGCGGCAAGGGCCGCTCGGCGCCGCGCAGCGGATCCGCCCGCGCCAAGTCGCGCAGCGGGCGCCGCACGACGCGGAGCC
>DASTGH010000422.1:0-7064 GCA_035719345.1 Anaeromyxobacteraceae bacterium
GACTTCGTCGCGGTCGTGACCGCGTGTCGAGGTCGGGGTCGGAGACGGGGACGGGGACGGGGTCGGGGTCGGGGTCGGGGTCGGGGACGGGGTCGGGGACGGGGACGGGGTCGGGGACGGGGACGGGGACGGGGTCGGGGACGGGGACGGGGACGCGGTCGCGGACGAGGTCGGCGCCGGCGGCCAGACCCCCTCCCCCGTCTCACGACGGGGGAGGGAAGGGGAGAGGGCGCGCACCTCTCCTCGTCACTTGCCGCGGCTTCGCCGCGCCCCCTTCCGCGCCCCGCCGGCCGCCGGCCGCGGATGCGTCGGCTGGTACACCCCCACCTCGCCGCCGCCCGGCAGACGCAGGCGCGTGAGCGACCCCCACGGCTGCTCCCGGATCGCCGAGCAGCGGACCTTTCGGCGGCGCATCTCCCGCACGAACGCGCGGACGTCGTCGACCATGAGGTGGAGCTCGTGGCGGCCGCTCGCCTCGGCGGGGTGGACGGCCACCTCGGACGGCGGCAGCGCGAAGATGAGCCAGCCGTGCCCCGCGTCCACGTGGGGCAGGCCCAGGACGTCGCGCAGGAAGGCCCGGTCCGCCTCCGCGTCCGCGCTGTACACGACCGCGTGAGCTCCGACGATCATGACCGCCTCCAGGGCGACTCCGTCGCGCTCAGGCGCCGGCGGCCCGGGCGCCGTTCCCGCCGAGGGCCTGGGTGAGGCTCGCCTCGGTGAGCGCGTCGCCCTCCAGCGAGGTCACCACGCGCCCCTTCTCCATGACGAGCACGCGGTTGCAGTTCTGGACCAGCTCCGGGAGGTCGTCGGAGATGACGATGATCCCGAGCCCGCCGGCCGCCAGCTCCTTCAGCTTGGTGTGGATGTCGGCCTTGGAGCCGATGTCGACGCCGACCGTGGGGCCGTTCAGCACGAGCACGCGCGCCTGCGTCGAGAGCCAGCGGGCGAGCACCACGCGCTGCTGGTTGCCTCCCGAGAGCGACTGGACCGGCAGCTCGGCGTCCGGCGTGGCGATGGCGAGCGCCTTCACCCAGCGCTGCACCAGCTCCCGGACGCGCCCGAAATCGACGAGCCCGCCGCGCCCGCGCAGCCGGTCGAGCACGCTCACGCTCACGTTGCGCGCGATGCTCTGCGACAGGAACAGGCCCTCGGAGACGCGGTCCTCGGGCACGTAGGCGATGCCGGCGCGGATGGCGCGCGGGATGGAGTCGATGCGCTGTTCCACGCCGTCGACGCGGATGGTGCCGCGGTCGTGCGGCCGGAGGCCGAAGAGCGACAGCGCCAGCTCGGTCCGGCCGGAGCCGAGCAGGCCGGTGATCCCGAGGATCTCGCCCTCGTGCAGGACGAGGTCGACGCCGTGGAACTTGTCCCGGTAGCCGAGCCCGGAGACCTCGAGCAGGCGGCGGCGCCCGGCCGGCTGGTAGCTGAAGCGCTCCCCGGAGATCTCGCGTCCGGTCATGAACTGGACGATCTTGCGCTCGTCGAAGCGCGCGACCTCGCCCTCCGCCACCTTCTGCCCGTTGCGGAGGATGGTGATGCGCTCGCTGATCTCCAGCACCTCGCGCAGCTTGTGGCTGACGAAGAGCGCGGAGATGCCCTTCGCCTGCATGCGCTTGATGATCTCGAAGAGGCGCTTCACCTCGCGGCCGGTGAGCGCCGTCGTCGGCTCGTCGAGGATGACGAGCCGCGCGTCGTGGAGCAGCGCGCGCGCGATGGCGACGAGCTGCTTGTCCGCCACCGGCAGCCGCTCCACGCGCTGGTCGAGGTCCATGAGGACGTCGATCTGCTCCAGCGCGCGGCGGGCGATGGCCCGCACCTCGCTCCACCGCACCAGCTTGCGCCGCTCGTCGAGCTCGGTGTTGAGCGCCAGGTTCTCGGCCACCGTCAGGTTCGGGAAGAGCGAGAAGTCCTGGTAGATGACCTGGATGCCGGCGCGGATGGCGTCGATGGGGTGGAGCCGGGGACGGACGCTGCCGTCGATGGCGATGGTGCCGGCGTCGGGCCGCACCACCCCGGCGATGACCTTGATGAGCGTGGACTTGCCCGACCCGTTCTCGCCCGCCAGGCAGTGGATCTCGCCGCGGCGGATGGCGAGCGACACCCTGTTCAGCGCGTGGACGCCGGCGAACCACTTGTCCACGTCCTGCAGGGCGAGAAGGGCGTCGGCGCTCATGGCGGGTCCGGAGGGAGGCCGCGCCGCGAGGCGCGGCCTCCGAGGCCGGCCTAGAACTTGAACTGATCCATGTTGTCCTTGGTCACGTCGACCCAGGCCTGGCCGTAGAAGACCTTCGGGTTCTTGGGGTCGGCCTTGAGCTTCTCGTAGCCCTTCACCCCGAGGTTCTGGCCAGCGGCGATCTTCTTCCCGTTCAGCACCTCCACCGCCATCTTGTTCATGACGTAGCCGGCGTCGGCCGGATCCCAGAAGAAGATCATCTTCGTGGCGCCCGACTTCAGATACTGGCCGCAGCTGGACACGAGGCTCGTGCCGACGACGTTGATCTTGTTCTGCAGGCCCGCCTCCTCCACCGCCAGGCCGGCGCCGGGGGCCGTGGTCGAGGCCGCGCCGAGGATGCCCTTCAGGTTGGGGAAGGCGGTGATGAGCTCCTTCGTCTTCTGGTAGGCCTTGTTCTGGTCGTCGTACTCCTCGTTGCGGCGCGAGACGAGCTTCATCTTCGGGTACTTCTCCTTGGCCCGCGCCTCGGCGCCGTCCTGCCACTGGTTGTGGGACTTGGAGGTGAGGCTCCCGACGAAGTTCGCCCACTCGCCCTCGCCGCCCATGAACTTGGCCAGGTTGTCCATCATGTGGGCGCCGTACTCCTCGTTCACGAACGCCTCGATGTCGTAGTCGACGTTCTGCTGGTTCGTCGCCTCGTGGCTGATGACGACGATGCCGGCGTCGCGCGCCTTCTTCAGCACCGGCTCGAGCGCCTCGGGCGAGAACGGGACCACCGCGATGGCGTCGACCTTCTGCGCGATGAGGTTCTCGATGATCTTGACCTGCTCGGCGGCGTCGGCCTTGGCCGGCCCGAGCTCGAAGGTGTCGTGGCCGGTGTCCTTCCCGAACTTGGTGACGCCCTCGCGCATGCGGTCGAACCAGGCGATCCCGTCCACCTTGACCACGGTGGCGATCGTGTACTTCGACTTCTTGGGCTTGTCGGCGGCGGAGACGAATGCGGGCGACAGCGCGAGCAATGCGAGGCTGAGCGAGATGGCGCGTCTCATGTGACCTCCCGATGGTTTCCTGCTGGACCGCTGGGTGAACGGACTGCTACGTCGAAGGAGCGGCGACGAAGTCCCGGAACGCCTCCACGATCAGGAGCGCGACCGTGGCGCCCGCGTCCGGGATCCCGCGGGTCTTCTCCTGGAACGCGGCCGCCCGGCCGCGCTGCGAGACCATGCTCTTCGTGGCCTCCACGCCCCCCGCCGCGGCCGCGACGGCGGCGTCGAGCGCCTCGCCCAGGCGAGCGCCGGAGGCCTCGGCGCGCTCCAGCGCCGCGACGAGCGGCCCGTGCGCGTCGACGACCGTCTTGTCGCCCGGCCTCGCCTTGCCGCGCTCGACGACCCCGTCGAGGAAGGCGCGCCAGAAGCGGCGCATCTCGGCGGTGCCGACCGCCTCCACCCCCTCGAGCGCCTTGCCCCCGCGCATGAACCCGGTCGCCGTGAGCGTGCCCATGGTGGAGGGCGCCGCCCTGGCGATGGCCATGCCGGCGCGCGCCAGGAGCTTGCCGGGCGGCTCCGCCGTGCCCGCCACCGCGTCGGACGCGGCGGCGAGGCCCTTGCTCATGGTGAGGCCGAGGTCGCTGTCGCCCACCTTTCCGTCGAGCTCGATGAGGAACTCCTTCTTCTCCTCCATGAGCGCCTTGAGCCGCGCCAGCAGCGCGACGAGGTCCTCGGCCCGGAGCGCGTCCTTCACGGCATCCTCCGTTCGCTAGCCCGCGATGGCGGCCTGCTCGAAGAACGGCGTCAGCGCCGGCGCGGCCAGGAGCCGCTTCAGCTCGGCGTCGAGGCGCAGGACGGAGATGGAGAGGCCGGCCATCTCCATCGAGGTGGCGAACTCGCCCGCCCACACGTGCCAGACGGAGATCCCCTTGCCCTTCAGGATCTGCGCCACCCGCCGGTACATGACGTACAGCTCCTCCTTGGGCGTGCCGCCGAGGCCGTTCATGAGCACCGCCACCTCGTCGCCCGACCGGAACGGCAGGTCCTCCAGGATGGGCTTCATCATCTCGTCGGCGACGGCGTCGGCGGGGAGCAGCTCGCCCCGGCGGATGCCGGGCTCGCCGTGGATGCCCATGCCGATCTCCATCTCCTTCTCGCCGAGCGTGAAGGAGGGGTGGCCCACCTCCGGGATGATGCAGGGGGTGAGGGCGACGCCCATGGTGCGGACGCTGGCCTTCGCCTTCTCCGCCACGCGCAGCACCTCGTCGAGGGAGGCGCCCGCCGCCGCCGCCGCGCCCGCCGCCTTGTAGAGGAAGAAGATCCCCGCCACGCCCCGCCGCTTCTCCTCCTGGCCGCGCGCGGACGAGGCCACGTCGTCGTTGCCGACGAGCGACTTCACCTGGATGTTCTCCATGGAGGCCATCTCCGCCGCCATGTCGAAGTTGATGATGTCGCCGGAGTAGTTGCCGTAGAGGTAGAGGACGCCGGCGCCGCGGTGGATCGCCTTCGTCACCTCCAGCATCTGCTCGGCGCTCGGCGACTGGAACACGCCGCCCACCGCGCAGCCGTCGAGGAGCCCGTCGCCGACGTAGCCGAGGAAGAGCGGCAGGTGGCCCGAGCCGCCGCCGGTGACGATGCCGACCTTCCCGTCTTTCGGGCGCGCGGTCACGACGCAGCGCAGGTCGTCCGCGACGTTCCGGAGCCGGTCCGGGTGCGCCGCCAGGATGCCCTCCAGCATGTCGTCCACGAACCGGTCCGGCCGATTGACGAACTTCTTCATTGCGCGCCTCCCGTGGCGATGGACTGGACGCGGGCCGCCTCCCGCCGCGGCCTCCGTCGGTTCTGCACGTAGTTGAGGGTCATGATGGCGAGCAGGAACATGCCCCAGGTGAACTCCTTCGCGAAGTTCGAGAAGCGGAGCATGTTGAAGCCCGAGGAGAGGAACTGGAGCGAGAGGACCGCCACCGTCACGCCCAGCACCGTCCCGAAGCCGCCGGCCGGGTTCACGCCGCCCAGCACCGAGACCAGCACCGCCTGCAGCACGTAGGACTCGCCGTAGTCCGCCTTGGCCGAGTTGGTGCGGGAGATCATGACCACGCCCGCGATCCCGGAGAGGAGCCCGCTGAGCAGGTAGCTCTTGAAGAGCGCCTTGCGCGTCTCGATGCCGGCGAAGACGGCGGCCCGGAGGTTCGTCCCCATGACGTAGAGCTGCAGCCCGAAGCGGGTGCGCCCGAGCAGCACGCTCATGGCCCCGGCGCAGGCGGCGAACACCACGAAGGGGATGGGGAAGATCCAGACGCGGCCGCTGCCGAGGGCCAGGAACGCCTCGGGGTAGCCGACCACGGCGTAACCCTGGGTGATGACGATGGCGAGGCCGGTGAAGAGCTGCATCGTCCCGAGGGTGGCCAGGATGGGCGGGATGCCCACCACCGCGACCAGGAACGCGTTCACCGCGCCGGCGGCGAGCCCGGTGCACAGCGCCACGCCGAGCGCCAGCGCGATCCAGCCGACGAGCGCCGCGCCGGCCGCGTCCGCTGGCATGACCTTCGTGAACACCAGGGCGACGAAGATGCCGGCCAGGTTCGCCACCCCCACCACCGACAGGTCGATGCCGCCGGTGATCATGGCCAGCATCACGCCCAGGGAGAGGATGCCCAGCTCCGGGAACTGGTTGGCCATCGAGTCGATGTTGAGGCCGGTGAGGAAGCGGTCCGGGTTCAGCACCGTCATCGTCCCGAAGACGAGCACCGAGATGACGAGCAGGCGCAGCAGGTTGTCGTCCCGGTTGACGAGGTCCCTGAGCTGGAGGCGCCGGACGAGATCCATGGCGATCGGTGCGCTCAGGCGGCGGCGCGCGCCTCCGCGCGGGTGCGGAGGGCGGTGGCGGCGGTGCTGACGACGATGATGAGCCCGGTGACCACGCGCTGCCAGTAGGAGGGGATGCCGGCCAGGATGAGGCTGTTGTCGACGACGACGATGAAGAGCACGCCCACCACCGTCCCGAAGACCGAGCCCTTTCCGCCGGTGATGCTGGCGCCTCCCAGGACGACGGCGGCGATGACGCCGAGCTCGGTCCCGACGAGGTCGAAGGGATTGGCGTTGCGCATGTACGTCGAGTGGAGGACACCGGCCATCCCGGACAGCAGGCCGACGAAGCAGAAGATGAAGAACTGGATGCCGCGCACGTTGAAGCCGGCGCGCTCGGCCGCGACCGCGTCGCCGCCCAGGGCGTAGATGCCGCGCCCCAGGATCGTGTAGCGGAGGAGCAGCCAGACCAGCACCGCCAGCGCGGCGTAGAGGAGGAAGGCGGTGGGCAGGGAGACGATCCGGCCCGTCGAATCGGTGAGCTGGAGGAGGTGCGACCGGGAGAAGGCGATGTGGGCCTGCGGCAGGTTGTTGATGATGCGCACGCCGATGAAGGCGAGCATGAAGCCGCGGATGGCGCTGGCGGTGCCGAGCGACACGATGAGCGCGGGCATGCGGAACCACGCCACGAAGAGCGCGTTCACCGACCCGAGCAGCACCCCGATCACGCCCGCCACCAGCAGCGCCGCGACGAGCGGCGCGCCGGGGAAGAACTGCAGCATGAGCTTGCCGGTGCAGTACATCGCGAAGGCGGCGATGGCCGTGAACGAGATGTCGATGTGGCCGGAGATGATGACGATGAGCACGCCCAGGGCGAAGATCCCGAGGATGACGGTGCCCTTGAGCAGGCTGAAGAGGTTCCCCAGCGAGTAGAACGCGGGGTTGATGGCGCCGATGAGCAGGACCAGCCCCACGAGCACGCACACGACGACGAACTCGTGGGTCGCGAAGAACTTGCGCAAGGCGGCGTTCCTCGGTGCGCGTGCTGCGTGTCCGGCGGGTGCGCCATCCTAGCACCCGCGCAAACTGTCGTGTCAAAC
>DASTGH010000423.1:0-2952 GCA_035719345.1 Anaeromyxobacteraceae bacterium
GCCTCCACCACGAGGAGGCGCGCGTCGGGCGCGCGCGGGTTCGGGACGACGCGCACCGCCCGGCCGCGCGGCGCGGGCAGGCCGAGCCGCGCCGCGGCCTCCGCGCCGTCGATGAGGACGATGGCGTCGCCGGGTGGGAGCGCGGGGAGCGCATGGAAGCGGAGCGGGACGCCGCCGACCAGCCCGAGCCACCCCGCGACCACCGCCCCGGCCCGGATCGCGCCCGGGTCGAAGGACGGCAGCACCACAGCCACCTCGGCCTCGCGATCGACCTCCGCATCGACGAAGGGCAGCGGCAGGAGCCCGAGGTCGGGCGGCAGCTCCTGCGCGACCGTGGCGAGCTCGATGGCGCCTGCCCGCAGCACGCGCCACGCGCCCGCGGGCGCGGGGGCGCAGGCGTCGTGCGCGCCCGAGAGGCGGAGCGCGAGCGTGTTGCGGTCGCCAAGCGCCTCGCCCGGCACCTCGAAGGTCCGGGTGCCGCCGCCGTCCTTCGCGATCTCGCCGAAGGAGCGGTCGTTCACCAGCACCTCCAGGCCGGGGAAGGCGGTCGAGGCGGTGGGGTCCACCGTCAGCACCACCCGTGCCCGCACCAGCGCGCGGTCGCCGCGGGCGCGGAACGGGAAGCGTAGCTCGGGGGAGCGCTCGGTGGCGTCGATGCGGAGCGGCACCGCCTCGAAGCGCGGGGCGGCGTCGCCCGTTGCATCGGGAGCGGTCGACGACGCGGCCACCCAGGCGGCCAGCGCCAGGGCGGGCAGGGCGGTCACGTCGAGCTCCGGGCGACGGCGGGCACTGGGGCGTGCCGCTGCGGGAAAGGCGAGAGCACCGCGCCCGCGCGCCACACGCCCGCCAGCCCGTGCGCTGCCACCTGCGAGAGGGCCCTCACCGGGTGGTCGTCGCCGCGCCCCTCGCGCCAGCGCGCCCAGGCGTCGGCGCGGCCGAAGACCGCGGCCACCAGCGCCGACTCCTCCTCCACCGTGAGCGCGGCGAAGCGGAGGCGGAGCTGCCCATCCTCGTGCGACACGACGCGCGCCGGGACCGGCACCGCCGCGCCCTGGCCGGGGAAGGTGACGTGCAGCGCCGCGCCGGTGGCGACCGGCCGCTCCATCGCCGCCGAGAGCCGCGCCCCCTCCCGCGACAGGTCGAGCGAGGTCGCCGCCGCGGTGCGGCTCCCCTCCAGGTGGAGCACCACCGGCAGCCGGGCCGCGACGCGCGGCGCGCTCCGCACCTGCCGCCGCTCGTGCGCCACCGCCAGCGCCGCGGCCACGATGGTGAGCCCGTGGACGCACCAGGCCATGTTCACGACGATGGCGTCGACGCGGCCGTGGCCCGAGGCGAGCCGCCAGGCGCCGGCGGCGAGCCCGCCGAGCTGCAGCGCCGCCAGCGCGAGGAGCGGGCGGGCGATGCGCGTGTCGAAGAAGGCGCGCTCCACCTTGCCGCCCTTGGCGGTGACGTTGAAGGACCCGGCGCGCGGGTCGACGAGCGCCACGGTCGTGGGGATGGCGATGTAGAAGGCGAGGCAGGTCTCGTACACCTCCGACCAGAAGGAGTGGCGGAAGCGCCCCTGGATGCGTGAGTTCGTGGCGGTGGCGTGGGCGATGTGCGGCAGCGCGTAGGCGAGCGCGGCCAGCGGCAGCGCGTTGAAGACGTGCAGCTCGAAGAACAGGTACCAGAGCGGCGCGACCAGGAAGACGAGGCGCGGCACCCCCGAGAAGAAGTGCAGCATGGCGGCGACGTAGCAGAGCCGCTGGGGCAGGGTGAGGCCGCGCCCGAGGAGTGGGTTGTCGATCCGGAAGATCTGTGCCATGCCGCGCGCCCAGCGGATGCGCTGGCCGACGTGCGCCGAGAGGCTCTCCGTGGCGAGGCCGGCCGCCTGCGGCACGTCGAGGTAGGCGCTGTTCCAGCCGCGCCGGTGCATGCGGAGCGCCGTGTGCGCGTCCTCCGTCACCGTCTCCACCGCGATGCCCCCCACCTCCTCCAGCGCGGCGCGGCGCAGCACGGCGCAGGAGCCGCAGAAGAAGGCCGCGTTCCACAGGTCGTTCCCGGGCTGGATGAGCGCGTAGAAGAGCTCGCCCTCGTTCGGCACGCGGCGGAACGTGTTCAGGTTCCGCTCGAACGGATCGGGCGAGTAGAAGTGGTGCGGCGTCTGCACGACCGCCAGTTTGGGATCGCGCAGGAACCAGCCGACGGTGAGTTGCAGGAAGGAGCGCACCGGCACGTGGTCGCAGTCGAAGATGGCGACGTACTCGCCGCCGGTGCGCCGGAGCGCGGCGTTGATGTTGCCGGCCTTGGCGTGGCGGTTGTCGGGGCGGACGAGGTAGCCGACGCCGGCGCGCGCCGCGAAGGCCCGGAACGCCGGGCGGCGGCCGTCGTCGAGGATCCAGACTCGCAGCTTCTCGCGCGGCCAGTCCATGGCCGCGGCGGCGAGCACGGTCGCGCGCACCACCTCGAGCGGCTCGTTGTAGGTTGGGACGTAGACGTCGACGATCGGCCATGAGGCGGGGTCGGGCGGCATGGCCGCCGGCGGGCGCCGGAGCGTGCCGACCGTCTGGAAGTAGCCGAGGACGAGCATGAGGAACGCGTACGCCTCGGCCGCAAGCAGGACGGCCCCGAGCGCCGCCTCGGGGCTGGCGTGCGCGGGCCCGACCGTGCCGAGGCGCCACCACACGTAGCGCGCAGAGACGGCCACCGAGGCGGCGGCGAGCGCGGCCGTCACCGCGGGTGAGCGGCTGCGGAACGCGATGAGGGAGGCGGCGAGGACCGCGCCGCCCAGCATCGCCTGTTCGCGTAACCCGAGCGGCACCACCACCACCGCGGCGAGGAGCACGATCCCGCCGGCGCCGGCGAGCGCGCGCCCGGCGCCAGCGGCCCATCCCCGCCCCGACCCCGACCCCATTCTCACCTCCGCTACCGCCCCGCCCCGTCCCGGCCCGACGCCCGCTCGACGAGCCACCC
>DASTGH010000424.1:0-3280 GCA_035719345.1 Anaeromyxobacteraceae bacterium
ACCATCAACGAGCTGCTGGCGACCTCGCGCCAGATCTCGGGGAGCGCGCAGCGCGTGGCGACGGTGGCTGCCGAGACGGCGGCGGCGGCGCGCGACGGCGACCAGACGGTGCAGCGCAGCCAGGAGTCGAGCGGCGCCAGCCGGCGCCAGGTCGAGACCATCGTCGGCCACATGCTCGAGCTCGGCCGCAAGTCGCAGCAGATCGGCGGCATCCTCCAGGTCATCGACGAGCTGGCGGAGCAGACCAACATCCTCGCCATCAACGCCAGCATCGAGGCCGCGGGCGCGGGCGAGGCCGGCCGGCGCTTCGCCGTGGTCGCCGACGAGATCCGCAAGCTGGCCGACCGCGTCGGCGGCTCCACCAAGGACATCCGCACGCTGGTGGACGACGTGCGCGCCGCCGTGAACACGACCGTGATGGCCACCGAGGCCGGCGCCAAGGCGGTCGAGGCGGGCGCCCGCCTCAGCGCCGACGTGGCGGCCACGTTCGACCGGATCGCCCGGCTGGTCGCGACCACCACCGACGCGGCGCGCGAGATCGAGCTCTCCACCAAGCAGCAGGCCACCGCCGTCGAGCAGGTGAACGTCGCCATCGGCAACGTGGCGCAGGCGACGCGCGAGGCCGAGACGAGCTCGGGCCAGACGCTGCAGACGGCCTCGGAGCTGGCCTCGATGTCGCGCGACCTCGCCCGCCTCGTCCAGCCCGGGGCGGCGGCCTAGGGAGGCAGAGGCCGCCCGCGGCCCCGGATCCGCCCATGACCAAGGACCGGCTCAAGTACTTCCGGGTGGAGGCCCGCGAGCTGGTCGAGGCGCTCGGCCGGGGGATCCTGGATCTGGAGAAGGCGCCCGGCGATCGCGCCCTGGTGGCCCGGCTCCTGCGCGGCGCGCACACGCTCAAGGGCGCGGCGCGCGTCGTCCAGCAGGCGCCCATCGGCGATCTGGCGCACGCCGCCGAGGACGCGCTCGCCCCGCACCGGGACGAGGCGTCGCCGCCCGTCTCCCGCGACCGCGTCGATGCGCTCCTCCGCATCGTCGGCGAGATGCAGGGCGCGCTCGCGGCGCTCCGTGCCCCGCCGGCGGACGAGGGCGCGGAGCAGGCGCCGCAGGCGGCGCCCGACGAGGCCATCCGCACCGTCCGGGTGGAGGTCGAGGAGATGGACGCGCTGCACGACGCCGTGGTGGAGGCGGACGTGCAGGCGGCGGACCTGCGCCGGCAGCTGGTGCGCCTGGCCGATGCCGGCCAGATCGCGCACGCGCTCGACGATCAGCTGGCCGCGCCGCGCGCGCGGCTCGAGGGCGGCGACCTCGCGGCCCAGCGGCTCCGCCCGGTGGTCGAGGAGCTCCGCCGGGCGCTGGCCGGAGCCCAGCGTGCGCTGTCGAGCGGAGCCGAGCGGCTGGAGCGGGAGCTGGGCAACGTCCGCGCCCGCGCCGACCGGCTGCGGCTGGTCCCGGCGCAGGCGCTCTTCGCGCCGCTCGAGCACGCGGCCCGCGACGCGGCCCGGACGCTCGACCTGTCGGTCGCGTTCGAGGCGACGGGCGGGGCGGTGCGCCTCGACGCCCAGGTGATGGGCGCCGTCCGCGACGCGCTCGTGCACGTCGTGCGCAACGCGGTGGCCCACGGCATCGAGCCGGCCGCGGAGCGGCTGCGGCGGGGCAAGGCGGCGACCGGGCGGATCGCGCTGCAGGTGGAGCGCCGCGGCGGGCGGGTGGCGTTCGCGTGCCGCGACGACGGGGCCGGCATCGACCTGGCGGCGGTGCGCGAGGCGGCCGTGCGCAAGGGCCTGCTCCGGCCCGAGGCCGCCGCCGCGCTCGACGTGCGCGGCGCGACCGAGCTCCTGCTGGCCGGGCGCGGGCTCTCGACCAGCCGCGGCGTGAACGACGTCGCCGGACGCGGCGTCGGCCTCGACGCGGCCCGGGCGGTGGCGGCGCGGCTCGAGGGCCGGCTCGAGCTCGCCAGCTCGCCCGGGCACGGCACCGTCGTCGAGCTGACCGTGCCCGTCTCCCTCTCCGCCATCTCCGCCCTGCTGGTGGAATCCGCCGGCGCCACGCTCGCCATCCCGCTGGACGCGGTGCGCGAGACCTTCTTCCTGCCGCGCGCGGGCGTGGTGCGCGCCGGCGCCGGCCTGGCCGTCTCGCACGGCGGGATGGTGCTCCCCTTCGCGGAGCTGGCGGCGGCGCTCGGCCGACCGGCCGGGGCCGGCCGGCGCGGCCACCTCGGCGCCGTGGTGGTGGAGTCCGGCGGCCGGCGCGCGGCGCTCGGCGCGGACCGGCTCCTCGGCGTCGCGGACGTGGTCCTGCGCCCGCTCCCGCCCTTCGTCGAGGCGGACGCGGTGGTGGCGGGCGTGTCGATCGACGCGCACGGCGTGCCGCAGCTCGTCCTGGACGCCGCCGGGCTGGTCGC
Source organism: Anaeromyxobacteraceae bacterium (assembly GCA_035719345.1). Classification (GTDB taxonomy): domain Bacteria; phylum Myxococcota; class Myxococcia; order Myxococcales; family Anaeromyxobacteraceae; genus Anaeromyxobacter_A. The sequence continues at coordinate 2,402 of DASTGH010000424.1, forward strand.
GGCCGCCGCTCGCGCCGCCGGCCCCGAGGCGCAGGCCGCGCCCCGCAGGCCACCCGTCCTGGTCATCGACGACTCGCTCACCACCCGCATGCTGGAGCAGAGCATCCTGGAGGCGGCGGGCTACGAGGTGGCGCTCGCCTCGAGCGCGGAGGAGGCGCTGGAGAAGGCGCGGGCGCAGCGCTACGGGCTCTTCGTCGTGGACGTGGAGATGCCGGGCATGGACGGCTTCGAGTTCGTGCGCACCACCCGCGCCGACCCGCAGCTCTCCTCGGTCCCGGCCATCCTGGTGACCTCGCGCAGCGCGGCCGAGGACCGCCGCCGCGGGGCGGAGGTGGGCGCCAGCGCCTACGTCGTGAAGGGCGAGTTCGACCAGGCTCGCCTCCTCCAGCACGTCGCGGAGCTCATCGCGTGAGCCCTCCCATCCGCGTCCTCGTCGTGGAGGACTCGATCACCGTCCGCAAGCGCATCGTGGAGGCCCTGGCCGAGGATCCGGAGCTGGCGGTCGTGGGCGAGGCGAGCGACGGCCAGGAGGGCGTCGCGCTCTGCCAGCGCCTGCGGCCGGACGTCGTGACGCTCGACATGATGATGCCGGTGATGACCGGGGTCGAGGCGACCGAGCGCATCATGGCGTGGTGCCCGACGCCGATCCTCATCGTCTCGGCCTCGACCAACCGCGGCGAGCTGTTCCGCACCTACGACGCGCTGTCCGCGGAAGCGGTCGACGTGCTCGACAAGCCGAGCGGCCGCGGCGACGACGCCGGCTGGGAGGCGAGGCTGCGGAGCACCGTCAAGCTCGTCTCGCGCATCAAGGTGATCACGCACCTGCGCGGGCGGCTCGGGCCGGTGGGCCGCACCGGCGGCGCCGAGCCGGCGGCCGCC
>DASTGH010000425.1:0-3347 GCA_035719345.1 Anaeromyxobacteraceae bacterium
GACCCGGGGGCGCGCGGTACCCGCCTCGGCGGCGCGGGAGGATGCGTGATGTCGGGCAAGGTGATCACGGCGGCGGCCGTGGCGCTGTCGGTCGGAACGGTGGCGACCGCGGGCGTCGCGGGGTGGAGGGTGGCGAGGGAGACCGCAACCCCGTCCCCGATCCCGATCCCGAACCCGTCCCCGTCCCCGATCCCGATCCCGTCCCCGTCCCCGTCCCCGATCCCGTCCCCGTTCCCGTCCCCGATCCCGTCCCCGTTCCCGTCCCGGACCCGTTCCGCATGTAGGTCCCCCGCCCCCTTGCCTCCCACGCCCGCATTTCAGTAAACAGGTTCCGCTTTTCCGGAACCCCGAACGCATGCCCGGCATCGTCAAGCTCTCCGAGGCCGCCTCGATCGCGCTGCACGCCATGACGCTGGTCGCGGAGGAACGCGAGCGGCACGTGAGCGCGCGGGACCTGGCGGCGCGCCTGCCCGTGTCGGAGGCGCACCTCGCCAAGGTCATGCAGCGGCTGGCGCGGGCCGGGCTGGTGACGTCGGTGCGCGGGCCGGGTGGCGGCTTCGCGCTGCGCGCCGATCCGCGCGCCACCACGCTGCTGCAGATCTACGAGGCCATCGAGGGCACGCTGGAGATCGCCTCCTGCATGTTCCCGGAGCGCCCGGACGACTGCCAGCGCTGCATCATCGACGACGCGATCGCCGAGGCGAACCGCGTCGTGCACGCGCGGCTGGCGCGGACGCACCTCTCCGACCTCACCCGCAACCGCGGTCGCGCCGGCCCGCCGCTCGTCCCGCTGGGGCGGCCGCCGCGCCCCGAGCCGCCCCGGCGGCCCTGACGTCTCACCGCGCCGGGGCGTTCCGCCCCGGCCTTCACGAGGAGAAGCACCGGCATGGGAAGCATGTTTTGCTATCAGTGTGAGCAGACCGCCCTCGGCACGGGCGGGTGCACCGAGATCGGCAACTGCGGCAAGGACCCTGTGGTCGCCGCGCTGCAGGACGTGCTCCTGCACCTCGCCGTGGGCGCGTCCTCGTGGGCGCACCGCGCCGCCGCGCTCGGCGCGCGCGACCCGTCCGTCGACGTGGCGGTGGTCGCGGCGCTCTTCACCACGGTGACGAACGTGAACTTCGATCCCGACCGGCTGGCGGCCGAGATCGCCGCCATGGCGGCCGCGCGTGACCGCGCCCGCGACTGCTACCGGCGCGCCTGCGCCGCGAAGGGTGCGGCGGCGGAGGTCCTCTCCGGTGCGGCGACGTTCCAGCCGGCGAAGGGCGTCGAGGCCCTCGTGGCGCAGGGCGAGGCGCTCGCCATCACCAGCCGGCTCGGGAAGCACGGCAAGGACCTGGCAGGCCTCCAGGAGCTGCTCACCTACGGGGTGAAGGGCGCAGCCGCCTACGCCGAGCACGCCCGCATCCTCGGCCACGAGGACCCGGGGCTCTATGCCTTCTTCCACGAGGCGCTCGCCTACCTGGCGAAGCCGGACCCGACGGTGGAGGAGCTCTTCGCGCTCTGCATGCGCTGCGGCACCGCGAACCTCCGCACCATGGAGGTCCTCGACGCAGCGCACACCGGCGCGTACGGCCACCCCGTCCCGACGCCGGTGCGCGTCACGCCGCGCAAGGGCAAGGCCATCGTCGTCTCCGGCCACGACCTGAAGGACCTCGAGGCGCTCCTCGAGCAGACGGCCGGCAAGGGCATCCAGGTGTACACGCACGGCGAGATGCTGCCGGCGCATGGCTACCCGGGCCTGAAGAAGTACCCGCACCTCGTCGGCAACTACGGCGGCGCCTGGCAGGACCAGCAGGAGGAGTTCGACGACTTCCCCGGCGCGGTCCTCATGACCACGAACTGCATCCAGAAGCCGCGCGATGGCTACAAGGCGCGCATCTTCACGAGCGGCCTCGTCGCCTGGCCGGGCGTGCGGCACATCGCCGACGGGAACTTCGCACCGGTGATCGAGGCCGCCCTGGCCGCGCCCGGGTTCTCGGAGGACGGCGCGGACAAGACCATCCTCGTCGGCTTCGGCCGGAACGCCGTGCTCGGGGTCGCCGACAAGGTGATCGAGGCGGTGAAGTCGGGCGCGCTCCGCCACTTCTTCCTGGTGGGCGGCTGCGACGGCGCGCGCAGCGGCCGGAACTACTACACGCACTTCGTCGAGTCGGTGCCGAAGGACTGCGTCGTCCTGACGCTCGCCTGCGGCAAGTTCCGCTTCAACGCGCTGGAGATGGGCGACATCGGCGGCATCCCGCGCCTGCTCGACGTGGGACAGTGCAACGACGCCTACTCGGCCATCCAGATCGCTCTGGCTTTGGCGAAGGCGTTCGGAACGGACGTGAACGGGCTGCCGCTCTCGCTCGTCCTCTCCTGGTACGAGCAGAAGGCGGTCGCCATCCTCCTCACGCTCCTCTCGCTCGGCGTGAAGAACATCCGGCTCGGGCCGACGCTCCCCGCCTTCGTGACGCCGGCGGTGCTCGACGTCCTCGTGCAGAAGTTCGGCCTCAAGGCCATCACCAAGCCCGCGACCGACCTGGCGGAGATCCTCGCGCCGAAGCGGGCCGCGGCGGCGTAGGGCGGGCGGCGGGGGTCGGGGCTTCAGGCCCCGCTCCCGCCCCTACCTGAACAGCTTCCCCAGCCCCTTCGACGACTTCAGCTCACCCATCTCCTTCGCGAGCCTGCCCAGGCGGTCCGTCTTGTCCGCGATCTCGCGCTGCAGGCGGCTGATGCGCGTCTCCCGCTCGCCGAGCTGTGCCTGCAGCGTGTCGCGCTCCTGCGCCAGGGCGTAGAGGCGCTCCGCCAGCTCGTGGCCGGGGGCGCCGGTGTCGGCCCTCGCCGCCGCGGCCACGGCCTCGGCATCGGCGAGCCGCTTCAGCGTCGCGGCGAGCTGGCCCTCCATGTCCTTGGCGCGCGCCTCGGCCCCGCCGGGCGCCGCCTCGCGCTCCCGTTCCAGGGCCAGCTCGCGCTCCAGCCGCGTCAGCTCCTCGACGCGCGCCGCGACCTGGGCGCGCAGCTCCGTCGACTCGGTCGCCTTCGCAGCCAGCTCCTCGCGGAGCCGCGCCACCTCGCCGGCCGAGGGGGCGGCGCCCACCTCCTGCCGGGCGCGAAGGCGCGCCTCGATCTCGTCCTTCTCCCAGCGCACGGCCTGCAGCTCCGCCTCGAGCGCGGCCGCCTGCGCCTCGGCGGCCTCCGCCGTCCCGCGCTGCGCCGACGCCTCGCCGCGCGCCGCCTCCATCTCGCGGCGCGCGTCGTCGGCGGCGGCCTGCGCCGCCGCGCCGGCCGCCTCCAGCGCCTCGACGCGCTCCCGCAGTTCGTCGGCGGCGACGCGCAGCGACCCCAGCTCCGAGCGCGCCGCTCCC
>DASTGH010000426.1:0-2710 GCA_035719345.1 Anaeromyxobacteraceae bacterium
GAAGAAGTAGGGTGCGCCCGGAGTCCTGGGGCGGGCACGAGCGGCGCGCCAGAGCGCGGCGCCCGCGAAGTCTCCCCGGACGGTGAGCCACGCTGCCGAACGGGCGGCGGTCTCAACTGGTCCGCATTTTCGCGACGGACAGGGCAGAAGCTTCCTTCTCGAGGCGCCGTCGCGGGTCCCCCGCACCGGCGCCCCGGCAGGGTTGCCGCCCTCGGGTGCGCTCCCGGATCGCCCGATCGTTCACTCTGCGGCGCGTAGACTGAGTGATTCCGCGGTCCAACCGGAGAGGCTTGCATGATCGCAGCTCGTTGGACGATTGGCGGCGCCGTCGCGTTCCTTTCCGCATGCGCACCTACCTTCGTTCATGAGCACCGCGCCACGCCCAAATTGACAGCGCTGCCGGACGTCCGACCCGTGCCCGCCACGGCTGGCGTGCGGTATAGCGAGGGCTTCATCCAAGCGACTCACGTCCGCGCGAACATGGCGCACCGTTGGATCATCCCCATTGGAACCGAGAGCGCGACGATGTTCGACGCCGTGTGGCCCCGGCTCTTCACCAGGGTCGTGCGCCTCGAGGATCCCGGCGGCGTGCAGGCATCCGTGGACGTCGTACTCGAGCCGTCTCTGGAGTCCTTCGACTTCTTTCTACCCCGGGAGCAGCCTCGGCCCGGCGATGTCGTCGTCTACCGGGTGAATATGCACGTCCCGGACGGCCCCATGGTGGCGACATGGACCGTGGAAGGGAGGGTCCCGTTCCGCCCGGGCCCCGCGGACGCTCCGGTCACTCCCGCAAACAACTCCCTACCTCGCATCGGATACGACGAGCCCGTCGTCGTCTCGCCGCGGGAGGGCTGGGATCACGCGGCCGACAACATCGACGATGCGGCCACGAAGCTCGTGACCACCTTCAAGGAACGCTCAAGAATCGACGAGTACCTGGCACGTCGGACTGGCGGCGGCTCCTTCGTGCTCCCGCTCGATGGCGTTACCGTGCGGGCGACGGCGGAGGACGTGCCGATCACGGTTCCGGGCAGCAAGCCTTCGTTGGTGCCGCTTCACATCCTGCCGGTGCGGGTGCGTGTCGAGAACGGAGGCGTTCAGGCGTTGCGCCTCGACGCCGTCGTGGCAAGCCTCCGGCCGGTCGGCGGGGTCCCCGCCGCCGCCGCTGGTGCTCCACAAGTGCTCGCGCGGCTCGACGAGTCATTGGCGCAAGCATCGGCGAACACGGCATTTGGCTTCGGGATCATCGGCACGTTCGTTGCGCTATCGAAGGAGGGGGAAAAGATGCGGGCGCTACCGAAGGTGCGTGCCTGGCTGGAGTCGAAGGCATTGGCGCCTGGCCCCATCGAGCCGGGGGAGGGAGCCGAGGGGTTCTTCTTCTTCGTCCTTCCGGCAAAGGCCAGCCTTCCAGACGCGGCGAACCTTTCGCTCGACATCACGGACGCGGACCTCCACGGTGGCCATGTCAATGTCTCCGTGTCCGGGCTGCCTCCCACGATCCACGACTCGCCGCCGGCGTCGGCGCCCCCACCGTCGCCGCACGCTCCGCGCTGAGCGCGGAGGCGCATCACACCGGGTGGTTAGATGAGGGGCTGTCCCCGAACGCGAGATCCGGTGTCCGCGCAGGGCGCCGGAACGCGACCGTCCTCGGTGCGCCGAGGACGGCTTTGATGGAGAGCCCAGGCTATCCCGCCACCGCTGCACGACCGTCTTCTCGGTGCGACCCAGTCCCCGAACGGCCGCGATCTCAACTGTTTCCCCAATTTCGGGACGGACACCCGACGAGGGCTCCCGACGACGCGTCAGGCGCGCGTCAGCGCGCCGTCGCTGGGCGCCAGGCGAGCGCCACGGCGGCGCGGATCTCCTGGTAGCCTTCGGCCTGGTGCGCGTCGAGCTCGACGCGGCCGTCGAAGCCGCCGGCCAGCGGCCACCGGAGCCCGGCGCGCAGGTCGAGGGCGGGGCCGGTGGTGCTGCGGGCGGGGACGGTGGGGTCGCCCGGGGCCCCGGGCGGCGCGGCCTCGCGCAGCCAGTTGACGCCCGCCTCGCCCCCCACCTCCCACCGCACCTTCTCGCCGCCGGCCAGGCGCAGCGGGACGCCGGCATGGACCAGCGCCTGCGGGCTGAAGTAGCCGCCCTGACCCGGCCCGAAGAAGCGGAGGTTCCGCCGGTAGCCGAGCGCGGCCAGCGAGACCCCGGCGCGCGCGCGGCCGCCGAGCGCCTCGCCCACGTCCCAGTCGGCGCCGCCGGCCGCCTGGAAGACGCCGTTCGACAGCACGTCGGTGCCGGAGAGGATCCCGGCCGCGAGCGACGCCCAGCGCGACGAGCCGCCCTCCTTCCACGCGCCGGCGAGCCGGACCTCGTCGCGCACGACGCCGCCGGAGATCTGGCCGGTGGCGGAGTCGCGCACGCCCGCGTAGGAGAGCACGCTCTCCGTCACCTCGCGCCGCGAGACCTCCAGCGCGCCGTCCACCGGTCCGAGCGGCACGGCCACGCGCACCCCGCCGACAAGGTTCTGCAGCGGAAAGCCGATCGGCGTCGTGCCGACGTCGGCGGAGAGCGAGCGCGCGCTCCAGCGGGCGCGGAGCTCGACGCCGCGCGCCGAGACGGGCGCGCCCTCCGCGCCGCCGCCCGCGTCCGCCAGCCGGCCAGCGTCGAGCGACACCGGCGTCGCCTCGTGCTCGAGGCGCCCGGCCAGCGCCACCGGGAGCGC
>DASTGH010000427.1:0-2300 GCA_035719345.1 Anaeromyxobacteraceae bacterium
GAAGGCCAGGGCGGCGCCGCGCACCAGCGCGCGGCCGGCGGGCAGCGGCTCCACCGCGGGCGTGCGCCGCGGGTCGGGCCGCGTGCGCGCGCGGGAGAGCGCGAGGGCGGCCGCGGCCGCGAGGGAGCCGCCGAGGAAGAGCCTGCGCCGCATGGTGCCTCCCGCGCTCACGGAGCCGCCTCCCGCGCCGCCGGCGACTTCATGCCGGCGCGCCCCTTGAGCTGCAGGAGCCGCGGCGCGCACAGCGCGTCGCTGTGGTAGACGGCGACGCAGTCCATGCACTGGAAGCACTCGGCGTAGTCGACGCGCCCGTCGTCGGCGATGGCCTGGTATCCGCAGCGCTTGCGGCACGTCTGGCAGGGGCGGCCGCACTCCGCGCGCCGGGGGATCCAGGCCCAGCGGCGGAGCCGCCCGCCCAGCGCCAGGAACGCGCCCAGGGGGCACAGGTACCGGCAGAACGCCTTCTCCACGACGGCGCCCAGCACCACCAGCGCGGCCGCCCAGGCCACGTACGGCCAGGAGCGGGCGAAGGCGAGCGTGATGGCCGTCTTGAAGGGCTCGATCTCGACCGCGCGATCGGCCCACGGCCGGGAGGCGACCGCGGCGCCCAGGATCGCCGCCAGCACCGCGTACTTGACGCGCTTGAGCGCCCGGTCCGTCCCCGGCGCGAGCCGCCGGCGCGGCAGCCCCGCCACCCGCGCCAGCAGGGCGGTGAGCTCCTGGAGCGCGCCGAACGGGCAGAGCCAGCCGCAGAAGGTGCCGCGGCCCCACGCCACCATCGTGCCGAGGACGAAGAGCCAGAGCACCGTGCTCATGGGATCGAAGAGGAAGAAGGCCCAGCCCTGGCCGGCGACAGCCGCCTGCAGGAGCGCCACCACGTTCACGATGGAGAGCTGCCCCTGGCCCCAGAACCCGACGAAGACCAGGGTGAAGGCGAGGAAGGAGGGCCGGAACCAGCGCAGGCGCTCGGCGTCGCGCACCAGCGGCGACGGGCGCGCCAGGACCCAGCAGAGGAAGGCGAGCGCCGCGGCGAGGACGGCGATGTCCGTCCAGCGCGCCTTCCACACCGCCCGCCAGCTCCGCGGATCCTCCGGCGCGGGGATGAGCCACTTCTCCGGCACGCGCAGCTCGAACGGCAGCTCGCGGGTGACCTTCTCCGCGTACATGCCGCGCGCCCGCGTCACCTTGAGCCCGAGCCGCATGGGGTCGCCCGGGTCGAGCCCGGCCTGCGCGATGACCCGGAACGCCTTCCATGCGTCGGGTGCCGGTCCGCCGATGGCGCGGAGCCCGCCGTCGAGGTCGAGGTCGCGGATCTCGATGTTGAGCCCGCCCTGCTTCAGGACCACCCGGTCCGGCACCGACCCGCGCACGTGGTCCTCGTCGGCGACCACCCAGCGCCCGCGCGACGCGAGGAAGATCACCTGGTCGCCGGGGTCGACGCGCGCCTGCAGCCGGCCCCAGGCGCGGTCGTCGAGCAGATTGCGGCCGACCGTCGGCACCGTGGCGAGCGCGGCCCACACCTCGGCGAACGCGTCGCCGGGGCGCGCCAGCGCCGCCGGGTCGGAGCCGGCCGCGACCGTGCCGGCGAAGGCGCGCTCCACCTCGGCGTTCGTGACGACGAGGTGCTGGACGAGACCCGACGACTCCAGCTCTCGCCAGCTCCTCGGCTCGAAGAGGTCGGCGCGGACGCGGGCGACGAGGTCGGGGTCGCGCGCCCCGGAGAAGCCGAGCTTGGCGCGTGCCACGCGCAGCGCCGAGGCGAGCACCGACTGGTGCACGATGCGCAGCGAGGCGGTGGCCTTGGTCACGCCGTCGAGCACGACCGGCCCGCCGCCCTGGCCCGAGGAGCCCGCCCCGGCGCGGCCGACCTTCACGTTCTGGTCGAGCCGGAGGCCCTTGTACTGCGTGAGGAAGCGGACGAGCGGCTCCTCGCCGAGGCCGCCCACGAAGACCGGCTCGTGCTGCGCCAGGAGCCGCACGTCGACGAAGGCGCCCTGCGGATCGATGGCGACGAGGAGGTCGATGGGGGAGCCCGCGAACCCTGGGATGGGCGCGAGGTCCGCCGACTCGAAGACGTAGCCGACGAGGTCGGTGGTGAAGCTCGGCGGGCCCGACTGCTTGAAGATGGGCCAGATCGGCGGGTCCCGCTCGCGCTCGCCCACGACGTACGGCGGCGGGAACGCCTCCGCCAACCGGGCGCGATCGAGGACGCCGGCCGCGGCCGGCAGCGCCGCGAGCGACGCAGCCAACGCCACGGCGAGGCGGCCCGCCAGCCGCAAGGACGGGCCGCCGGCGGGATC
>DASTGH010000428.1:0-3616 GCA_035719345.1 Anaeromyxobacteraceae bacterium
GGGCCGGCGGCGGCGCCGGCGTTCGGCGAGAGCATCGTCGTCGTCGGGACGCGGCCGCGCGGGGCGGCCGCGGACCCGACGGCCGCCGTCACCATCGTGGACGCCGGTCGCTTCGCCGGCGAGACGAAGAGCGTGGCCGACCTCCTCGCCACCGCGCCCGGCGTCGCGGTGAACCTGTACGGCGGGCTCGGCCACCTGGCGACCGCCTCCATCCGCGGCTCGACGGGCGACCAGGTGCCGGTCTTCCTCGACGGGCTGCCGCTGCTCGCGGTCGGCGGGGGCGCCGTCGATCTGTCGCGCATCCCGCGCCAGTGGATCGGTCGCATCGAGGTGGTCCGGGGCGCGGAGGGGGCGCGCTTCGGCGCCGCGGCGCTGGGCGGCGTCCTCAACATCGTGACCCGTCCGGCGGCGGGAGCTGGCTGGGCCGCCGAGCTCTCCGGTGGCTCCTACCGGACCGGCAGCGGCTCCCTGGAGGGCTCCAGCGGCGGCGAGTCCTGGGGGCTCCTCGGCGCGCTCGTGGCGGAGGGGACGGGCGGCCAGTTCCCGTACATCTACGACCCCACACCGAACGGGCCGAGCCCACCGGTCGCGCTCGAGCGCACGAACAACGCGGCGGCGTCCGGCGGCTTCCTCGGCAAGGCGTGGACCACCGCCGGAGCGGGCCGGGTCGACGGCGTGCTCCAGCTCTCCGGCGGCCGCCGCGAGGTGCCGGGCAGCGCGCCCTCGCTCACGCCCGGCGACTCGCAGCGCGACGGCCGCGCCGGACTCGTCCTGCGCTGGGCCGCCCCCGCGAGCGAGGACCTGCAGCTCTCCGTCGACGCGAGCGGGCGCCTCGAGCGCCTCGACGTCACGTCCGCGGCCCTGGGCGGCGGCACCGCGCGGCAGCGCGGGGCGGCGGGTTCCGCGACGGCTCGTGCGACCCGGCTCGCGGGCGTCCACGCGCTCACGGCCACGCTGACGGGCGGCGCCGAGCGGCTGGACAGCGACGGCGGCGGAGTGCACCAGCGCCCGACGGTCGCGCTAGCGCTCGCCGACGACATGGATCTCCTCGGCGGCGGCCTGCGCCTCTCGCCCGCCGTGCGGACGGACCGCGTCGGCCCGTTCACCGGCGTCTCCGCGAAGCTCGGCGCGGCCGCGCTCGTCGCGGGCCCGCTCTCGGCGCGCGCCAGCGCCGGGCGGAGCTTCCGCCCGCCGAGCTTCGCCGAGCTGTACCTGGAGCAGGCGGGCGTCGCGCCGAACCCGGACCTCCGCCCCGAGGAGGCGTGGTCCGCCGACGCGGCGCTCGTGCTCGACGGCGCGGCGGGGCGAGCCAGCGCCGGCGCCTTCTGGACGCGGTACGAGGACACGATCGTCTACCTGCAGACGTTCCAGCGCTACAAGCCGTTCAACCTGCGCGACGCCGACGCGCGCGGCGCCGAGGTCGAGCTCACCAGCGCGCCGCTCGGGCCGGCCCGGCTCTCCGGCCAGGTCGCCTACACCTTCCTCGCCACCGAGACGCTCACCGGCGCGCCGGCGGACGTCGGCCACGACCTGCCGCAGCGCGCGCGTCACCGGGCGTTCGCGCGCGCCGGCGTCGCGCCCGGGGCCTTCGAGGCGCACGTGGAGGCGCACCTCGTCGCGGTGCAGTGGCGCGACCTGCACAACGTGGACCGCATCCCGGACGCCTTCCTCCTGCACGCCGGCGCCTCGCTCCGCGTCGCGCGCCGCCCCGACCTCGCGGTCCACGTCGAGGTGAAGAACCTCCTCGACGACCGGACGACCACCGATCCCTTCCTCAACCCGCTCCCCGCACGCATGGTGATGGTCACCCTGCGCATCGCCGGGGGAAAGGACGCCGCCCCGTGACGACCCGACGCCCGCCGTTCCGCGCCCCCCTCGCCTTGCTCCTGGCCGCGGCCGCCGCCTGCGGCGGCTCCAGCCTCTCGCAGCCTCCCTGCCCGGCGGGCCAGTCCTGCGCCTCCGACGTCTACGTCGCCTGCTTCGCCACCGACGAGGTGAAGGGCCGCACCCGCGACCTGCAGCCGTCCGGCATCGACCGCATCGTCGGCGACGGCCCCGTCGCGCTCGCGCTCTCCGGCTCGACGCTCTGGGTGGCCGCCTCGCTCGCGCCGGAGGTGGACGCGATCGCCGCCGGCGGCGTGCCCGCCACGGCGGTGATCTCCGGGAGCGACCTCGAGCACGTGAAGGTGCACCAGGGGCGGGTCTACGTCTCGAACTCGGGCGTCCACACCGTCACCGTGCTCGACGCAGCGACGCGGCAGGTGGTGGACGAGGTCTCGGTCGTCGACACCCCCGGGCAGATCTCCAACCCGCGCGGCCTCGACTTCGTCGGGAGCCGCGCCTACGTCGCGCTGCCGGGCACGTCGGGCTCGAGCGCGGCGTTCGCGCCCGGCCAGCAGGAGGTCGCGGTCCTCGACTTCTCCGGCCCCGGCACGGTCGCCAAGCGCATCTCCATGGACGTGGCGGGCGCCTTCGACCCGCCGGGCCTCCCCTTCCCCTTCAGCGTGCTCGCGGCCGGGACGAAGGTGTACGTCGCGCTCGCCAACCTGAAGCTCTCCGGGAACTTCTACGTCGCCCCCGCCGGCAGCGGCCGGCTCGCCGTCATCGACACCGCCGCCGGCGACGCGGTCTCGATCGTCGACCTGGGCGCCGGGTGCCAGAACCCAGCCGGCCTCGCGCTCGAGGGCTCGACGCTCTGGGTCGCCTGCGGCGGGAGCGGCGCGGTCCTCCCGGTGGCCATCGGCGGCCTCGCCCCGACCGTGGGCGTGGCGATCCCCACGCCCGCCGGCGTCGTGCCCGGGAACGTCGCGGTCTGCCGCGGGATCGGCTATGTGACCGACCAGTTCTCGGGCGCCGTCGTCCGGTTCGACACCCAGGCGAAGACCATGCTCGGCAGCACGACCGTGTGCCCCGTCGATCCCGTCGCGCAGTTCGCGTTCGCCGCCGACGTGACATGCGTCCCCTGATCGCCCTCCTCGCCGCGCTCGCCCTCCTCGCCGCGCTCGCCCTCGCGCCCGCGCTCGCCCTCCCGGCCGAGCACGCCGGCGCGGCGGCGGGCGGCGCGGAGTGGCTCGGGCCGAAGCCCCCTGCGGCGCCCCGCAGGGTGGTCTCGCTCGCGCCGTCGCTCACCGACATGGTGATCGCACTCGGCAAGCGGGACGTCCTCGTCGGCGTCACGCGCTACGACGACGCGCCCGAGGTCGCCGCGCTGCCGCGCGTGGGCGGCTTCCTCGACCCGTCGCCGGAGGCGGTGGTGGCGCTCCGCCCCGACCTCGTCCTGTGGATGACCGACGGCGGCGCGCTCCCCGCGGTGCGCCGGATCGCCTCCCTGGGCGTGCCCGTGCGCGCGCTCCCCGTGGTGAGCGTCGCCGACGTGCTCGCCTGCGCCCGCCTCACCGGCGCCGCGCTCGGCGACCCGCCCGCCGGCGAGCGGCTGGCGGCGAGCCTCGGGGACGCCATCGCCAGGGCCCGCCGCGCGGCACCGGCGCGCCCGCCGCGCGTCCTCCTCGTCGTCGGCCGGGACCCGCTCGTCGTGGCGGGCCCCGGCAGCTATCCCGACGAGCTCCTCCGCATCGCCGGCGGCGAGAACGTGGTCCGGAACGCCCGCCCCTGGCCC
>DASTGH010000429.1:0-3190 GCA_035719345.1 Anaeromyxobacteraceae bacterium
GGCGAACGCCACCGGCTCGAGCTGCGCCGCGACCACGGCCGCGGCCAGCGCCCGCAGCCGCGCCGCGTCCGGGACGGCGACCGCCACCGTGGCGGCCGCCTCCGGCAGCGGGTGCAGGCGGAACGTGACCGTGCCGATGAAGGCCAGCGTCCCGAGCGATCCGACGAGCAGCCGCGGGACGTCGAACCCGGCCACGTTCTTCACCACCTTGCCGCCGCCCTTGGCCACCGTGCCGTCGGCGCGGACGAACGTCATCCCCACCACCAGGTCCCGCGAGGCGCCGAAGCGGCAGCGGCGCGGGCCGAAGGCGTTCGCGGCCACCGCACCGCCCACCGTGGCGCGCGCGGCGAGCGGCGGGTCGAGCGCGAGCCGCTGCCCGTGCGGCGCGAGGTGCCGCTGCAGCTCGGCCAGGGTGAGCCCGGCCTCGGCCACCACGATCTGGTCCGCTGGCACGTGCTCCACCACCCGCGCCAGGCGCGAGGTGCGCAGGACGGCGTCGACCCCCTCCGGCGCCCGGCCCAGCTCCAGATCCGTGCCGCCGCCCACGAACAGCACGCGCAGGCGGTCGCGGGCGCAGGCGGCGAGCGCCTCGCCGGCCTCCTCCACCGTGGCTGGCTCGAGCACGAGCCGCGGCACGGCGCCGAGGACGGCGTCCTCCGGCCCGCCCGGGCGCGCTGCCGTCACCATCGATCGGCCTCGCCCGCCAGCTCGACGGGGTGCGGGACGTAGGGCCCGGGCTTCTCCCCGCACAGCCGCGGTGTGGGGAACACCTTTCCGGGGTTGAAGCGCACGTCGCGGTCGAAGGCGCAGCGGACGTCCGCCATGGTCTCGAGGTCGGGCTCGGCGAACATGTCCCCCATCGCCTCGGCCTTCTCCGCGCCGACTCCGTGCTCGCCGGTGATGGACCCGCCGTAGCGGACGCACAGCCGCAGGATGTCGCGGCCGACCGCCGCCGCGCGCTCCTCCTCGCCGGGGCGGCGTGCGTCGTAGAGCACGAGCGGGTGGAGGTTGCCGTCGCCGGCGTGGAAGACGTTGGCGACGCGCAGGCCGGCCGCCTCGGCCAGCGCCGCGATGTCGCGCAGCACGCGCGCGATCTCCGAGCGCGGGATGACTCCGTCCTCGACCAGGTAGTTGGGGCTGATCCGCCCCATGGCGGCGAAGGCGCACTTGCGCCCCTTCCACATGAGCTGGCGCTCGGCCTCGTCGCGCGGCAGCCGGATCTCGAGCGCGCCGGCCGCGCGCGCGATCTCGACCGCGCGCCGCGAGACGTGCTCCACCTCGGCGGTGGGCCCGTCGGCGTCCATGAGCAGCGCCGCCCCGACGTCCGGCCAGTCGATGCCGGTCGCGGCCTTCGCCGCCTGGATGGCGAGCGCGTCCATCATCTCGATGGCGGCGGGGAGGATGCCGGCGGCGATGATGCCGGAGACCGCCGCGCCCGCCTCGTCGGTGGAGGGGAACGTGGCGAAGAAGGTGCGGGTCGCCTCGGGCTTGCGCAGGAGCCGCAGCGTCACCTCCGTGACGATGCCGAGCATCCCCTCGCTCCCCACCAGCACGGCCAGGAGGTCATAGCCGGGCGCGTCCAGGGCCGGACCGCCCAGGTCCACCACCTCGCCGCCATCGAGCACCACGCGCGCGGCGAGGACGTGGTTCACGGTGAAGCCGTACTTGAGGCAGTGCGCGCCGCCGGAGTTCTCCGAGACGTTGCCGCCGATGGTGCAGACGCTCTGCGAGGAGGGATCGGGTGCGTAGTACCACCCGGCGCCCGACACGGCGCGCGTCACGTCGAGGTTGATGACGCCCGGCTCGACGCGCATCGTGCCGTTCTCGAGGTCGACGGCGAGGATGCGCTTCATGCGCGACATCGCCACGACCACCGAGCCGGGGACGGGGCGCGCGCCCCCGGAGAGGCCGGTCCCCGCGCCGCGCGGCACGATGGGCATGCCCGCCTCGCGCGCCAGCTTCACCACCCCGGCCACCTCGGCGGTGGAGCCGGGCAGCACCACCATCGCCGGCCGCGTGCGACCGTGCGTGAGGCCGTCGCATTCGTAGACGAGCAGGCCAGCCTCGTCGGCGATGACCTGAGCCGGGCCGACGATCGCCGCCATGCGGCGGACGAGGTCGCCTGCGGAGACGGCGGGTGTGGTCATGGGCAGGCTGTCCATAGGCGCCCCGGGGTGGCGCGGGGCGCCTCAAAAGGGGCTCGTGGGCCGCCCGGGACCGCGACATCCTGTGAAGCCATGTGCTCCCCACGCCGCGTCCCCCAGGGCATCCTGCCGCCGCACGTGCTGCGCCACATGGCGCGCCACGGCGATGCCGATCACCGCGAGGCGGCGGTGGACACGCTCATCGCCACCGAGTGCTTCCGCGGCCAGCGGCACGCCATCGCCGACGCGGCGCGCGGCGTCCCGGCGGGCGAGCGCCGGCGCACCATCTTCGACGCGCAGCACCGGCAGGCGCTCCCCGGCAAGCTCGTCCGCGGCGAGACGGCGCCGGCCGTGGCCGATGCCGCGGTGAACGAGGCGTTCGACGGGCTCGGAGCCGTCTACGACTTCTATGCGCAGGTCATGCGCCGGAACTCCATCGACGACCACGGGGAGCGGCTCGACGCGTCGGTGCACTACGGCCGCCGCTTCGACAACGCGTTCTGGAACGGGACGCAGATGGTGTTCGGCGACGGCGACGGGAAGCTCTTCACCGGCTTCACCCGGTGCCTCGAGGTCATCGGGCATGAGCTCACGCACGGCGTGATCGAGCACGAGGCGGCGCTCGAGTACCAGGGGCAGCCCGGCGCGCTCAACGAGTCGTTCGCCGACGTCATGGGGGTGCAGGTGAGGCAGTGGAAGCTCGGCCAGAAGGCCTCCGAGGCGAGCTGGCTCATCGGCGAGGGGCTCCTCGAGCCTGGCGTGAAGGGCGTCGCCATCCGGTCCATGAAGGCACCGGGCACCGCCTACGACGACCCGCGCCTCGGCAAGGACCCGCAGCCCGCCGACATGCGCCACTACGTCCAGACGGAGGAGGACAACGGCGGGGTGCACGTGAACTCGGGCATCCCCAACCACGCGTTCTACCTTGCCGCAAGCGCGATCGGCGGGTTTGCCTGGGAGAAGACCGGGCGGATCTGGTACGAGACGCTGCGCGACGCCCACTTGCGCACCACTTCTGGCTTCCGAGCGTTTGCCCGGCTTACCTT
>DASTGH010000430.1:0-5423 GCA_035719345.1 Anaeromyxobacteraceae bacterium
GGAGCGGGCGCGGCGGCCTCGCGCGCCCGGGCGGCGTCGGCGGCGCCCGCCTCCGCCACCAGCCGCAGGAGCGCGTCGCCCTCGAGGTGCAGCTCGCGGCAGTCGTGGTTCGTCATCCCGCACGACGCATAGAACCAGCGCGCCGCCCGGTTCGCGGCGCGGACGGTGCCCCACACCGAGCGGCAGCCGTCGCGGAACGCCTTCGCGGCCATGGCGCACATGAGCCGGCGTGCGATGCCGGTGCTCCGCTCCTCGGGATCCACGTAAAGGTCGAGCGCCCAGACGCCCCGCGCCGCCACGTCGGTGTTGTAGGTCTCGTGGAACAGGATGTAGCCGACGAGCGCGCCGCCGCGCTCCGCGACCAGGACCGAGAACGGCGAGCCGGGGCGGAGGAGGTCGCGCCGGACGGACTCGGCCGTGTGCGCGTCGGGCGCCAGCCCCTCGCACCGGTTGAGGTCGTTGGCCATGGCCGCCACGTCGGCGGCGTCGTCTGTGCGCGCAGGTCGGATGACCACGTCGTTCGGAGCCATGAGGAGTTCGTGGCGGGCCATACCCCGACGGTACCGCGGCGTCAGGAAATTGACAGTGGGTGACTTTCGTCTCACCGGACGGACCCGCGGTCGATCTCGACCCGGGGCCGCCGACCGCTCTCCGCCTGCGGTTTCGCCGCGTCCTGGATGCCGCGGCGCGGCGCTACCGGGCGAGCGGACGGCCGCCAGCCTATGAAGGCCGCGCGGCGCCCGACGCCGCCTGCGAGGTGCGCCATGACCCAGCTCGTCGCCATCCCGGGGAGCCTCCGCCGCGGCTCGTGGAACGCCGCGCTGGCGCGGGCGGCCGCGGAGGCGGCGCCGGCGGGGAGCAGCGTCGAGGTGCTCTCCATCCGCGGCGTCCCGCTCTACGACGCGGACGAGGAGGCGGAGCGCGGCATCCCCGACGCCGTCGCTCGCCTCAAGGACCACATCGCCGCCGCCGACGGCGTCCTCCTCGTCACGCCCGAGTACAACAACTCCGTCCCCGGCGTGCTCAAGAACGCCGTCGACTGGCTCTCTCGACCACCGGCGGACGTCGCGCGCGTGTTCGCCGACCGGCCGTTCGCGCTGCTCGGGGCGTCGCCGGGGCGCGGCGGGACGATCCTGGCGCAGGCGGCCTGGCTCCCGGTGATGCGCACGCTCGGGGTGCGGCTGTGGACGGGCGGGCGGCTGCACGTGTCCGCCGCCGGGCAGGCGTTCGACGCCCAGGGCCACCTCGCCGACGCCGGCGTGCGGCGCCAGCTCCAGGCGTTCGTCGAGGGCTTCGTCCGCTTCATCGGCCGCTGAACCGTTCGGTCCCGCCGCCGCCCAGCCCCGCCCGCGGTGGCGTGACCGGCCGCCGCGCGGCAGGGGGGGCCTCTCGCTCGGCGTGGAAACGCGCTAAGCTCGGGGCATGTCGCCCGAGGAGCTGGACCGGATCGAGCACGAGCTGAAGATCCTGAGCGCGGCGGAGGCGCGACCGGACGCCTGCGAGGCGATCCAGCGCTACAACGCGGAGATCGAGCGGCACCGCGCCGCGATCGCCGCGGCGCGCCGGGAAGGCGCCGTGAAGCCGGAGGTCGAGGTCGAGCTGCGCGCCGCCGCGATCCTGTACGCGGTCGAGCGCGAGCGCCTGGTGCGGCGCTTCGGCCTGCGGGCCTGACGGCCCACCCCAGGGCCGGGGGCCTCGGAAAACCGAGGCCCCGCTCGCTTTTGCGCGCGGCGCCGGCGCACCACCCCGCTCCTTTCGCGCCCTTGCGCGTGGCACGCCGCCTGCTCGGATCGCGGCGGGGGTTCTCGCATGCGCTCACTCGACGGTCGCCTCACGTCCCTGGCCCTCGCGCTCGCCGCCGCCGCCTCGGGGTGCAGCCGGAGCCCGGTGGGAGACGGGCCGCACCCGCTCGGCGCGGAGTCGTTCACGTCGCCGGGGCCCGGAGGGGCGGGAGGGCCCTCGGGCGGTGCGACCGCGGGACCGGCCGCCGCCCCCTCGCCGTCCCTGCCGGCGGACGCGACGACCCCGGCGCGCGCCGTCGAGGAGGCGGACGTCTACGCGCGCGCCGGGACGACGCTCCTCGTCCTCAACGCCTACCGCGGCCTCCACCTCGTCGACCTCGCCGACCTGTCGGCGCCGCGACTCCTCGCCCGGGTCGCCGTCCAGGGCACGCCCATCGACCTCTACCTGCGCGGCACCGTGGCGCTGGTGGTCGTCTCGGATTCGTACGGCTGGTGGCCGGTGGAAGGTGGCGGCGCCGGTCCGGGCTGGCGCTCGCGCCTGCTGGCCGTCGACGTCGCCGAACCCGCGAACCCGACCGTCGTGACCGACCTGGCGCTCGACGGCACGGTCGAGCAGACGCGGCTCGTGGGCGACGTGCTGTACGTCGTCTCGCGGCGGCTCGGCGGGTTCGTGGCGCCGGGCGTCGCCACGCCGGCGGTCGCGGTCGCGGTCGCGCCGGGCGAGGACGCCGTGACGGTGGCGAGCTTCGACGTCCGCGAGCCGGCGCGGCCGGCGCCGGTCGCCGGGCTCCAGGTCTCCGCCACGGGCTGGACGACCCACGCCCACGTCACCTCCGATCGGATCACCCTCGCGTTCACCGGCTGGGACGCCGGCGCCGGGGGCCTCTCCACCCGCTTCCAGGCGATCGACATCTCCGACCCCGGCGGCGCGCTCTCCCCGGGCGCGACGGCCTCGGCGCCGGGGCAGGTGCAGGACCGCTGGGCGATGGACCTCGACCCCGGGAGCGGCCTCTTCCGCGCCGTGCTCGGCACCGGCTGGAACGCGGGCGCGGCGCTGCGCGCCTGGTCGTGGCCGACCCCCGCCGCGGCGCCCGCGCCGCTGGGGAGCGTGGACGTCCCGGTCGCCGAGGCGCTCACCGCCGCGCGCTTCGACGGCGCGCGCGTCTACCTCGTCACCGCCCTCCGCACCGACCCGCTGTGGGTGGTGGACGCGAGCGATCCGGCCCACCCGGTGATCGCGGGCGCGCTGCAGATGCCGGGGCAGCTCGACTTCATCGAGCCGCGGGGCGACCGGCTCGTGGCGCTCGGCCACACGAACGAGGCCGGCCAGCCGTTCCAGCTCCAGGTGTCGCTCCTCGACGTCGCCGCGCCCGCGTCGCCGAAGCTGCTCTCGCGCGCCGTCTTCGGGACCTCCTGGGGCTGGGTGAACGCCGGCGCCGACGATCTGCGCAAGGCCTTCGTCGTGCTCGACCCGCCGCCCGCCGGCCCCGGGCTGGTGCTCGTGCCGTGGTCGGGGTGGGACTTCACGACGTACACGCACCAGGGCGGCACGCAGCTCCTCGACTGGAGCGGCGACGCGCTCACGCTCCGGGGCTTCGCCCCGCACAAGGGCTCGGTGAAGCGCGCCTTCCCGGCCGACGCGGCGGCGACCGCGCTCGTGGCGCTCTCCGACGCCGGCGTCCAGACGCTGGACGTCGCCGATCGCGGCGCGCCGCGCGAGCTCGCCCGCCTCGACCTGTCGCGCGCCGTCGCCGACCTGGCGGTGGTGGGCGACCACGCGGTGGAGCTGTGCGGCGACTGGGACCGCGGCGACATGGAGCTGGCGCTCACGCCGGCGCTCGACCCCGACGCGCCGGCGCCGCTCGCGCGCCTCGACCTGGCGGCGCCCGCGGCCCGCCTCTTCCAGCGCGGGACGATCTCCTGGATCCTGGCCCGCGACGCCCGGAGCGGCGGCCAGGGCTGGCTGCAGGCGGTCGACGTCTCCGACCCGCTCGCGCCGCGGCTCCGCGGCCGGCTCGCGCTCTCCGACGCCGAGGCGCCCGCCTTCGGACCCTGGTGGTGGGGCTGGGGCGACGAGGCGGTGCTGGTGGGCGACGCGCTCGCCGTGCACCGCCAGGGCGGGCGCTGCTGGGACCTCTGCCCGGCCGGAGGCGGCGGCGCCCCGCTCGACGAGGTGCGCGTCTACGATCTCTCCGACCCCGATCGCCCGGCGCTGGCCGCGACCGTGCCGCTGCCGACGAACGGCTGGTCGTGGGGGCTCACCGCCTCCGGCGCATCGGTGTGGCTCACCCACTGGAGCTGGCAGTCGTCGGAGGGGCGCTACTTCCTCGATCGGATCGACCTCTCCGACCCGGCGCACCCGGCGCTCCTGCCCTCCGTGAACGTGCCCGGCGTCTTCGTCGCCGCCTCGCCCGACGGCGCGCGCGTCTACACCCTCGAGACGCGCTGGGACCGCGACCCGGTGGCGAGCTTCGTCCACGCGCTCGACCTCACCGCGCGCGGCACCGCCCGCCTCGCCGGCAGCGCCGCGCTGTCCGGCTGGCCCTCGGGCGTCGTCACCGGCGGCGGGCGCGCCTACATCACGCTCACGCACCCGCTCACGTACTCCGGCAGCGGAAGCACCTCCTGGGCGACCTCGTGGGAGGTGCGGCTCGCGGCCGTGGCGCTCGCCGGGCCCCGGGTGGAGAGCGAGCAGGCGGTGAGCGGGTGGCCGGGGCCGCGGCTCGCGGCGGGGGGAAAGCTCTTCCTCGACGCCAGCTGGCCGGACCAGGGCCTCCTCGTCTACGACCTCGCCGACCCGGCGCACCCGGCGTTCCAGGAGCTCTTCCCGACCCGATCCTGGGCGCGCGGGATCGTGGTGGCGGACGGGCGCGCCTACCTGCCGTCGGGACCCTACGGCGTGCCCGTCGTCCCGCTCACGGCTCCGTGAGGAGCGGCGTGCGCCAGGCGAGCCCGACCGTGATCACCGTCCGCGCGTACGAGGGGGCGCCCGCGGCGGTAGTGCCGCCGCGGTTCAGGGCGACCGCGGCGAAGGCCTCGAGCGCCCCGGCCAGCGCACGCGCCAGCCGCACGTCGAGGGCGTCGAGGTCCTCGCTCCCGGCCGCGAGCAGCACCTGCTGGCCCACGAACGCGGCGTCGGGGTAGGTGGACCACTGCAGCGCGCCGCGCGCCGCCAGCGTGAGCTCGAGCGGGAGCTCCGCGGCGGCGCGGGCGGTGAGCCGTGCGCGCCGGAAGTCGCCGCCCGGCGCCGACGAGAGGTTCCAGGCGTAGGAGCCGCCCGCCGCGGCGAGAAAGGCGCCGCGGTGGCTCCATTCGAGCGAGAGCGTGTGCGTGTGGTCGTCGCGGTCCTGCCCGGCGAACGCGCGCCAGCGCGGGTAGGTGGCCGCCCACAGCGTGTAGGAGGCGCCGACCGCGTGGCGGGCGGGGAGGACGACGCCGAGGCGCAGCGCGGCGGCCGGACCCCGCGCCTCGAACGGGCGGAGCTCGGGGTCGCGCGGCGCGAACGCCCCGTACCCGCCGGCGATCGCGGCCGAGGCGACGGCGCCGGCCAGGGCCAGCGACGCCTCGCCTCGCAGCACGTCCTGGTCGAGGCGGCCGGCGCGCTCGCTCAGGTCGGAGGCGGCGAGCGCCGCGCCGGCGGACCACCCGGCGCCGAGCCGGAGCGCGCCGCTCGCCTCGAGG
>DASTGH010000431.1:0-10955 GCA_035719345.1 Anaeromyxobacteraceae bacterium
GGTCGTGGCCGCGGGCGGCGATGCCCTCGCCAGCTTCGCGCTGCCGGACGCGGCGCTCTCGGTCGCGCTCACGCCGGCCGGCGCGTACGTCGGGACCGCCTCCGGGGCGCTGCTGCGCGTCGACGCGGGAGGTGGGGTGACGGCCGTCCCGCTCCCCGCGCCGCTGGAGGGGCCGGCGGGCATCGCCTGGGAGCCCGGCGCGAACCGGCTGTGGATCGCGGAGCGCGGCGCCGACCGCGTGCGGGTCGTCGGGCTCGACGGGACCACCCTGGCGCTCGTCCAGTCCGCGGGCGGGGTCGCCCTCCAGGAGCCCGTCGACGTCGCGGTGGACGCGGCGGGAGGGCTGGTGTGGGTGGCGCTCGCCGCCGGCGACGGGAAGACCATGCTGCACGCATTCGACGGGTCCGGCACCTGGATCCGCTCGGCGGTGACGTTCGGCGCGGCCGCCGGCCAGGTGGCGCGCACCGGCGGCGTCGCCGTGGACGGCGCGGGCCGCGTCTACCTCAGCGACGCCTACCAGGGGGTCGTCCAGGTGCTCTCGCGCGACGGCACGCCGCTCGGCGCGCTCGGCACCGGCGACCTCGCCGTCCCCGCGGGCGTGGCGGTCGGGCCGCAGGGCGTGGTGGTGGCCGCGACCGACGCCGGCCGCCTGGACGTGTTCGCCATGTGCGGCCAGGCGGCGACGCCGCCGCCCCCGCCCCCGGCGCAGGCCTGCCCCGGCGACTCGGACTGTGACGGCATGCCCGACGACTGGGAGCTGGCGCACGGCCTGAACCCCAACGACCCGTCCGACGCGAGCCAGGACCCCGACGGCGACGGCCTCACGAACCTCGAGGAATACCGGCGCGGCACCGACCCGCACCGCGCCGACACGGACGGCGACGGCATCCCCGACGGCGTCGAGGTGAGGGCCGGCACCGATCCCGTCCATGCCGATCGCCCCGTGATCGTGGTCGGCGGCGGCGCGCGGACGAGCCCCCCCGGCCTCGTCACCGTCTCCACGGCGCTCCAGGCCTCCGTGGCCTGCACCGTGAGCTGGAAGCAGACGGCGGGCGAGCCGGTCACGCTCCGCGCCGCCGACTCGCTGGCGCCGTCGTTCATCGCGCGCAAGGCGGGCCGCTACGCGTTCCAGGCCGTCGCGAGCTGCGGCGCCCAGGGGCTCGCCGCGAGCGCGCCGGCGACCGTCGAGGTGCTGGTGTCGAACGCCGCCCCCCTGGCCCAGGCCGGCCGCCTGCGCGTGGTCCGCGCCGGCGAGCCGCTGGCGCTCGACGGCGGCTTCTCCAGCGACGCGAACGGCGACCCGCTCGCCTTCCGCTGGGACCAGTCCCTCGGCGCCGCGCTCTCGGCGGGCGCCGCCGCGCGCGATCTCCCCCTCGTCCCGCTCGAGCCCGGGCTCTACGGCTTCACGCTCAGCGTCACCGATCCCGCCGGCGCGGCGGCGTCCGCGGACGTGAGCGTGCTGGCGCTGCGCGAGCACCCGGTGCCGTCCGTCTCCGCGCCGCCCGTCGTCACCGGCGTCGCCGGCGCCCCCGTGCGGCTCGAGGCGAGCGCGCCCTTCGCCGAGGGTGCCCTGTCCTGGCGGCAGGTGGACGGCCCCGCCGTGGAGCTCGCCCCGGGTCTCCACGGCCGCGCCAGCTTCGTGCCGCGCTCGGCCGGCCGCTACGCGTTCGAGGCCTCGCTCGCGGTCGAGGGCCTGCCCGTCCCGCCGGCGCGGGTCGACGCCTTCGTCGCGGCGGCGGGGGGGCAGCTGCCGCGCGCGGCGGCCAGCGCCCCCGTCCTGGCCGGCACCTGGGAGCCGATCGCGCTCGACGGCAGCGGCAGCGCCGGCGCGTCGTCCTACGCCTGGCGCCAGGTGTCGGGCCCGGCGGCAGGCCTCACCGACGGAGACCGGGCCGTCGCGACCGCCGTCGCCTTCGACCCGGGCGTCTACGTCTTCGAGCTGGCCATCTCGTCCTCCGACGGCGCGGTCGGCGTCCCGGTGCGCGTCACCGTGGCCGCGGCGCCGTCCGGGTCGGCGCTGCCGGTCGCCTCGGCGACCGCGCCCCAGGTCTGGCGCACGACGGCGCGGCTCGCGCTCGACGGCTCCGCCAGCGCGAGCCCGCAGGGCGCGCCGCTCCACTACCGCTGGACGCAGGTGGCCGGGCCCTGGGTGGCGCTCGACGACGCGGCATCGCCGCGGCCCAGCTTCCGCCCGACGCTCCCCGGCGTGTACTCCTTCGAGCTGGAGGTGGACGACGGCGCGGTGCGCAGCGCTCCGGCCCGCGTCTCCACCTGGGTGTTCCTGTCACGCGCCGACGGGGACGACGGCCCCGGCGACGCGCGGAGCCCCGGCCATCCCGCGGCGCCGGCGCCCGCCGGCCCGCCGCACCGCTCTCGCCAGGCCCCGGGCCGCGCTTCGGCGCCCGCGGAGGACGCCCGATGAAGACCCTCCTCTGGCCCGCCCTCACGGCCGCGCTCGCGCTCGCCGCCGCCCGGCCGGCGCGCGCCTCGGACGCGCCGCACGACGGCTCGAGCGGCTTCGGCTGCACCGACTGCCACATGCTGCACAACGCCAAGGGGAGCGCGCTCACCAGCACCGCCGCGAACTACACGCTCTGCGCGAGCTGCCACACGAACCCGCAGCGGTTCGGCTGGCCGTGGGCCACCTCGGACCAGGCGACGCCCGGCGGCGGCGGCGACAGCCACCACTGGAGCGCGCTGGCGCGGACGAGCGACCCGGGCGCGGCGGAGCACGGTGCCCAGACGCCGGCCGCCGCCGGGATGGCGCAGGTGCTGTCGACGAACGGCGGCACGCTCTCCTGCTCCGTGTGCCACGACCAGCACTCCGGTGCGAGCAAGGTCGCCGCCCAGGGAGGCGCCGCCATGGCGACGCAGAACGTGTCGCCCGTCACGAAGACCTCGGCGGCCGGGACGGTGGCGGTGGCGTCGGTCGGCGCGACCGCCACGCCGCGCGGCTACCTCCTCAGGTTCTCGACCGCGACGGCCTACAAGATCTCGCACGACAACGGCGTCTCCTGGTTCTTCTGGAACGGGACCGCCTGGGCGGCGGACGCGACCGGCACGGGCGCGGGCAAGGCGGTGGTGCTCTCCACGCCCCAGCCGCTCACCGACGCGACCGTGCTCGTGACCTTCACGGGCGCCTTCGCCGCGAACGACACCTTCAAGTTCTACGTCTCGTACCCGTTCCTGCGGGTCGAGGCCGCGATGACCAGCGCCAACGACCTGTGCGAGAGCTGCCACGTGCAGCGGGTCGTCTCCGAGCTCAACAGCGAGGGCGTCCCCGGGGCGCCGCTCGGGGCGGTCACGCTCGGCACCACCGTCTTCAGCCACCCGGTGGGCGAGGCGCTGAACCACGCCTACGACCGCAAGGGCGCCTCGACGCAGGGGGCGATCCTCGACGCCAGCGGCGTCCCGCAGGCGACGGGCGACGGGAACAGGACGAACGACCTGCGGCTGTTCGGACCGAGCGGCGACACGGTGCGCTGCCTGTCGTGTCACTACCCGCACCAGCAACCCTCGAACTCGCTCTACGTGCACCAGCGATGAGCCCGGTCATGGACGCGCAGGCCTCGCCAGGAGCCGACGTGAAGACGACCCCGACCCTCTCTCGCGCGCTCGCCGCGGCGGCCATCGTCGCCCTGCTGGGCGCCGCCGGCGCTGCGCGCGCCGGGACGCTCTCCGTCACGAGCGCCTCGCTCACCGGCACCAACGTCCAGGCGGGCTCCAGCATCGCCGCCGCGCCGACGAGCGGCGCCGGCGCGTACAACGTCGTCCACAAGCTGTCGCTCAGCGCGACCGGGACGACGACGCTCAAGGGCCTCCGGCTGCAGCAGAACGGGACGGCGCTGCCCAACACGGCGGCCGCCGCCACGCCGAACGACACGACCAAGCACCAGGTGGGCGCGGAGATCGCCGGCCTGCAGCTCTGGGACGACCGCAACGGCAACGGCATCCCGGACGCGGGCGAGTACCTCGGCACCGCCGGCTGGAGCCCGTCCCAGGGCCGCTTCGTGTTCGACGGGCTCAACCTGTCCTTCAGCGGAGCGCGGACGCTGCTCGTGACGCTCGCCGCCGGCACGGGCGCCAACGTCGGGAACGGCGTCGCCCTGGCCGTCGCCTCGGCCGCCGACGTGGTCGTGAACACCGGGGACACCGTCAGCTCGGCCGCGGCGAGCGCGCCCGCCTTCACCTTCGTGGCGAACCCGCGGCTCGACGGCAGCCCCACCGCGAGCGCGCCCATGCTCGTGCTGCTCAACCCCGGCGACGGCACGACGGTGCAGAGCCCGTTCCGCGTCCAGGTGCAGGTGTTCGATCCGCAGGGGCTCACCGGGCTCGGGCAGGTCCAGCTCTCCATCGACAACGGCGTCTCGGTGCAGGCCACCAGCCTCACGCGGAACGCCAACTACGACGGCGTGGTCGGCGACGCGCGCTACGCCGCGGTGTACGACCTCGAGGCCCAGGCGACGCACGGGCTCACGCTCAACCCCGGCAGCTACACGCTCCGCGCGCGCGCCACGCACGGCGTCACCGTCTTCTCGGGGGCGGTCGTCCTCCAGGTGGTGGACCCGAACCTCCGCGCCGGCGACGGCAACGTGCTCGTCCGCGACAACTCGAGCCAGATGTGCTCGGACTGCCACGCGCTGCAGACGCACTCGTCCCAGGCCATGACGCCGTCGGGGGGCACCTCGCAGTACGGCGCCTGGGCGGCGGTCTGCCGGGACTGCCACGCGCCGCACCGGACGACGAACGTCTTCCTCGTGAAGAACCGGATCACGCCGCCCTCGATCCAGACCTACCAGCAGGCGACGAACGTCGCCTTCTCCACGACCACCGGCGACACGGGGACGGCTGCGGTGGCGATCGGGCAGAAGTCGTTCGCCAACGGCTCGAACGACGGCCCGTGCCAGGTGTGCCACACCCGCACCTCGAACCCGTCCAACACGACCGTGGCGCGCTGGCGGCGCACCGGCAACTCCGACACGCACTACACCAAGGCGGGCGCCGGCGGGACGCAGGCCTGCATCAACTGCCACTCCCACCAGAACGGCTTCGCCGCCTCCTGCAGCGCCTGCCACGGCGACCCGACCCGCGGTGGCGACGGCGGCATCGCGCCGCCCAAGGACACCTGCGGCGACACCACCTTCAACCAGGCGCAGGCCAACGTGAACCGCGTCGGGGCGCACCAGGCGCACGCGGTCGGCCGCCAGCTCTCCAACGGCAACGCCTACGGGACCGACGCGAACGCCTGCGTCGAGTGCCACGTCTACCCGCCGCAGGGTGCGCACCCCGCCGGCGCGAGCTGCAGCACCTCGAACCGCGCCCCCATCAGCACGGCCTGGGGGAACGCCGCCATCGGCTCGCTCGCCAAGCTCAACGGCTCGACGCCGACCTGGAATGCGGCCAACCAGACCTGCAGCAACACGTACTGCCACGGCAACATGAAGAACGGCCTCGGGCCGTCGAACGTCTCGCCGGCGTGGACGACGCAGTTCGCGGTGGACGCGACGCTCTGCACGAAGTGCCACGGCACGCCCCCCGGCGGCACGCACCCGAGCATCTCCGGCGGCACGAACTGCCAGGGCTGCCACCCCGGGTACAACTACGTGGCCGGCACCGTGCCGGTGCTCCCCGGCGCCGTCGACCCGGTGAAGCACGTGAACGGCGTCGTCGACGGCGGCGAGGGCGGCGGGGCGTGCAGCAACTGCCACGGCGCCATCACGACCGCCATGACCGGCACGGCCTCCCCCAAGAAGCACACGCTGGCGCAGTTCGCGCAGGCGGACGTCTCGACCTTGCCGAGCTGGAGCTCCACCGGCTCCCTGCAGACGGCGGTCGCCGCCGCGAACCGCTCCTGCGTCAACATGTGCCACGGCGACCACCCGCACGACGCCGTCTCGGGCGGCACCCACGGGAACAACGTCTACGTGGACGCGCGGACGTATGCCTCGCGCGCGAACAACGCAGGCGGAACGACCCAGACCCAGAGCAACACGACGCGCATGGCGACGGACTTCAACGCCAGCGCGGCGAGCGGCGGCCTCTGCACCTCGTGCCACCAGACGCAGGTGGACGCCTCGCACGGGCCGGTGACGACGGCCATGTTCACGCCTTCCGCGCACAACTACACGGCCGCGGCCGCGGGCACGACCGCCACCTGGGCCTACAACCTCGACACGGGAAGCTTCGTCCGGAACTGCACCAAGTGCCACGCCTCGCCGGCGGAGGGCCAGACGCCCGTCGTGGCGGCAGGCTCCGGGTCCTGGGTGCAGGGGCCGCACTACGGCCAGAACGACTCGCTGCTCGCCGGCGTCACGCGCGGCGGGGCGGGCACGACGGCGGCGAACAACCTCATCTGCTGGAACTGCCACGGCGGGCCGAAGACCGGCCACGACTACTCCAGCAAGGACGTCTCGACCGTGCTCCTGGGCAAGGCGAGCCGTCACCCGGTCGAGTCGGACACGACGCACGACACCGCCATCGAGGCCGCCGCCACCTGGAACAACGGCCGGTTCTCCGGGGCGGGGCGGCACGTGAATTGCCTCGATTGCCACGACTCTCACATGGCAAAGTCGGGGCTCTTCGCGCGCTCCACGACCGCCAGCTCGGCTCGCAACGCGATCACCAACGCGATGGTGGGCGCCGAGGGCGTGCGCTACAGCTCGTACCCGGCGCTGCCCACCACGGCCTGTGCGAGCGGGGCGACGCTGCCCAACGCCTGCGTGTCGCAGACCACGGCGGCGAACTTCGGCGCGGCGCCGGTGCAGGCGACGTTCGAGTACGAGGTCTGCTTCAAGTGCCACTCGTCGTTCGCCTTCGGCAACACGACGTATCCGACCGGCCTCTCCGGCCAGCAGGAGACGGACGTCGCGGCCGAGTTCAGCCCGAACAACAAGTCGGGCCACCCGGTGGTCACCGGCCTCGCCAGTTACCCGAACAGCGCCGCGCCGAAGGCGCTCGTTGCCTCGCAGCTCGTCGCGCCGTGGAACACGAACGTCGGTACCCAGACGATGCTCTGCTCCGACTGCCACAACACGGACGCCGGGTCCACGGCCGCGCAGGGACCTCACGGCTCGGCGGTGACGTTCATGCTGACCGGCGCGAACCGGGCCTGGCCGTACACGGTGGCCGGGGCGAACAGCGGGACCCTGTACAAGCTCTCCACCTCGGAGACCAACCTCAACGCCGCGAGCGGGAACGGGCTCTTCTGCCGGAACTGCCATCCCACGATGAACAGCACGGGCTCGAACTCGGTGCACCGGCTGTCCGATCTCAACGCCGGCCAGCACGGTGGCAACGCGACCGTGCCGGCCTGCACGAGCTGCCACATCCGCGTGCCGCACGGCGGCAAGATCAGCCGCCTGTTCGTCACGACGAACGCCCCTGCTCGCTACAAGGTCGGGACGCCGAATTTCACCGCGATGACCAAGGCATCCACCAAGGACGGCTACACCGGCCAGTTCCCCAGCGGCTTCTTCAAGTCGTCGTGCTCGGAACACTCCTCCGGGACGGGTACGGAGTCCTGGTGACCACCCGCCGTGCGGAGCGGCCCCGTCTGAGGTAGCTTCCCCCGCCGCATGGTCGAACCGCGCGGCGCGCGCGCCCGGTGGCGGGCGGCGCGCGACCTCCTCAGGAAGCCCGTCCTCGTCGTCGGCGAGGTGGCGGCGCTGGCGCTGGCCGCGGCGCTGGCCGCGGTACTGCCGCAGGAGCCCGACCTCGAGGCCATCGGCCAGTTCTCCCATCGCTGGCCGGTCGCCGCGCGCGTCGTCTCGGCGCTGGGCCTGCACCGCGTCACGACGAGCGGGTGGTTCCTGGCGCTGGTGGCGCTGGCGCTGGCCTCGCTGCTCGTCGTGCAGTGGGAGCAGTGGCGGCGCCTCGCCCGCGTGTGGAGCGCCCGGCCGGAGCCGAACGCCTTCGCGCGCGCGCCCTACCGCAAGGAGCTGGCGCTGGCGGAGGGCCGCGCCACCCCGGCGCCGCGCCTCGTCCGGCGCGGCCGCCCCGGGCTGCTCGGCTCGCCCATCTTCCACCTCGGCCTCCTCACCGTCGTCGGCGCCGGGCTCCTGCGGCTGCTCCTCTTCGCCGACGGCGGCGTGCGGCTGTTCGAGGGCGAGACCGTGCCGCCCGGGTCGGAAGCGTGGCACGGCGGCCGCGGCGGCCCGCTCTCGCGGCCGTTCGCGCTCGACCGCCCGCTCCGCCTCGAGGAGATGCGGCCGTCGCGCTACGAGTCCGGGGCGCTCCTCCAGGTCGAGGCGCGCCTGGCGGTGCTGGGCGGCGCCGCCCCCGACGTGCGCGAGGTGCGCATCAACGCGCCGCTGGAGCTGGGGCGCGAGACCGTCTACATCCTGCAGGCCCACGGGCCGACGGCGCTCGTCGAGCTGCAGACGGCCGGGGGCGCGCGGGCGGAGATCGTCTATCTGGAGCAGCGCGAGCAGGACTACCGCGGGCGGCTCCTCCTGCCGGACGGACGGGAGCTGCGCTTCCGCGTCGTGTACGGCGGCCGCAAGGACGCGGTCGAGGTGCGGCACCTCCGCGGCCCCGCGCTCCTGGGCGTGGCGACGCTCGCCCCGGGGTCCGAGATGCCGCTCGGGCCCGGGGAGTCGCTCCACCTCGAGGGCCTGCCGTGGTGGGGGCAGTTCTGGGGAAGCCGCGACCTCTCGCAGCCGTTCTTCTTCGCGGGCGTGACCATCGCCATCGTCGGCATCGTGCTGCTCTTCGGGTTCGTGCCGGTGGACGAGGCGGTGTTCGTCGAGGGGCGCCGGGTCGTGGTAGCCATGAGGCCCCT
The DNA here is from genome assembly GCA_035719345.1 of Anaeromyxobacteraceae bacterium. Lineage (GTDB taxonomy): Bacteria > Myxococcota > Myxococcia > Myxococcales > Anaeromyxobacteraceae > Anaeromyxobacter_A. Next base: position 8,780 of record DASTGH010000431.1, read on the forward strand.
GCGCTTCGCGCCGCTCTTCGCCGAGCGGTTCGAGCGCCTGTGCCAGGAGGTGGTGGATTGACTTCGCAGCGCGCGCTCGTCGCCGCGGGCCTCGTCCTCGCGGCCGCCTGCAGCCGGGGCTTCTCCGACCAGGACGCGGAGAAGCTGGTCCGCACCTACATCCAGCGGCTCATCGAGGCGTACCGCGCCTCGGACGCCCAGATCGCCGATCCGGTGGTGAGCGACCGCCAGGGCCTCAAGCTCACCGGCCTGGTGGGCGTGAAGCGCGACGCCGACCTCAACATGGAGGCGCAGGTCCTGGAGCTGAAGTTCCTCTCCTTCAAGCGGGAGGCGGGCGCGGTGCTGGTGGAGACGGAGGAGCGCTGGCATTACCGCGACCTCCAGATCGGCACCGGCAAGCAGGTGGGCGAGGAGTCGACCGACAGCTACCACCTGCGCTACCGGCTGGCGCAGGAGAAGGGGCGCTGGGTGGTCGACCAGATCGAGTTCGCCGCGCCGCCGCAGGTGGGCCGCAAGGCCGCCCCCATGGCCATCGACCCGCGCGTGCTGCACGGGCTTCCGCCGAAGGGCGCGGAAGGGGAGGGGAAGCCGTGAGCGGCTTCGCGCTGGAGACCGCGCTCCACTGGGTCGGTGTCGGCCTCTACATCGCCGCGGCCGTGGCGCTCACGCTGGCGGCGATGTCCGGCCGCGCGGGGGCGCGCCGCGCCGGGATGGCGTTCGCCGCGATCGGCCTCCTCCCGCACGGCGCCGCCATCGTGCTGCGCTGGATCGCCGTCGGCCACGGCCCCTACATGCTGCGCTACGAGGTGCTCTCCTCGAACGCCTGGGTGGCGATCGCGGTGCTGCTGCTCGTCCTGTGGCGGCGGCCGACGTGGACGGCGCTGGCGGTCGTGGTCATGCCGCTCGCCATCCTCTCGGTGGCGCTCGGGCTCTTCTCGAACCCCGAGGCGCGCGAGCTGCCGCCCACGCTCCGCTCCATCTGGCTCATGTTCCACATCATCTTCGCCAAGATCTCGGCGGCGGCGTTCCTCATCTCGCTCGCCTCGGCGGTGCTGCTGCTCCTGCGCCAGCGAAGGAAGGTGCCGGCCTGGATCGAGGCGCGCGCGCCCTCCACCCCGGCGCTCGACGCCATCGTCATCCGCGCCGCCGGCTTCGGCTTCATCTTCTGGACCGTGACGATCGCGGCCGGCGCCATCTGGGGAAACCAGGCCTGGGGCCGGTACTGGGGCTGGGATCCCATCGAGACCTGGGCGCTCGTCTCCTGGCTCGTCTACGGCACGTTCCTGCACGTGCGGCTCTTCTTCAAGACGGGTCCGAAGGCGACGGCGTGGCTCTCGGTGGCGAGCTTCACCATGTTCATCCTGGCGCTGCTCATCCTGCCGTTCTTCATCGCCTCGCTGCACTCGAGCTACTTCAGCTAGGGCGCGCTCAGCCCGCGCTCGCCGCGTGCTGCGGCGGCTCCAGGTAGCCGTCGTCGAGGTCGGCGGCCCACGGGTCGTGGCGCGCGCCGAGCCCACGGTATAGGCGCCCTTACCCTCGATAATGAAGCGCAGCGCCGACGATGCATGGCTGTGCGCGGAAGCAGATTCACCGGGCTTCATCACCTGCAAGCCGGAGTAGAGCCAGCCGACGCAGGCCGACGTGCCCTTGCGGCCCGGATTCTCCAACGCGATGACGCGGCGGCCGGCCTTCTCCGGGCTGACCAGGTCGAGCGCCTTGAGCACCAGCGGACGCATCGCCTTGTAGCTCCACAGCGTCGGATGCGAAGTCGGCTGCGGCTGCCAGGGCTCGATCGAATTGGCGACGGTCCAGAGCGCGTAGCTCTCCTGCCGGCCGAGCTCCTGGTAGTAGCGGTCGAGCTCCGGTGATTCCTCGACGTTGGCCCGGCCAATGACGTCTTCGCGCATCGGAGTCCTCCGCCGATAAAATGGTGCCCGGAAAGGGACTCGAACCCCTACGCCTCTCGGCGCCAGTACCTGAAACTGGTGCGTCTACCAATTCCGCCACCCGGGCACGGGAGCTGCAGGCGGGGAACACATAAGGTCCGCGCTTTTGCCTTGTCAATCGAGGCAATCGCGCCCCTATACAGTCTCGCCGGCATCCTGTATTCGGCGGGAACAACCCCGCCCGCGAGTTCACGGCCATGACCCTCCAGGCTCAGAACGACACGCTGATC
>DASTGH010000432.1:0-16878 GCA_035719345.1 Anaeromyxobacteraceae bacterium
GGTGGAGGTCCGCGGCGAGCGCCGTGCCGCCGGGCAGGACGAAGTGGCGCAGCGGCGGCAGCTCGGCCTCGAAGCGGTCGATGGCCGTCTCCAGCGCCCCGATCCAGGCGGGATCGACGGCCGGGACCGCCGCGCGCGCCCGGGCGCCGGGCGGCGTCGCCAGCGACGCACCGACGGTGAAGAGCTCGTCCTGCGCCGCCGCCACGAGCCCGGCCAGCTCGGCGTCGCCTCCGCGGGCGCGGGCGAGCCCGAGCACGGCGTTCAGCTCGTCGACCGCGCCGTAGGCCTCCACCCGCAGGTCGTCCTTGCCGACGCGCGGCCCCCCGAACAGGCCCGTGTCTCCGGCGTCGCCGGTCTTCGTGTAGATTTTCATCGCCCGCCGAGCTAACACCGGCCCTCCCGGCCCCGCAACCTCGATGACGCCGTTCACCGAAAGCGCACTCGCCGACGTCGGCGCGGAGGCGGCGCGCGCCGCCTGGGCGGCGGGCCTCACCGTGCTGCGGCCGTCGGGCGAGGTCGTGCCCATCCCCCTCGTGGCGGAGCCGGCGGTCTTCCCGCGCGCCCGGCTGGCGGCGCTGGCCGCGGAGGCGCGCGCGCTCCTCTCCGGCGCGGTGAAGCTGGCGCGCGCGCTGCTGCGCGACGGCGACGCGCGCGATCGCGAGGCGCTGCTCGGGCCGTTCCAGGGCCTCGAGGCCGAGGCGATGGCGCGGCTCTTCGACGAGGCCCCCTGCCCGGCGATCATGGCGCGCGTCGACTTCCTGCCGACCGCCGATCCGGACGCCCCGCCGCGCGCGCTCGAGCTCAACGCCACCATCCCGGCGATGTCGGGGTACGCCGACCTCGCCGCGCACGCCTGGCTCCGCGCCGCGGCGCGCGCGCGGGGGATGACGCCGCGGCAGGCGAACGACCTCGTCGCCGCCGCCGGCAGCAACATGGAGAACCTGCGGCGCGCGCTGTGCGCCTTCCACGCCTCGCGCGGCGGCGGGCGCGTCCGGCCGTCGATCGCGGTCGTGGCGCGCCCCGGCGACGCCCAGATCGGCGAGCTGCGGCGCCTCGTCGAGCACCTGCGGCAGATGGGGCACGAGGCCGAGAACCTGACGCCGCCCACGTGCGAGCCGGAGCGGTGGGACGTCCTGTACCGGCACGTCTGGGCCCACAAGACCCACCCGGACAGCCCGTTCGCGCGCGCGCTGCGCGCCCCCGGGCGCTTCGTGCTGGCGAACCCGGTGAACGGGATGCTCGAGGCCAAGGCGCTCTTCGCGCGTCTCTCGGAGTGCGGCGCCGACGCCGGGCTCGCGGCGCGCGCCGGCCTCGACGACGGCGAGCTGGCCGCTGCGCGCCGGCTGCCGGTGACGCGCCGCCTCGATCACGCGCTGGCGCCCCGGGTGATCGCGGAGCGCGAGCGCTGGGTGCTGAAGCGCAGCTGGGACTACGGCGGGAAGAGCGTCCAGCTCGGCGCCGAGACGGACCCCGCGGCCTGGGAGCGGGTGGTGCACGAGGCCGCGGCCGACCTCGTCGGCGGCGGCTTCGTCGCGCAGGAGCGGGTGTTCGCCGCGCGCCGTCCCGCGACCCGCATCGCGCCCGACGGCGTCACCCGCGCGGAGCTGTACCGCGACGTCTCCACCTACTGCGGACTCGGGGCCGACGCGCCGTCGGGCAGCGTCGTGCGGGCGGCGGCGTCCCCGATCGTGAACATCCTCGGCGGCGGGGGGCTCGCCCCCGTGCTCCCCGACGACGTCGTGGAACGCGTCGGTTGATCACGTCAACCATCCGTCTTGTCAGGTAAAATCACGTGTCACGGACGTGATGCATCTTTTCATGTCCCTTTACCGCAGGACGTGGTGTGGTATAGTTGCGGAAACCGCAAAGCCGAACCCAGCGCTGTGGCGCGGGCGAGGCCGCTGGAGCGGAGCGGGCTGGAATGCCCTCCCTGGCTCGCTCCGCTCCGGCACTTCATTCCCACCTCGACCCTGGGTGAGCGACCACCCCGCTTCCGCGGCCCGCCCGCGGCGCGTGGCGCGCGGCACGAGGCGTGCTCTCACCTGCCCCGGCGTTCCATCCGCAGAGAGGGTGTCCCGTGTCCGCCAGGGTCCTGATCGTCGATGACGAGGAGAACGTGAGGTCCGCCCTGCGCCGCTCGCTGCGCCGCAGCGGCCACGAGATCACCTTCGCCGAGAGCGCCGCCGTGGCGCTGGCGCTGCTCGAGTCGCAGCCGGTCGACATCGTCGTCTCCGACCACCTCATGCCCGGCATGACCGGCATCCAGCTGCTCCGGCAGGTGCGCCAGGTGCTGCCCTACGCCGGCCGCATCATGCTCACCGGCCACGCCGACCTCGAGACCGCGATGGAGGCGATCCGGCGCGGGGACATCGACCGGTTCCTGACGAAGCCGTGGGACGACGTCGAGCTCAAGGTCGCGCTCGACATGGCCGCCGAGAAGGCGCAGGTCGAGGCGGAGAACCGCAAGCTGCTCGCGTCCATCCGCGCACACGACGGCTCCGCCGAGCCGGGCGCGCCGGCGGGGCGGCGGCGGGACACGTGATACATTCGGGGCCGGTGGCCCCGCCTCGCGTCCTCGTCGTCGAAGACTCGCGCACCCAGGCCGAATGGCTGGTCCAGGTCCTGTCGCGGGAGGGGTACGAGGTGGCCGTGGCGCAGGACGGGCGCGAGGCGATCCGGCGCGTGCGCTCGGAGCCGCCCGACCTCGTGCTGCTCGACATGATCCTGCCCGACATGGACGGGCTCGAGGTGCTGCGCGTCATCAAGGCGCGCTCCGAGGAGCACTTCGTCCCGGTGATCCTGCTGTCGGTGAAGAGCGACCTCGACTCGCGCGTCGCCGGCCTGCGCATCGGCGCCGACGACTTCCTCGCCAAGCCGTTCGCCGACGCCGAGATCCAGGCGCGGGCGGCGGCCATGCTGCGCATCAAGAGCCTGCAGGACCAGCTCCGCGCCGCCAAGGGGCAGCTGGAGAAGCTCTCGGTCACCGACGGCCTGACCGGGCTCTACAACCACCGGCACTTCCAGGAGCGGCTGGCGGAGGAGTTCCGGCGGAGCCAGCGCTACGCCGATCCGGTGTCGCTCATCATGCTGGACCTCGACCACTTCAAGGCGGTGAACGACCGGTTCGGCCACCCCTTCGGCGATCGGGTGCTGCGCGAGACGGCGGAGCTCATCCGCTCCTCGATCCGCGACCCGGACATCTGCGCGCGCTACGGCGGCGAGGAGTTCGCCATCATCCTGCCGAAGACGCACCTGCAGGGCGCGCTGGCGGTGGCGGAGCGGATGTTCCGCGCGCTGCGCGCCAAGACGTACACGCACGAGGCCGGGGCAAACGGTGCGCCGCGGGCGCAGGTGGTGGTGACGGCCTCCATCGGCATCGCCTTCTATCCGTCGAAGGACGTGACCACGCCGGAGCTGCTCGTGAAGTTCTCCGACGACGCGCTCTACCGCGCCAAGGCCGAGGGCCGCGACACCATCTGCCTCTACCAGGGACAGCCGTACAGGTACGACATCGGCGCCCGTTGAAAAAACCCATCGGGGTGTGCGAAGACCCCCAGGGTTTCTGTTCACCCAGGGCTCGGCGGCACCCAACCCCTCGAAAACACGTGCACCCGGGTCCCGGTCCCGCCGGACCGGCCCATGCACCCCCACAGGCTGCACATGGAGGTCCTCGTCCACCCCGAACTCGCCAGCTCCGCGCGACGCGCCGAGAGCGCGTCCGTGCTCATCGTGGACGACGACGAGCACGTGCGCCGCGCGCTGAAGCGCGTCCTGAAGCGCGCGCGGGCCCGCCTGCACGAGGCGCCGGACGCCGACGCGGCGCTGGCGCTGCTCGCCGTCGAGCCGGTGACGGTGGTCGTCTCGGACTACCGCATGCCGGGGATGTCGGGGGTGGAGTTCCTGCGCGTCGTGAAGGAGCGCTGGCCGCGGGTGCAGCGCATGCTCCTCACCGGCCAGGCGGACACGGCCGCCATCGAGGAGGCGGTGAACCAGTCCGAGATCTTCCGCTTCATCTGGAAGCCCTGGGACGACGGCCACCTCCTGCTCACCATCCAGAGCGCCATCGACCAGTACTGGACGCTCGACGAGAACGCGCGCCTGAACGACCTCATCACCGAGCGAAACGCCGCGCTCGAGCTCGCCAACCGCGAGCTGGAGCGGAAGGTCAACGAGCGGTCCCGGGCGCTCACCCGCGCCGCCGAGGAGTGGCGGCTGACCTTCGACGCCATCTCCGACCCGCTCGCCATCCTGCGCCACGACGGCGAGGTGGTCCGGGCGAACGCCGCCTTCGCCCGGCACGCGGGCGTCGCGCTCCAGGCCCTCCCCGGCCTGCGGCCCGCCGCCGGCCACTACGGCCAGCTCCCCGGCCCCGACGTCCCCGGCTCCGACGCGCTCCCCGCCTCGCAGGAGACGACGCTCTTCGACCGGTCGTGGCTCGTCCGCACCTTCCCCTTCGCCGACGCGGGCGCGGTGGTGGTGTGGAAGGACGTGACCGAGGAGCGCGAGGTCACGCGGCGGCTCCTGCAGGCGGAGAAGATGGCCGCCGTCGGCCAGCTCGCCGGCGGCGTGGCGCACGAGATCAACAACCCGCTGGGCGGGATCCTGGCGTTCGCGCAGCTCATGCGGCAGGACGCGCGCTCCGAGTCCGACCAGGAGTCGCTGCGGCTCATCGAGGACGCGGCCGTCCGCGCCAAGCGCATCGTCGAGTCGCTGCTGCGCTTCTCGCGCCGCCCGCGCCAGGACGAGCGCGGGCCGGTCGACCTGGCCAGGGTGGCGGAGGACGCCGTCTTCCTCATGGCGCCGCAGATGAAGGACGGGACGGTGGAGGTCGTGCGGCGGCTCGAGCCGGCGGTGGCCCAGGGCAACGCCAACCTGCTGCAGCAGATCCTCGTCAACCTCCTCGTCAACGCCCGGCAGGCCATCGGCGGCAGGGGCCGCATCACCGTCAGCACCGGGCCGGGTCAACCCGGGCGCGTGCAAGCGACGGTCAGCGACGACGGGCCGGGCGTGCCGCCCGAGATCGCCGGCCGCATCTTCGAGCCGTTCTTCACCACCAAGCCCGAGGGGCAGGGCACCGGCCTCGGGCTGTCGATCTGTTACCGCATCGCCGAGGAGCACGGCGGCACCATCCACCACGAGCCCGTGGCGGGTGGAGGCGCGTCGTTCGTGCTCGAGGTCCCCGCAGCACCCGCGAAGAGCTAGGGAGAGGGAGAGCACCATGGAGAGCACCACCACCGAGCGAAGCGCCCGCGTGCTCGTCGTCGACGACGAGCCCGTGCTGCTGAAGGCCCTCGAGACGCTGCTGCAGAAGAAGGGGCACCACGTCACGGCGCTCGATTCACCCATCGCCGCCACGCAGAAGCTGGCCCAGGAGGACTTCGACGTCGCGCTGCTCGACGTGAAGATGCCCGACCTCTCCGGGCTCGAGCTGCTCACCGCGGTCAAGCACCGCCGGCCGGAGGTGGAGGTCATCATGATGACCGGCCACGCCACGGTCGAGACCGCGCTGGCCGCGGTCAAGGCGGGTGCCTACGACTACCTGACGAAGCCGTTCGACGACGTCGAGCTCGTCGCCCGCTGCGTGGCCAAGGCGGCCGAGCGCAAGGCGCTCTTCGACCGGAACCGCGCGCTGGAGACGGCGCTCAAGGAGCGCGACGGCGCGGTGGTGGGCGACGGCATCATCGGCAACTCCGGTCCCATCCGCGAGGTGCAGCGCATGATCGACGCCGTCGCCTACAGCGCGGCCACGGTCCTGGTCCAGGGCGAGAGCGGCACCGGCAAGGAGCTCGTCGCCCGGGCGCTGCACGCCAAGAGCCCGCGCCGGGCGCAGCCGTTCGTGGCGCTCAACTGCGGCGCGCTCACCGAGACGCTCCTCGAGAGCGAGCTCTTCGGGCACGTGAAGGGCGCCTTCACCGGCGCGCAGCGCGACCAGAAGGGCCTCTTCGACGCCGCCGACGGCGGGACCATCTTCCTCGACGAGATCGGCGACATCCCGCCGGCGACGCAGGTGCGGCTGCTGCGCGTGCTGCAGGAAGGCGAGCTCAAGCGCGTCGGCGCCGCCGAGTCGATCAAGGTGGACGTGCGCGTCATCGCCGCCACCCACCGCGACCTCCCCAAGCTGGTGAAGGCGGGCAAGTTCCGCGAGGACCTCTTCTACCGGCTCAACGTCATCGCCATCCCGCTGCCCTCGCTGCGCGACCGCATCGAGGACGTGCCGCTCCTCGCCCACCACTTCCTGCGGCGTTACAGCGACCGACTCGGGAAGAAGGTGAAGACGGTCTCGCCCGAAGCGATCGAGCTCCTCTGCGGCTACCGCTGGCCGGGCAACGTGCGCGAGCTGGAGAACGCCATCGAGCGCGCGGTGGTGCTGTGCCGCAGCGAGACCATCACGCCGGCCGACCTCCCGCCGGCCGTCTCCGGACGCACCGCCCCGCTCATCCGCGAGGCGCCGGCGTCGGGCGACGACCAGGCGTGGCTCGCCATGAGCTACGCGGCCGCGAAGGAGCAGGCGCTGCGGCGGTTCGAGAAGGGCTACGTCGAGGCGCTCATGCGCGCCTGCGAGAACAACATCTCGGCCGCGGCGCGCAAGGCGGGCATGGACCGGTCCAACTTCAAGCGCGTGCTCCGCAAGTACCGCGAGGACATCGAGGCGGACGGGCCGGAGGACGGCGAGGTGCCGCCGCGCGCGACGGCCTAGCGTCCGGCGGGACGAGGGGCGCCGCGAGGGGTCACACCCCCAGGAACGCGCGCGCCTCCTCGAAGATCCGATCGACCGAGGCGACGAGCTCGTGGCCGTCCTCGACGACCACGAGCCGCGCCGACGGCGTCGCCGCGACGAACCGCTCGACGTCGGCGAGGGGCACGAGGTCGTCGCGCCGGCCGGCGATGCACAGCGCCGGGAGCTTCACCTCGGGGAACGGCGGCAGCGTCGCCGCGTCCGCCATGAACGCCCAGCCGAGCCGCCGCTCGCGCCCGCTCGCGAAGTGGTGCACCGGCAGCCCCTCGGCCCGCCAGCGCCGCTCGTCCTCCGGCGAGAGCCGCGCCCGCCACCGCTCCCACAGCCGGAACGCCGGCGCCAGCAGCACGAGTCGCTCCACCGGTGCGCCCCGGGCGGCGGCGAGCGCCGCCAGCCAGCCGCCGAGGGAGCTCCCCATGAGGAACCGCGGCCGGTGCAGCGCCACCAGCCGCTCCACCTCGGCCAGCATCGTCACGGGCGTGGAGCGCTCGAAGCCATCCTCGCCGGGCGTGAGATCGGCCCGTTCCACCGGCACGCCGCACCGGCCGAAGCGTTCCGCGAGCGCGCGTCCCTTGGCGGAGCCGGGCCCCGACGCGAACCCGTGCAGGTAGAGGATCATCGCGTTCCACTCTGCGTCGAGGCCCACTCGGGGTGGGGGCGATACCTTCGGTCGCGGTGCGCATCTTGGAGACGGGCGGGTCCGTCGGCCCGCCACCGCCTCGCGCCATGCAGCTCGCCGTCGCGCTCGCGCTGCTCGCCGCCTCCCTGGGAGGTCCGGTGCGACCCGTCCGTCCCGCGGGTACCCACGGTGGGGTGTCCGGAACCGGCCCATGCCAGCTCGCCTCCGTCGACCGGCGCACCACCCCGTCGGCCCGCTGCCTCGCCTGCCACGACGGCAGCGCCGCGCCGTCGATCCTGCGGAGCGCCCGCACGGCGGCGCCGCTCGGCGACCACCCCTTCGACTCCGACTATGCGCAGGCGCGGCTGCGGCGCGGGTTCGCCAGGCTCCGCGACCCCCGGGAGCTCGACGCCGCGCTGCCCCTGGTCGGCGGCAAGGTGGCGTGCACCACCTGCCACGCCGGCGACTCTCGCGAGCGCGCCCACGTGGCGCTGCCCATGGCCGGAAGCGGCCTGTGCTTCGCCTGCCACGCCCTGTGACCTACATGCCTCGGTGGTTCGCGTCGAACTTCCCGTAGTCGGAGGTGAGCTCCTCGCCGGCGCGGATGTCCCGCGCCGCCACCGTCGTCCCGCCGTCGGCGTCGGGGTAGTCGAGGCAGTTGGGCGCTTCCTCGTGGTTGAAGAAGCGCGCGTCGTCACCGCACAGGACGAAGGTCCGCCGCACGATGTCGAGGTAGGTGTACTTCACCACCTGCTCGCGCGAGGGCGGGGCGAGCGCCTCGATCTGCTCCTCGGTGAGCTCGATGTCGAGGGTGGGATCACGGCGCCAGACGACGGTGCCCCTGGGGATGTCCTCGCCGGCGAAGAGCCCGGTGCCGTGGATGCGGCTGGGCGCGAGGTACGTCTTCACGAGTAGCATGCGCTGTCTGGACCCTCCGGGCCCCACGGCGACATCGAGGAAGCGCGGAGTTTAGCGCGCCGGTCCGACGTCGCAAGGACGACGTCGCCGCCCTGCCTCCGCCGGCGGGCGCGCCCGGCGCCCGCACGGGGAACGGTCGGTCCGTCACTCGCCGTCCCTGCCGCGCAGCGCGGCGAGCCGCTCGGCGAGCTCGCGCTCGAGGCCGCTCCCGGAGAGGTTCACGACCCGCTCGCCCTGGATGGCGTCCGGCAGGTAGCGCTCGTGCACGTAGTGCCCCTCGAAGTTGTGAGGGTAGCGGTACCCGGCGCCGTGCCCGAGCGCCTGCATCAGCTTCGTGGGCGCGTTGCGGAGCTTCATGGGCACCGGCAGGGCGCCGCGCTCCTGGACCAGCTTGCGCGCGGCAGCGTAGGCGGTGAGCGCGGTGTTCGACTTGGGCGCGAGCGCGAGGTACACGGCCGCCTGGGTCATGGGGAGGACGCCCTCGGGCAGCCCGATCAGCTCCACCGCCTGCAGCGCGTCCACCGCCACCGAGAGCGCGCGCGGGTCGGCGTTGCCCACGTCCTCCGCCGCGAAGATGACCATCCGGCGCAGCACGAAGCGCGGGTCCTCGCCGCCCTCGAGCATCCGCACCATGTAGTAGACGGCGGCGTCCGGGTCGGAGCCGCGCAGGCTCTTGATGAACGCGGAGACGACGTCGTAGTGCTGCTCGCCCGCCTTGTCGTAGAGGAGCGCCTTGTGCTGCAGCGCCTCCTCGGCGTCGTCGGGGCCGATCTCGCGCCGGCCGGCGAGGCGGGCCGCGGCCGCCGCGCTCTCGAGCGCGTTGAGCGCGCGGCGGGCGTCGCCGAAGGCGGAGCGGGCCAGCACCTCCCGCGCCCCGGGCGCCAGCGCCACGTCGCCGCCCAGGCCCGCTGGCGCCGCGGCCGCCCGGTCCAGGATGCCGCCGATCTCCTCGTCGGTGAGCGCGCGCAGCGTCACCACCCGGCAGCGGGAGAGGAGCGCGGCGTTGAGCTCGAAGGACGGGTTCTCGGTGGTGGCTCCGATGAGCGTGAGCACCCCGGCCTCGACGTGCGGCAGGAACGAGTCCTGCTGCGCCCGCGTGAAGCGGTGGATCTCGTCCACGAAGAGGATGGTGCGCTGCCGGTGCAGCTTGCGCCGCTCCCGCGCCGCCTCGACGATCTCGCGGATCTCCTTCACGCCGCCGAGCACGGCGCTGAAGGGGACGAAGGTGGCCCCCGTCCGCTGCGCGATGATGCGCGCCAGGGTGGTCTTGCCGGTGCCGGGCGGCCCCCACAGGACGAGCGAGGGCACCTGGTCGGCCTCGATGGCGCGGCGCAGCGCCCGGCCCTCGCCCAGCACGTGCTCCTGGCCGACGAAGTCCTCCAGCCGGCGCGGGCGGAGGCGCTCGGCGAGCGGCTTGCCGGAATCGTCCTGCTCCAGGGCGCGATCGAACAGGTCCATGGGGCCCGCTCTCATATAATGACGCCGCATGACACGCCCGCACTGCCCCGTCCCGCGCCGCGTCGGCATCGTGCACAAGCAGGGCGCTCCTGAGGCGGCCGCCTGCGCCACCGCCGCCGCCCAGTACCTCGCCTCGCGAGGCGTGGAGGTGCTCGGCGACGAGCGCCACGCGGCCGAGCGCGCCGACCTCGTGCTCGTGCTCGGCGGCGACGGCACGCTCATCCACGCCGCCCGGCTGCTCGACGGCCGGCCCGCGCCCATCCTGGGCGTGAACATGGGCAGCCTCGGCTTCCTCACCGAGGTGCCGCAGCCCGAGCTGTACCAGGCCATCGAGCACGTGCTCTCGGGCCGGGCCGAGGTCTCGGAGCGGATGAAGCTGCGCGTCCACGTGCACCGCGGGGCGAGCGAGGAGAAGGTGCTCGACACCGAGGTGCTGAACGACGCCGTCATCGCCAAGGGCACGCTCTCGCGCATGGCCGAGTTCGAGGCCACCTGCTCGGGCGAGTACCTCACCCGCTACAAGGCCGACGGCATCATCGTGGCGACGCCCACCGGCTCCACCGCCTACTCGCTGGCCGCGAACGGGCCCATCCTCTTCCCCTCGATGCGCGGCTACATCCTCGCCCCCATCTGCCCGCACACGCTCACCCAGCGCCCGCTGGTGCTGCCCGACGACGAGACCGTGAACATCGTGCTCGCCTCGGAGAGCGAGGTGTACCTCACGCTCGACGGCCAGACCGGCCTGCAGCTCCACCGCGGCGACCGCGTGCAGATCAAGCAGTCGCACAACCGGGTGCTGCTCGTGCGCAACCCGAAGATCGGCTACTTCGGGATCCTGCGCGCCAAGCTCCGGTGGGGCGAGCGCTAGCGAGCGCCGTCAGCGGGGGCCGGCGGCGGCCGCCACGATCTCCGCGATCGCCTCGAGGCTGGGCGGCTTCGCCAGGTGGCGGTCGAACCCCGCCTCGGCGGCGAGCCCGCGGTGCTCGGCGCCGGCGTAGCCGGTGAGCGCGACGAGGTAGGTGCCGCGCAGCGCCGGGTCGGCGCGCAGGGCGCGCGCCACGCCGTAGCCGTCGAGCGCGCCGGGCAGGCCGATGTCGCAGAGCACGACGTCGGGGCGGAAGGCGCGGGCCGCCTCCACCGCCGCCGGCCCGTCGCCGGCGATGCGGACGGCATGGCCCTCCAGCTCGAGGAGCTCACCCAGGCTCTCGCCGGCGTCGGCGTTGTCGTCCACCACCAGGATGCGCAGCCCGCGCCGCGCGCCGCCCACCGGCGCAGGCGTCTCCACCGGCCCGGGCGGCGAGAGCGGCAGCGTGAGCGAGAAGGTGCTGCCCCGGTCGCGTCCGGCGCTCCCGGCGCGGGCCGCCCCGCCGTGCATCTCGGCCACCCCGCGCACCAGCGCCAGCCCCAGGCCGAGGCCGCCGCGGTCGCGCGCCAGCGAGCCCTCCTCCTGCGAGAACGGCTCGAAGAGCCGCGGCAGGAAGGCCGGGTCGATGCCCACGCCCGAGTCGCGCACGGACAGCTCCGCGCGGTCGCCGTCGCGCTCGAGCGCCACCTCCACCCGGCCGCCGCGCGGCGTGAACTTGACCGCGTTCTGCAGGAGGTTGCCGAGCGCCTGGCCGAGGCGGGCGGCGTCGCCCTGCAGCGCGAGCGGGCCGGCCGGAGCGCGCAGCTCGAGCGCGACCCCCGCCTCCTCGAAGACGGCGCGATGGTCCTCGACCGTGGCGTGCACGATGGCGGCGAGGTCGACGGGCGTGGGCCGGAAGCGGATCTTGCCGCGCGTGATGCGCTCGACGTCGAGCAGGTCGTCCACCAGCCGCGTCAGCTGCCGCACCTGCCGCTCCATCATGTCGAGGGCGCGACCGGCGCCGGCCGGGTCGCCGGCGCGCCGCCGCAGGAGCTGGATCCCGTTCTGGATGGGCGCGAGCGGGTTGCGCAGCTCGTGCCCGAGCAGCGCCAGGAACTCGTCCTTGCGCCGGTCGGCCTCGACGAGCCGCTCCTCCATGTGCTTGCGGTCGGTGATGTCGATGGTGAAGCCGAGGAGGCCACGCACCGCGCCGCCCTCGTCCTGGAGCGGGACGTAGTTCACGATGAGCGTCCGCGCGACCGGCGCCGGCAGGGCGAGCTCGAACGAGACCGGCCGACCGGTCGCGAACGCCTCCTGCAGGCGCGGCAGGTAGAGGGCGGTGATCGAGGCCGGGAAGACGTCCTCGTCACGCCGCCCGACGAGCTCGCGGTCGCGCCCGCCGTCGCGCAGCGGATCGCCCAGCTCGGCCGCCACCTGGTTCACGTAGCGGAAGCGCCGCTCCTCGTCGTAGAGCACGAAGACGCCCGGGAAGCTCTCGATGGCGGCGCGGAAGCGCCGCTCCGACTCGCCCAGCGCCGCCTGCGCGCGCTGCAGGTCGTCGACGTCGCTGCTCGAGCCGAACCAGCGGAGGGTGCGGCCCTCGGCGTCGCGCAGCGGGGCGGCCCGCGTCTGGAACCAGCGGTACGTTCCGTCGGAGCCGCGCAGCCGGTACTGGTCGAGAAAGGGCGCGCCGCTCGCCGTCGCCGACCGCCACGCCTCGGAGACCCGCTCCCGGTCCTCGGGATGGATCTGCTGCAGCCAGCCGAACCCGAGCGCCTCCCGCTCCACCGCGCCGGTGTACGAGAGCCACTGGCGCGAGAGCCAGTCGCAGGCGCCGTCGGGCCGGCAGGTCCAGGCGAGCGGCGGGATGGCGTCGAGGATCTCGCGGTGGCGCCGCTCGCTCTCCCGCACCGCCTCCTCCGCGCGCTTGAGCGCGGTGACGTCGGTGAAGGTGACGACCACACCGTCCACGGCGCCGGCGCCGGTGACGTAGGGAAGCGCGCGCAGCACGTACCAGGCGCCGCTCCCCTCGAGCTGCACCGAGCGCTCGCGCGGCGCGAGCGTGCGCAGCACCTGCGAGACCTCGGCCACCATGTCGGCGTCGACGCGCGAGGCGAGGTCGGTGATGGGCCGCCCCAGGTCGCCCTCGATGAGGCGGAAGAGCTGCGTCGCCGCCGGGGTGAACTTCTTGATGGTGAGATCGCGGCCGAGGAAGAGGGCGGCCAGCTGCGTCGACTGGAACAGGTTCTGGAGGTCGGCGTGGGCGCGGTCGAGCTGCTCCACCTTCGCGGACAGCTCGGCGTTGAGCGTCTCCAGCTCCTCGTTCAGCGACTGCAGCTCCTCCTGCGAGGTCTGCAGCTCCTCGTTCGCCGACTGCAGCTCCTCGTTGAGCGCCGTGAGCTCCTCGTTCGACGCCTTGAGGTCGGCGTTCGAGCCCTCCAGCTCCTCGATGGTGGCTTTCAGGGCTTCCCTTGCGGCGCGGAGCTCGGCCGCGAGCCGCTCCGCCTCCCCCGCCGGCGCACCCGCGAGATCCGGCGGCGGCGGGGCGGGCGCCGGAGCGAGGTCGCGCTCGCGGAAGACGACGAGGAAGCGCGGCTCGCCCTGCGCCTCCTCCACCGGGCGGACCACGACGTCGAGCAGCGCGCGCCGTCCCTCGACCTCCACCGCCACCCGCTCCTGGACCACCTCGCGGCGCTCCTTCACCGCCTTGTGGAGCGCGGTCCGCACCTCGAGGCGGAGCGGCTCGCGCACGAGCTCCACCACGCCGGTGGTGGGCGGCCCCTGCGGCGGCTCGAGCCAGCGGCCCACCGGCCCCGAGAGGTGGAGCACCTGGCCGTGCGCGTCGACGAGCGCCGCGGCCGGAGAGAGCTCGCGCAGGAGCAGCGTCTCGATGCGCGTCTTCACGGCGGGCTCGGGGGGGGAGGGGAGAGGCCGGACCGCGTGCGCGGGGACCGCCGCGCCGCGGACCGAGAAGCGGAAGCGGGGCGGCGGACGGGGTGGGGTGGCCCGGCGCTCGTAGAGCCGGAGCTTCGCGTCGATGGGCTGGAACAGGTCGTCGTGCTCGCCGATGCCCTCGGACGGTCCGAGGACGAGCACGCCGCCCGCGCGCAGGCCGTAGTGGAAGACGGGCAGCACCTGCCGCTTCAGCTCGTTCTCCAGATAGATGAGGAGGTTGCGGCAGGAGACGAGGTCGAGGCGCGAGAAGGGCGGGTCGCCGGTGACGTGGTGCAGCGAGAACAGGCACGCCTCGCGCAGCTCCTTCGTCACCGCGAAGCCGCCCTCCACCGGCGAGAACCAGCGCGCCAGGCGCCCGGGGGACACGCGCTCGCAGGCGGCCGCGTCGTAGCGGCCGGCCCGCGCCACCTCCAGGGCGTGCGCGTCGAGATCGGTGGCGAAGACCTGGATCCGGGCCGGCGGGCGCCCGCGCTCGGCGGCCTCCCGGGCGAGCATGGCGAGCGTGTACGCCTCCTCGCCCGTGGAGCAGCCCGGCACCCAGATGCGCAGCTCGCGGCCGGCGGCCTCCCGCACCAGCCGCGGCAGGACGCGCTCCTCGACCGCCCGGAACACCTCCTCGTCGCGGAAGAACGAGGTCACGCCGATGAGCAGCTCGCGGAGCAGCGCCGGCGCCTCGCGCGCGTCGGCCCTGAGGCGCTCGAGGTAGCCGGACAGCGCGTCGATCTCGAGCACCTGCATCCGGCGCGCGATGCGGCGCGCCAGCGTGCCTGCCTTGTAGCCGGAGAGGTCGCGGCCGGTGCCGTCGCGCAGGATGGTCAGGATCTCCGGCGGCACGTCGGCCACGCCGCGGCTCATGGCGCGCGGCCCCTGGCAGACGGCCGCGACGGCGGCGATGTGGCGGATGAGGGTGCGGGCGAGGTCGGGCAGGGCCAGCGCGCGCGCGTCGCCGCCCTCGGCCAGCGCGCGGCGCGGCATGACGTCGAACGCCGCCGTCTCGGGCGCCTGCACCAGCGCGATGCCCCCGTGCTCCTCGACCGCGCGCGCCCCCTCCGCGCCGTCGCCGTTCAGGCCCGAGAGCACGACCGCGATGGCGAGCTCGCCCTGATCCTCGGCGAGCGAGAGGAGGAAGGCGTCGATGACGCCGCGCGCGGGGTGGGCCGGCCGGGGGCGCACGCGGAACCGCCCGCCCTCGAGGCCGAGCTCGGCGTGGGCGGGCGCCACGAAGACGTGGTTCGGCCGGACGCGGCCGCCGTCCTCCGCGGCGCTCACCGGAAGCGGTGTGTGGTGCCGGAGGATCTCCTGGAGCTTCGTGCCGTGCTGTGCAGGGAGGTGCTGCACGAGGACGAACGCGGCGCCCACGTCGCGCGGGACGTGCAGGAAGAACTCGCGGAACGCCTCCAGGCCGCCGGCGGACGCGCCCATCCCCACCACCGGGCAGCGCGGGCCGGGCTCGTCGGCCAGGTGAACCGGTGGCGCGGGGGTCACACGGCGCAAGCTACTGGCCGTCGGCCGGAGCCGGCAGCTTCCATCGGGGTGCTCCGGGGCAGGGGCGCGCCCGTGCCCTGGGACGGAGCGCGGCGCCGGCCGATACTGAAAATTTGCGCAGTGTCGGACCCCGCGCTCATACTCGCCCCATGCTCCACACGCTCCGCATCTCGGGCTTCGCGATCGTGGACGAGGTCGAGCTCCCGCTCGGCCCCGGCCTCAACGTCCTCACCGGCGAGACGGGCGCCGGGAAGTCCGTGCTGCTCGACGCGCTCCAGCTCGTGCTGGGCGGGCGCATGGCCGCCGGGGCGCTCCGCGAGGGCGTGGACGAGGTCGCGGTCGAGGCGCTGTTCGAGCTGCCGGCCGCGCACCCGGTGTGGGGCCGGCTCGCCGCCGCGGGCCTGGTCGGGTGCGGCGAGGCGGGGGGCGACCTCCTCGTCCGCCGGACGGCCTCCCGTGGGGGGCGCGGGCGCGCGTTCGTGAACGGCGCGCTCTGCACCGTCGGCATGCTGCAGGAGGTGATGCGCGGCGCGGTGGATCTCACGGGGCAGCACGAGCACGTCGCGCTCCTCGACGAGGCGACGCACGCGGCGCTCCTCGACGCGTTCGCCGGGGTGGATCGAGGGGAGGGCGCGCTGCTCGCGCGATACCGCGAGGCCCACCGGGCGCTCTCGACGGCGGTGCGCGACCGCGCCGCGCTCCTCGCCGCGCGCGACGAGCGGGAGCGCCGCGCCGACTGGCTCGCCTTCCAGCTGCGCGAGCTCGAGGCGCTCGGCGCGCGGCCGGGCGAGGACGAGACGCTGGAGCACGAGCGCCAGCTGCTGGCGGCCGCGGAGCGGCTCGCCGGCGCCGCGCGCGCGGCGGATGCGCTCGTCTACTCCGGAGAGGGCAGCGCCGCCGAGCGGCTCGGGCGCGCGCTGCGGGCGCTCGGAGAGGCCGCGGCGCTCGACGCGCGCCTCGGCGGTCCGGCAGCGCTCTTGCGATCGGCGCTGGCCGAGGCCGAGGAGGCGGGGAGGGCGCTCGCGCGGTACGCCGAGGCGGCGGGAGGCGATCCCGACCGGCTGGTGCAGGTCACGGAGCGGCTCGACGCCTTGCGCGCCGTGGCGCGCAAGCACGGCGGCACGCTCCAGGCGGCCCTCGGCCGCGCCGAGGCGATGCGCGCCGAGCTCCGGGGGGCGGAGGAGTGCGGGGATCGCCTGGCGCTCCTGGAGGCGGCGGCGGCGGAGGCCGGGAGCCGCGCTGGCGCGCTCGCGGCCGAGCTCTCCGCGGCGCGCGCCGAGGCAGCGCGGACCTTCGCGCGCGAGGTGCGCCGCGAGCTCGCCGCGCTGGCCATGGGCCGCTGCCGGGTGGAGGTGGAGTTCGCGCCGCCGGGGGCGGGGCTCGAGCACGGCGGCCGCGTGCTCGGCCCGGACGGCGGCGAGCGCGCGCGCATCCTCGTCGCGCCGAACCCGGGGGAGGCGATGCGGCCGCTGGCCCGGACCGCCTCCGGCGGCGAGCTGTCGCGCGTGCTGCTGGCGATGAAGCGGGCGCTGGCGCGCGTCGACCCGGTCGAGACCTACGTCTTCGACGAGGTGGACGCCGGCATCGGCGGCGGGGTGGCCGAGGCGGTGGGGCGGCTCCTCTCGGAGGTGGGGCGTGAGCGGCAGGTCATCTGCGTCACGCACCTGCCGCAGGTGGCGGCGTTCGCGGACCGCCACGTGTTCGTCGAGAAGCGCGTCGGCAACGGGCGCACCGCGGTCGCGGTCTCGGCGCTGGAGACGGCCGAGGCGCGCCGCGCCGAGGTCGCCCGCATGCTGGCGGGCGCGACGCTCGGGCCGAGCGCCCTCGATCACGCGGCCGCGCTGCTCGCCGCGGCCCGCCGGG
>DASTGH010000433.1:0-10305 GCA_035719345.1 Anaeromyxobacteraceae bacterium
GATCGACCGCGGGACGCTCGCCCGCCGCATGCGCGCGCTGGGCGTGGCGAGCCGAGAGCCGGTGCCGCCGGCGGCAGGGCCGCGCCGATGACCGGCCAGGTGGGCACGCTCGCGGCCTACGCCGGCGCCATCCTCGTCGGCGCGCTGGTGGGTGGAGCCCTGCCGCTCTTCGGCCGCGCGCGGCGGAACGACATCCTCCTCTCCTTCTCCGCGGGCGTGATGCTGGGCGCCGCCTTCTTCCACATGCTGCCGGAGGCGGCGCGCGACGCGGGCATCGCCGCCATCCCCTTCGTGCTCGTCGGCTTCCTCTTCCTCTATCTCCTCGAGCGCTTCGTGCTCGTGCACGTGTGCGCCGAGCCCGGTCCGGGCAACGCGCTGGCCGCGCCGCACGGCGCGCCCGGGCACGTCCACGGCGCCGCCACCGGCTGCGACGTGCACACGCTGGGGCTGGCCGCGTTCGTGGGGCTCTCGCTGCACACGGTCGTGGACGGCTTCGCGCTGGGCGCCGCCTCGGGCGACTCCAGCCTCGGCTTCCTCGTCTTCGTCGCCATCCTCGCGCACAAGATCCCGTCGTCGTTCTCGCTCTCGGCCATCCTGCGGGCCGAGGGGTGGTCGCGGCGACAGGCGATCGCCATGAACGGCGCCTTCGCGCTGATGGTCCCGCTCGGCGCCGCGCTCTACCTGGGCGTGCGCGAGGTGCTGCACGCGCAGACGTTCACCCCCCTGGCGCTGGCGGCGAGCGCCGGCACGTTCCTGCACCTCGCGCTCTCCGACATCCTCCCCGACCTGCACCGGCGCGGCGTGCCGCGCCTCCGCCTCTCCGGCGCGCTGCTCGTGGGCGTGGCGACGATGTGGGCCCTCCGCTTCCTCGATCACGGGCACTGAGCGAAGGTGCCCGCGCGCCCCGCGCGCGCGGGACGGGATCGGCTGCCGCGGGATCCGAGAACACCCTGGGTCCCGCGGGGTTGCGCCACGTTCACGGCAGGTCCCCTGCCGCGCCATCGGTCGGGGCGGACCCCCGCGCGCCAAGGGATCGGAACCGCGGCCGATTCTGCCCACCGGACCCGGCGTGAGGCCCCGGGCCGCGGTCCGCCGCGACCTACCCCATCCTGCGTCCGGAGGTTCCTGGCGGCCCCGGATCCCGCCGGGTTGCGCGCGCGGCGGGGCTGGCGCGCCCCTCGCTGTGGCGCCCCGGCATGAAGCGCACGATCGCGACCCTCGCCGCCGCCGCCGCCCTCCTCTCCTCCGGCCCCGCCCGCGCCACGCTGTCGCACGACGGCTTCGCCGGGACCGCCTGCATCCTGCCGAGCGTCGATCGCGAGACCACCACCGCGCGCGCCTGCCTCTCGTGCCACGACGGCACCTTCGGGGCGACGCACCTCGGGCCGCGCGCGGGCACGGCGGCCGGCCCGGGCGTGCACCCGGTGGACGTCTCCTACGAGGTCGCCTCGCTCCGTCGCAAGCTGCGCCCCCGCTACCAGGTGTCGCGCCGCCTGGTCATGCCGGAGGGGCAGGTCACCTGCGTCACGTGCCACGACGGCGCCTCGCCGGAGCGCCACCACCTCGCCATGAGCATGAGCCAGAGCGGGATGTGCCGCTCCTGCCACGATCGGTGAACGACGCGCCCGCGCTCAGGCGACCCGCAGCCGGGCCGCCATCGCGCGCGGGCCGCCCCGCTCGAAGGCCTCGAGCGCCTCGTCCGCCGGCGAGCGCCCGGAGGCGGCCCGCTCCCGCAGCGGCTCGAGCCAGACCCGCTCGTCCTGGCCCTTCTCGCCGCAGCAGCGCTGCCGGCAGAGGCCGCGCGCCGCGATCTCGACGAGCTCGACGGCCACCTCGCGCAGCGCGCGGCCGTCGGGGAGGCGCGCGGCGAGGCCCTCGCGGCCGGCCGCCACGCCGAGGTCGTGGCGCTGGCCCAGGGAGAGGCCGGCGACGAGCCGCCACGCCTCGGCGCGCGCGTCCGCCTCGTACAGGATGCCCTTCCACAGGGCGGCGAGCGCCTTCGTCATGGCGGCGTCGCAGGCGTCGGCGGCCCGCACCTCCACGACGCCCTTCACCCGCACGTCCGGGAAGAGGGTGGAGAGGTGGTCCTCCCAGTCGGCGAGCGTCGGCCGCTCGCCGTGGAGGCCGTCGGACAGGAACCGGCGGAACGTCGCGCCACCGGTCTCGAGGTAGCGGCCGCCGCGGCGCAGGAACACCATGGGGACGTCGAGCGCCCACGACGCGTACCGGCGATACGGCTCGGCCTCGAAGCCGTCCTCGAAGGCGAACGCGAGCAGGCCCTGTCGCGCGGGATCGACGTCCTCCCACACCGCCGCGCGGAAGCTCTTCCAGCCGCAGGGGCGGCCCTCGACCACCGGCGCGTTCGCGTAGAGCGCCGCGACCGCCGGCTGCACCGCCAGGGAGGTGCGCAGCTTCGAGGCGAGGTCCGGCTCGGATCCGAAGTCGAAGGAGACCTGCGTCGAGGCCGTCATCGACATCATGTCCTCGGCGCGCCGGCCGCGCGCGGCGAGGAACGGCCGCATGACGAGGTAGCGCGCCTTCGGCATCCAGGCGGCGCTCGCCGGGGTGCCCCACGGGCGGTACCCGACCGCGAGCATCTCGATCCCGATCTCCTCCGCGATGGCGCGGCACTTCTCGAGGTGCCGGTCGAGCTCGGCGGCGACGACGTGCACGTCGGCGAACGGCCGGCCGGAGAGCTCGATCTGGCCGCCCGGCTCGATGGAGACGGTGAGCCCCTTCTTCTGCGCGGCGATGACCCGGCCGTCCTCCTCGAAGGGCGCGTACCCGAAGCGGCCGAAGGCGCGCAGCGCGGCGGCGATGCCGCCCGGGCCGTCGTAGGGGACGGGTTCGAGCGTGCCCGCGCGGAGCGGCACCTTCTCGTGCTCGAGCCCGACCTTCCACTCCGAGGGCGCTCGCTCGCGCGCCCGGAACCAGGCGACGAGGTCGCCCATTCCGCGCACGGCGGGGCTCTCCCTGGTCACGGGATCGAGCGACATGGCCCGGATGTATCCTGCCGCGGCGCGGTGCGCACGCGGCGGGGCGCCGCGCGAAGGCGCATCAGCCGCGGCGTGCGGCGGGAACGCGATCCGGCCGGTCGGCGGGGAGCAAGAGGTCCTCGAGGAAGAACGCGGCGAGCTCGGCGCGCCCGGCGAGGCCGGCCTTGCGGTAGACGGCGAGCGACTGCTGGCGGGCCGTCCGCTCGCCGGTGGCGCGCAGCTCCGCGATCTCCTTCAGCGAGAAGCCCTTCAGGAGCAGGAGCGCCACGTCGCGCTCGGCGGGCGTGAGCCCCCACCGCCCGAACTGCGCGTCGATGGCGGCACCCAGCCCGCGCAGGGCGTCCTGCGCCTCGGACCGCCAGCGCGCGAGGTCCGCGCGTGTGCCGTCGAGGTCGCGCTGGAGGTCGCGTGCCCGGAGCTTCGCCGTCCGGAGCTGCCGCCACATGATGACGGCCCCCGCCAGCGCGAACGTCATGACGACGCCCTCGGTCGCGAGGTGCAGGGAGCTCGCGCCGTCCGCCACGTCCGTGGCGATGTCGCCGGCGAGGAAGGCGGCGACGACCGCGAAGATCGCGGCCGGTCCCCACGCCGCCAGCCTCGGGGAGCTCCGTACGCCAGGCGCCGGGTGCGCCGCACCCGGGTCCGCGACTTCGCTCGCCTTTTTCTCGTACGTCATCTGCTCCATGGCGGGCGCCCTGGCGGCGGGGCAGTCTCCAGCGCGTCGCGAGAACGCCTGAGCTGCCCCGGAGCCGCCGTTGTCGAGCCTACCCCTGCACCCTGCCCTGGTACACATCCCGATCGGTGCGGCGCTCGTGGCGCCGCTCGCCGCGGCCGTCGTGCTCGCGGCGATCCGACGCGCCGCGTTGCCACGCAGGACGTGGTGGCTCGTCGTCGCGCTCCAGGCGGTGGTGTTCCTCGGCGGGCTCGCCGCCGCCCAGGCGGGCGATCACGAGCATCACGCGGTCGAGCGCGTGGTCGGGCGCGGGCCGGTGCACGTGCACGAGGAGCGCGCCGAGGCCTTCCTCTGGGCGGCCGGCGCGACGGTCGCCGTCGCCGCCGCGGCGTCGGCCTTCCCCGCCGCGCCCCTCGCCTTCATGGTCGCCGCCACCCTCGCCTCCGCCACCACGGCGGGGCTGGCGCTGTACGCCGGCGAGGCCGGCGGAGAGCTCGTCTACGCCCGGGGTGCGGCCCGGGCCTTCGTTCCCGGAAGCGCCCCCGGGCCCATCGCCGTGGAGGAGGGTGGCGAAAGGCATCGCGGGCACCTCCGGGAATCGACGGACGCCATCGATCGTCGGTGAGCGTCCCTCCGCGTCCCGTCCCCCCTCGCTCGCTCGTCGCCCCCACCGAGCGAGCCGAGGGGGGCGGGGCCGGAGCCTTCCGTTCCGGGTGACGCCGCCTGGTAGGGGCGCGTCCCGGCCCTTTCCCCCGTGGCGGCGGGGGAAGGGGGACTTCCCTCCGGAGGCGGCGGCCACCGCGATCAACCGGTCCGCGGCGGCACCTCGAACACGGAGATCCCGTCGCCCTGCCACGCCAGCGGGAGCGCCAGCGCGCGCACCGCCGCGAGGCGCGCACGGTCCACGATCACGAAGCGCACGTGCCACGCCTGCAGCGCGCGGATCGAGTCGTCCCGCCCCGCGGTCGCGCGCCCGTCGCCGAAGAACGGCCGCAGCGCCGGCGTCTCCGTGAGCAGCCGCTCCAGCCGCTCGGGCGCGCGCGTCACGTACCCGCCCACCTGCGGGTGCCGGTGCAGCACCTGGTGCCAGAGCTGCCGCCCCGGATCGCTCGCGTCGAGGACGGCCCACCGCTCGGGGTCGCGCGCCAGGTCGCGGAGGAAGCGAGGCGCGGGGTACGTCGACGTCGTGAACGGGTGCGGCCAGCTCTCCGCCACCGCCAGGGCGGCGAGCGCGCACGCGAGCCATGCGCCGCGGCGCCCGCGGCGGCACAGCTCGGACAGCGCTCCGCCGGCCGCGACCGCGACGCCGAACGTCGCGAGCCACGAGTACCGCGTCGGCACGCCGCTGAAGGCCAGGCCCGGGACGATCCGCTCGAGCCAGCCGTACGGCAGGAGGACGCCGCGGTACACGGCCCCGAGCACGTGCAGGTACGGCCCGAGCGCGAGGACGACGCCGGCCGCGGCCACGAGCAGCCACGGCCGGGAGGCGCGCGCGCGCGCCGCCGCCCACGCCGCCAGCGCCAGCGCCACCCACCCCAGGTACCCGGCCGACTCCGCGTCGTTCCCGGTGAAGCGACGCCAGGCGCCCTCCGACAGGCCTCGCCACGCGCTCGCCGCGTTGGGCACGACGAACGAGACGAGATCCGCGGAGTAGCGGACCGGGTCGTGCGCGCCGGCGTACGGCTCGGCGCGAGCGGCGCGCAGCATGCCCCACCACAGCCAGCCGGTGGCGGCGAGGAACGCGCCGGCGAGCAGCGCCATGCGGCGCAGGAACGCGGCCGAGGTGAGCGCCGGCGCATCGGTGCGCAGCCACGCCGCGAGCAGGACGGCCGTGCCCACGAGGCAGAAGGCGAGGTGGTACACCGACGCCGTCGCCGCCAGGGAGAGCCCGGCCGCCGCGAGCAGCGGGCCGCCCGCGCCGCGCCGGCGCGCGGTGCGCACGAGCCCGAGGAAGTAGAGCGGCGCCCACTCGATGGCGGCGACGTGCGCATGGCCGAGCGCGTGGCCGAAGTGGTACGCGCTCACCGTGTAGATCGCGCCCGCCAGGAACGGAGCCAGCGCCCCGCCCCACTGCTCCCGGGCGAGGAGGAACAGCGTCAGCCCGGCGAGGGGATAGCTCGCGAAGAGCGTGGCGTTGAAGAGCGCCACCTCCGGGACGCCCGGCGCGAGCGGCCAGAAGGGCTGGGTCGCGAGCAGGGCGGGCAGGTTCCAGGTCTGGAACCACATGGGCACGCCCCACGGCCAGCGGAGCACGTCGCAGGCGAAGGGCGACACCCCGCGCGAGAGCGCGTCGTGCCACCACCAGAATCCCCAGAGCGTCTGCCAGTGATCGCCGTGATCGCCGCCCACGTGCGTCCCGAAGCGGGCGAGGAGCGGCCACGTGGCGGCGGCCGCCAGGGCGAGGTACGCGGCGAGCGCCGCGGCCGCGGGGTGGCGCCGCGCCAGGACGAGCATCGCGGGACCCAGTCTCGCTCGCCCCTCCGACACCGCGCGGACCCGGGAACAAGAGGACGCGGTCGGCTGTTGGAACCGTGCGCCCGTCCACGGTTTTCCGGGTGCGGTGCGGCTGCGCCCGGACGCCCCTTCTCCTTGCGCCGCCTCCCCCTGGACCCTATCCTCGATCTTCGGCAGGCCCTTCCTTTGAATACCTCGCCCAGGCGTCCCTTCATGAACCGTTCCGCTCGCCTCCTGGCGTCGGTGGCGCTCACGGTCGCGTCCGCGTCCGTCGTCACCTACGCCCTCTTCTCCAAGGCCGACGCCGAGCCGCGGGTGCTGTCGGTCGCCCGGGCCGCCGCCAGCGAGCGCGCGGGGGAAGATGCCGACTACCCGCTCGACCAGCTCCCCATCTTCTCGACCGCCATTCACTACGTGTCCGAGAACTACGTGGAGCCCAAGCGCATCGACCCGAAGGCGATGGTGGTCGCGGCGCTCGACATGATCGAGAAGACGGTGGCCGAGGTCATGGTCGAGGGCGACCCGAGGACGGGCAAGCTCACCCTGACCGTCGGCACGGCGTCGCGCCCCATCGACGTCTCCACCGTCGACAGCATCTACAAGGTGCGCGTGGTCATGGGCGAGGTGGTCTCGTTCATCCAGCAGCACCTCGTCGCGCACAAGGGGCTGCGCGAGATCGAGTACGCCGCCACGAACGGCATGCTCTCCACCCTCGACCCGCACTCCATCCTGCTCGATCCCAAGATGTACAAGGAGATGCGGCTGCAGACGAAGGGCGAGTTCGGCGGGCTCGGCTTCGTCATCGCCATGCGCGACGGGAACCTCACCGTGGTGCGGGTGCTGAAGGGCACGCCCGCGCAGAAGGCCGGCATCCGCGCCAAGGACGTCATCACCAAGATCGGCGAGCAGTCCACCATCAACATGGACCTGCAGGACGCCGTCGACCGGCTGCGCGGCCGGCCCGCCACGCGCGTCGCCATCACCGTCAACCGCACCGGCTGGCCCGACGCGAAGCGCTTCGACCTGGCGCGCGAGGTGATCAGCGTCGAGACGGTGCCCCAGGCGAAGCTCCTCGCCGGCGGCGTCGGCTACGTCAAGCTGTCCCAGTTCTCGGCCAACACCACCCGCGACCTGCAGGCCGCCATCGCGCAGCAGCGGACGCAGAACGGCGGCCAGCTCAAGGGGCTCGTCCTCGACCTGCGCGGCAACCCGGGCGGCCTGCTGGAGCAGGCGATCAGCGTCTCCGATCTCTTCCTCTCCGAGGGCGTGATCGTGAAGACCGTCGGCGACGGCATGAAGCTGCACGAGGTGAAGGAGGCGCGCGCCGACCGCGACGACCAGACCGCCCTGCCGCTCGTGGTCATCGTCAACAACAGCTCCGCGTCGGCCAGCGAGATCGTCGCCGGCGCGCTCAAGAACAACAACCGCGCGCTCGTCATCGGCCGCCAGACGTTCGGCAAGGGCTCGGTGCAGGTCCTGAACGACTTCGCCGACCCGGTGAAGCCGTCCGACCAGGCCGCCATCAAGCTGACGGTGGCGCAGTACCTCACGCCGGGCGACGTCTCCATCCAGGAGGTGGGCGTCACGCCCGACGTGCTGCTCCTGCCGGGCCGCGCGCTCAAGGACGCGGTGAACTACTTCGCGCCGCCGCGGATGATGGGCGAGGTGGACCTGGAGAAGCACTTCACGAACCCGGCCGACGCCCAGCTCTCGCAGGCGGAGCTGGAGAAGCGCGCCCAGGAGCGGCGCGACCGCACCGAGAAGGCGGCCCTCGAGCTGCGCTACCTGCTCGACGAGAAGGAGGACCACGTCGCCAAGGCGATGAAGGCCGACGCCAAGCGCGAGGCCGCCGCGCGCGCCCACGCCGAGGCGGGCGCCGACGACCTCACGCCCGAGCAGCAGGAGGACGAGGACCTCGACGCGAATCCCGACGAGGTGGTCGAGGACTACCAGATGCGCTTCGCGCGCGACCTCCTCGTCCGCGCCCCGTTCCCCGATCGCACCCGGCTGCTCGAGTCGGCCAAGGGCTTCGTGGGGGAGCGCAAGGCGGAGGAGGAGAAGCGGCTCGAGGCGCGCCTCGGCGCGCTCGGCGTCGACTGGACGGCCGGGCCGTCGCAGGGGACGCCCCGCCCGTTCGTCTCCGTCTCGCCGGCGCCGGGCAAGCCGGCCACCGCGGGCGAGACCATCCCGTGGACCGTGACCGTCGAGAACCGCGGCGACGGCGCGCTCCGCCGGCTGCGCGCCTGGACCCTGGTCGACAAGGCCCCGCTCTTCGATCGGCGCGAGTTCGTGTTCGGCCTGGTGAAGCCGGGCGAGAAGCGCACCTGGACGGTCCCGGTGAAGCTGCCGAAGGGCATGGACAGCCGGCACGAGGACGTGCGGCTCCACTTCGAGGAGGAAGACGGGCGCGCGCCCTCCGACGCCAGCACCGCGCTCGACGTGGTCGAGGTGCCGAAGCCGCAGTTCGCCTTCTCCGCGCAGGTGGACGACGCCGCCCCGGGCGGCGACGGCGACGGGCTCGTGCAGCGCGGCGAGGAGTTCACGCTGCGCGTCGACGTGAAGAACGCCGGCACCGGCGCCTCGGGCGACAAGACCTACGTCTCGCTGAAGAACCTCGCCGACGAGAAGGTCTTCATCAAGAAGGGCCGCGTCGTCGTCGGGGCCATCAAGCCGGGCGAGTCGAAGACGGCGCTCCTGCAGCTCGAGGTGAAGAAGGGGCTCAAGCCCGACCAGGTCCCGCTCCGCGTCATGGTGGTGGACGAGAAGCTCGACGAGTTCGTCTCGGAGCGGCTGGAGCTGCCGGTCGCCCCCGAGGGCAAGGCGCCCGCCCCCGCCAGCGGCGCGGTCCGGGTGACCGTGGCGCAGGCCGTCCTGCACGCCGGCGCGTCGGCCGAAGCGCCGCCGGTGGCGGTGGCCAAGAAGGGCACCGTCCTGCCGGCGTCGGCGCGCGCCGGAGACCTGTGGAAGGTGGAATGGGCGAAGGGCCGGACCGGCTGGGCGCTGGCGTCCGAGGTGGAGACCGCCCCGGCGCCGAAGCCCGGGCTCGCCAGCGGCGCGGTCGAGGTGTGGCAGCGCGAGCCACCGCGCATCGCGCTCGCGCCCGACCCGGCCAAGGGCGCGCCCGTCGTGACCACGGAGAAGCTCCGCATCGAGGGCTCCGCCTCGGTCGCCGCCGGCGTGGCCGGCGCGCGCACGCGGCTGCGGGACGTCTTCATCTTCGCCAACGACCAGAAGGTGTTCTTCAAGGTGGTGCCGGCCGAGAACGCCGCCAGCAAGATGGAGTTCGCCGCCGACGTGCCGCTCAAGCCAGGCAACAACGTGGTCACCGTCTACGCCCGCGAGGACGAGGAGTACCAGGCGCGGCGCACCATCTTCGTCTACCGCCGCGGCCCGGCCGAGGTGGCGCAGCAGACGCAGCAGCAGCCGCAGCAGCCGAAGGCGCAGTAGGCCAGGCCGGTCCTCGGCGACACGGCCGGCGGCGCGTCCGCCCGCTCCGCGACCTCCGCGACGACGGCTGGAGACCCCCTCTCCCGGGCTCCGGGCGCATGCGCGCCCAAAGCCCTCTTCCGCCTCGGTGCAGCCGGCATTCGCCGGCTGAACCCCGCGGGAGAGGGATCGGGTGAGGGCGGTGGCCCGCGGCGCACGGTGGCCTTTCCCCCTCGCGGGCGCTGGATCGGGCGCAAACGCCTTCCGGTGCTAGGATCCGGCGCCCATGGGCGAGGTGGAGAGCGGGGGTCCGGGCGGCCCGGCGCGCGGCGCCGGGCTGGAGCTCGTGCTGGAGCGCGGCGGCGCCTACGTCGCGCTCGCCCGCCAGCCCCTCGGCCCCGGCGTCGTCGTCGAGAGCCTCGCCCTGGAGGTGCCGGGCGTCCGCTTCCCCTTCGACGTCGCGGCGGGTCCCGCCCAGTTCCGCGATCGCCTGGGCGTGCTCGACCGCCTCGAGGTGACCGCCGGCGCCGGGGCGCTGGAGCGGCTCGCGGCCCGGCTCGACCTCCCGGCCGCCGGCCTCGCCTCGCTCGCGCTCGCGCTGCGGACCGGGTTCGTCGAGCTCTCGGGACGGCTGCAGGGAGGGGCGCCGTTCACGCTGCGTGCCGTGCCGGTCCCGACCGTCGAGCACGGGCTCGCGCTCCACCTCCTCGACCCGCGACTCTATGGCCCGGCGCCCGTCTCGGCGGCGCGGCTGCC
>DASTGH010000434.1:0-7116 GCA_035719345.1 Anaeromyxobacteraceae bacterium
CTTCTTCTATGGGGACTTGAATTGGGAAATTCGGGTGCTGGTCCGGGCATCGGAAGGAGCGCTGCAGCGGCAAGATCAATCGGATGCAATCCTGCATCTCGCAAAACAACGAGTCTCTTTTGGGTGGACAGGCTCTGCGACCGGCACAACACCGTCCTCATGGGGAACCACGGCGCGGTGGCGTGGGGGTTCGACGTGCAGGACGCCTACTTCAAGATGGAGATCCTGGAGAGCTACTGCCGGACCGTGCTCGTCGCGAAGCAGCTCGGAGGCGCGACGCGCTTCACGAACGACGCGGTGGGGGAGCTCATGAAGATCAAGCGCCGGCTGGGGATCCCGGACCGGCGGATCGAGGGGGCGGCGAAGCCGGCGGCAGACGGGAAGGGGTACGGATGACGGGTGGGCGGGAGCCGCAGGAACCCTGCCCTCTCCCCTTCCCTCCCCCGGCGCGGGCCGGGGGAGGGGGACCGAGGCCCGCCACCGCCATCTCGTCCCCGTCCCGCTACGCCCGCACTCCCGTTACGTGCCGCAACGGCGCCGGTGTGCTCGGAGGTCGGCGGCTGATCCCCCTCCCCCGCGACAGCGGGGGAGGGTCGGGGAGAGGGCCCATTTACTCTTAGTCGTACAGCAGCGGCTTCATCTCTGCCGAGTCGATGTTCGACTTGTCGTACCACTTGAAGCCGGTGTCGATCGTCTTCGGGACCTTCTCGCCCTTGAGCGTCTTCACCGCCGCCTCGACGCACTTGTAGCCGATGCCGACCGGATCCTGCGACACGGCGCCGGCCGCGACGCCGCTGCGGATCGCGTCCTTCAGCTGCTTCCCGGCGTCGTAGCCGACGGTGACGATCTTGCCCTCCTTGTGCAGCTCCTTCACCGCATTCAGCACGCCGATCATCGAGCCCTCGTTCGCGCCGAAGAAGCCCTTGAGGTTCGGGTGCGCCTGGATGATGGCCTTCGCCAGGTCGGTGGACTTCAGCTGATCGCCGCCGCCGTACTGGACGTCGACCACCTTGATGTTCGGGTGCTTCTTCTTCATCTCGTTCACGAAGCCCTCGCCGCGGTCGATCCCGGTGCGGCTCGTCTGGTCGTGGACGATGGCGGCGACCTCGCCCTTGTCGCCGATGAGCTTCGCCAGCTTGTCCGCCGCGAACGCGGCGGCGGCGACGTTGTCGGTGGCGGCGGTGGCGACCGGGATGTCGCTGTCGACGCCGGAGTCGAAGCCGACCACCGGGATCTTCTGCTCCTGCGCCTTCTTGAGGAGCGGGATGGCGGCCTTGGAGTCGAGCGCGGCGAAGCAGATGGCGGACGGCTTCTTGGCGAGCGCCGCCTGCAGCATCTCCATCTGCTTGTCCACCTGCGACTCGTTCTCCGGGCCCTCGAAGGTGATGCGGACGTTGAAGTCCTTGGCCGCCTTCTCGGCGCCCATCCGCACCGCCTGCCAGAACTGGTGCTGGAAGCCCTTCGAGATCACCGGGATGTAGGTCTCGGCGCGGGCCGGCGCCGCGAGGCCCAGAAGGGCGACACAGAGCGCGATCCGGTACGCGGCCGATACGACGTTCCTCTTCTGCATGCTGTCGTTCCTTTCACGATGCGCGGAGCGCGGGTGCGCCGCGCGGCTGCTGGCTCCTGCTCCTCTCGAGGCGACTCCTCCTTCGTTCGACGGGACGCCGCGGCGCTACCCCTGCCGCCGCCGGCGGATGATGTCGAGGTAGACGGCGAGCACGACGATGGCCCCGGTGACCACCGTCTGCCACTCCTGCGGCACCGACAGGATGCGCAGGCCGTTCGTGAGCGTGCTGATGATGAAGGCGCCGATGACGGTGCCGAGGATGGTGCCCTCGCCGCCCGAGAGCGAGGTGCCGCCGATGACCGCGGCGGCGATGGCGTCGAGCTCGTAGCCCATGCCCAGCGACGGCTGCGCCGAGTTGAGGCGCGCGGCGATGAGCACGCCGGCGAGCCCGCTGAAGAGGCCGCAGAGCGCGTAGATGGCGATCTTCCAGCGGTCCACCTGCACGCCGGAGAGGCGCGCCGCCTCCTCGTTGCTGCCGAGCGCGAACGTGTAACGGCCGAGGATGGTCTTGGTGAGCACGAGGCTGGCGACGATCGCCGCCGCGAACATGACCAGCACCAGGTTCGGGACCTCGACGCCGGTGAGCGAGCCGACCACCGAGCCCATGGCCAGGTTGTTGAAGGACGGCGTGTCGCTGAAGTAGATGGGCCGCAGGTGCGAGGTGACGAGCGCGAGCCCCCTCGCCACGTTCAGCATGCCCAGGGTGGCGATGAAGGGCGGCACCTTCAGCTTGGCGATGACGAGCCCGTTCACCACGCCGGCGACGGTGCCGGTGAGGATCCCGCCCACCACCCCGACCGGCACCGGCCAGTGCCAGTTGGTGATGAAGACGCCGGTCATCACGGCCGACAGCGTCATGACCGTGCCGATCGACAGGTCGATGCCGGCGGTGATGATGACGAAGGTGACGCCCAGCGCCAGCACCCCGTTCACCGCGGTCGCGAGCAGGATGCCGATGATGTTGTCGAACTGGAAGAAGTTCGGGGACGCGATCGAGAAGACGACGAGCAGGACGATGAGCGCGCCGAAGGCGAGCACCGTCTGCATGGCGCTGGAGCGGAGCAGGCTCCGCCGGGGCGCCGCGGCGGACGCGGGGCGGTCCGGCTTCTCCACCTGAGCGATCTCGTCGCTCATACCGGCCTCCCCGCGGTCGGCGCGGGCCCGGCCGCCAGCGGCTCCCGGCGCTGCGTCGCGTGGGTCATGATCTCCTCCTGCCCCGCCCCGCTCCGCAGCTCGCCCGTGATCCGCCCCTCGCACATGACGATGATGCGGTGGCTCATGCGCAGGATCTCCGGCAGCTCCGAGGAGATCATGATGATCGCTTTTCCGCGCTTCGCCAGATCCGAGAGCAGCTTGTAGATCTCGCTCTTGGCGCCCACGTCGATGCCGCGCGTCGGCTCGTCGAAGATGAGCACCTCGGTGTCGGCGGTGAGCCACTTGCCGATGACCACCTTCTGCTGGTTCCCGCCGGAGAGGTTCTTGGTGCGCTGCTGCAGGGACGGCGTGCGGATGCGGAGCGCGTCGACGTAGTGGTGCGCCGTCTGGCGGGTGGCGCGGGTGTTCACCCATCCGAGCGGCCGCAGGAAGCGGCGCAGCGTGGCCAGGACGACGTTCGTCTCCACGTCCATCCCGAGCGCCAGCCCGTAGCGCTTGCGGTCCTCTGACAGGTACGCGATCCCGTGCCGGACCGCGTCGCCCGGCGTGCGGATGCGCACCGGCTTCCCGTGCACCAGGATCTCGCCGCTGTCGATGGGGTCGGCGCCGAAGATGGCGCGCGCCACCTCGGTCCGCCCGGCGCCGACCAGCCCGGCGAATCCCAGGATCTCGCCCTTGCGCAGCGTGAAGCTCACGTCGCGCACGTTCTTGCCGCGGCAGAGGTGGCGCGCCTCCAGCACCACGTCACGGTCCTCGAGCCCGGGCACCTCCGGCGCGCCCTCGTAGATGGTCCGGCCGACCATCATGCGGATGATCTGCTCGATGGAGGCGTCGCGGGTGATGACCGTGTCCACGTACTTCCCGTCGCGCATCACGGTGATGCGGTCGGAGATCTGCTTCAGCTCCTCCAGCCGGTGCGAGATGTGGACGACCCCCACGCCCTCGGCCCGGAGCTGGCGGATGATGCGGAAGAGGTCCTCGATCTCCGTCTCGGTGAGCGCGGCGGTCGGCTCGTCCATGATGAGGACCTCCGACCGGAAGGAGAGCGCCTTCGCGATCTCCACCATCTGCTGCTTCGCGACCGTGAGGTCGGAGACCCGCGTCCTGGGGTCGACGTGCAGGTTGAGCCGCTCCAGCAGCACCGCCGCCTGCGCGTTGATCGCCTTCTCGTCGGTGAGGAAGCGCACCTTCCGCCGCGGCTCCCGGCCCACGAAGATGTTCTGCGCCACCGTGAGGTGGGGCATGAGGTTCAGCTCCTGGTGGATGAGGCTCACCCCCAGGTCGCGCGCCGCCCGCGGGCTCGGGATCTCGACCGGCGCGCCCTTGTACCGGATCCCCCCCGCGTCCTTGGCGTAGACGCCGGCCAGCACCTTCATGAGCGTGGACTTGCCGGCCCCGTTCTCGCCGACGAGCGCGTGCACCTCGCCGCGCCGCAGCTCGAAGCGCGCGCCCTCCAGCGCACGGACGCCCGGGAACGACTTCTCGATCCCGGTCATCTCCACCAGCACGTCGCCCATCCGCGCCTCCGGCCCCACGTCACGCTCCGTCGAAGGTGACGACCACCTTGCCCGAGCGCCCCTCGTCGGCGAGCCGGTACGCCTCCGCCGCGCGCTCCAGCGGGAAGCGGTGGGTCACGGTGGCCTCCGGGTGCAGCTTCCAGCGCGCCAGCCGCTCGACGAGGTCGGCCATGTGCGCGAGGCTCGTCACCCACGACCCGTAGAGCGTCCGCTGCGGGTGGATGAGCTCGGGCGAGACGTCGAAGTGCACGTCGTTCCCCTCGCCCACGAAGGCGCAGCGGCCCCACTGGCGGGTGCCCTTGAGCGCGAGGAGGCGCGCCGGGGCGGCGCCCGAGCAGTCCACCGCCGCCTCGCAGCCCTTCCCGCCCGTGAGGTCGAGGATGCGCTGCAGCGCGTGGGCGTCGCTCGGCAGCGCGTCGTCGACGAGCCCGAGCTTCACCGCGAGCGCGCGCCGCTCCTCTGCGGTGTCGACGCCGACGACCTGCCGCACGCCGAGCGCGCGCCCCAGCATGGCGGCGGCGAGCCCCACCGGCCCGAGGCCGGTGACGAGCAGCCGGTCGCGCCCGTTCACCTGCATCCGGGTGAGCGCCTCCCAGGCCGTTCCGAAGCCGCACGCCACCAGCGCCCCGTCGACGAACGTGAGCTCGTCGGGGAGGTGCACGCAGGTGTTCTCCTCCGCGAGCAGGTACGGCGCGTGGCCGCCGTTCCGCTGCCAGCCGTAGGCGGCGCGCACCTCGTTGTGGCAGGAGATCATGTAGCCGGCCTTGCAGTCGTCGCACGAGCCGCAGCCGCTGATGTGGTACAGCACGACCCGGTCGCCGACGCCGAACTCGCGGCAGCGCGGCCCCACCTTCACGATCTCGCCGCACGGCTCGTGGCCGGCGATGGTGCCGGGCTGGTAGCCCTCGGGGCCCTTCCCCAGGTGCGCCCGGTAGATGGCGCGGATGTCGCTCCCGCAGATCGAGCTCGCCCGCATGCGCACGAGCACCTGGCCCGGCCCGGGCTCCGGCACGGGGAACTTCCTCAGCTCGACGGTGCTGTTTCCGGGGAGGACGACGCCGGTCATTTCCTTGGGAAGCGCTGCGGTCTGCATGGACGAGCTCCCGGGTGACAGGGACGTTCGAGGGCGGCGGGCCATTCACCTCACGGCGGCGTGACCTCGCCGCCGGGATCCCACAGGTCGGTCCAGCTCTGGCCCTCCTTCCAGAGGAAGACCTGCCCCTTGATGAGCCGGCAGTTCCGGTCGATGGCGGCGAGGTCGCGCATCTCGACGTCGGTCAGCGGATCCTCCGCCACGGCCCGCAGGTTTCCGAGATAGTGCTCGCGTCGCACCGAGAAGGGGATGGGAACTTGCCCCCGCTGCACGGCCCATTTGACGCAGACCGCCGCCGGATGCACGCCGTGGGCACGCGCGATGCGGACCACGGCCGGATCCTCCAGGTCGACCGTGTCGGCGGCGACCCGGTCGCGTTCGGGGCGGGCCGGCGAGCCGAGCGGGGAATAGCCGATGGGCACGACCCCCTGCTCCACCACGTACCGGAACAGCTCCGGCTGCTGGAAGTGCGGGTGCAGCTCCATCTCGTTGCAGGCCGGCGGGATGCGGGCGTCGCGCAGGACGAGGCGCAGCTTGGGGACGGTCATGTTGGACGTGCCGATGTGCCGCACCAGGCCGAGGTCGACGAGCTTCTCCAGCTCGCGCCAGGTCCGCATGAAGGCCTCGTGGATGTAAGGCCGCGCATCCGGGCTGCGCGACGAGACGTCGCAGCCCGGCGGGTGGAAGTTCGGGAACGGCCAGTGCACGAGGTACAGGTCGAGCCACTCGAGCCGGAGGTCGGCCAGGGACCGGCGGAACGCCGGGATGACCTCGGCCGGCGCGTGCCTGTCGTTCCAGAGCTTGGAGGTGACCCACAGCTGCTCGCGCCGCACGCCGCCGGCGAGGACGCGCTCCAGCGCCGCGCCGACGAGGTGCTCGTTGCCGTAGACGGACGCGCAATCGAAGTGTCGGTACCCGACGGACGCCGCGCCCATGACGGCCTGCGCCACGGCCTCGCCGCTGACGTGGTCGGAGCCGAAGGTGCCGAGCCCGATGGCCGGCATCTCCGCGCCCGACCTGAGCCGCCGGCGCGGGACGGCGCGGGGGTCGACGCCGTCCGGCGCGACCTGGAAGGCAGGCAGTGACGCCATCTCGAACCCTCCCGGATGGTCGCCGGCGCCGCCGCACACCCGACCGGGGCTTCTCCGCTGGACGACGCGGGGCCGCGCGGCGAAGGGACGCGCGGCGCTCGGCGGCAGGACCGGGACGATCCGCAATCAGCATAGGCCCACGGCGCGCGGGGAGAATGGTGCTTCTTGCCAATTGCATGGACATTCTTGACGCCGCGGCGCATCGTGCACGCCATGGCGAGCCGGCTCCCGGCGGGCTTCTTCTCGACGCAGGTCGAGGCCGCTCGCTACTACTGCGCGGAGCAGGCGCGGCCGCCGCTCGCGCTGGAGGTCGTCTGCGCCGGCTGGGAGGCGTGCCGGCCGGACTACGACCTCGCGCGCAGCACCTTTCCGTGGCTCGCGATCGAGCTCGTGGCGCAGGGCGAGGGCTGGCTCGACATCGACGGACGGCGCTACCGCCTCCGGCCCGGCACCGCGTTCTGCTACGGCCCGGGGACCTCGTTCCGCATCGCCTCCGACGCGGCCTCGCCGCTGCAGAAGTACTTCGTCGATTTCGCCGGCCGGGCCGCGGAGCGCCTGGTGAGCCGCGGGCCGCTCCGCCAGGGCGAGGTGCGGCAGGCGCTCTTCCCGCACGAGCTCGCCGAGATCCTCGACCGCGTCATCGTGGAGGGGAACCGGAAGACGGCGCTCTCGGCGCGCTCGTGCGGGAAG
>DASTGH010000435.1:0-2219 GCA_035719345.1 Anaeromyxobacteraceae bacterium
GGGGCGGCGCGCGCCGGCGACGGGTCGGCGCAGGCGCCGCGGACCGGCTTCGACATCGCGCCGGCCGGCTCCGCGCCCGCGCCGAGGCCGATGGGCTGAGCCGGGGAAGGCGCGTCCCGGTCAATACACGGCCAGGAGCTCGATCTCGAAGACGAGCGTGGCGTTCGGCGGGATGTCGGGCGGCGCGCCCGCGGCGCCGTAGCCGAGGTCGGGCGGCAGGGTGAGCTTTCTCTTGCCGCCCACCTTCATGCCGGCGACGCCGCGCTCCCAGCCCTCGATCACCTCGCCCGCGCCCAGCCGGAAGGAGAAGGGCTGGCCGCCGACCGAGGAATCGAACTGCTTCCCGTCGGTCAGCCATCCCGTGTAGTGCACCTCGACGGTCTTGCCGCGCACCGCCTCGGAACCCTTCCCCTTCACCAGCTCCTCGATCTTCGGCTTCGCCATCGTCCGCTCCCCCGTTGATCCGCCGTCCTACAGCGGGATGTTGCCGTGCTTCTTCGGCGGGTTCTCCTGCCGCTTCGTGCGCAGCATCTCGAGCGCGCGGATGACGCGCGGACGCGTGTCCTCGGGGCGGATGACCTCGTCCACGTACCCCAGCTCGGCCGCCTTGTACGGGTTCGCGAACTTGTCCCGGTACTCGGCGGAGAGGCGCTGCCGCACCGCCTCCTGCGCCGCCGGGTCGGGGCCGGCCGCCAGGATCTCCTTGCGGAAGACGACGTTCACCGCCCCCTCGGAGCCCATGACCGCGATCTCCGCCGTGGGGAAGGCGAGGTTCACGTCGGCGCGGATGTGCTTCGACGCCATGACGTCGTAGGCGCCGCCGTACGCCTTGCGCGTGATGACGGTCACCTTGGGCACCGTCGCCTCGGCGTAGGCGTAGAGCAGCTTGGCGCCGTGCACGATGATGCCGCCCCACTCCTGGTCGGTGCCGGGCAGGAAGCCCGGGACGTCCACGAAGGTGAGCAGCGGGATGCCGAAGGCGTCGCAGAACCGGACGAAGCGGGCCGCCTTCACCGAGCCGCGGATGTCGAGCACGCCGGCGAGCCACGCCGGCTGGTTCGCGACGACGCCCACCGGCCGCCCGTTCATCCGCGCGAAGCCTACGACGACGTTGGGTGCGTGGTGCTGCGCCACCTCGAAGAGGTGGCGGTCGTCCACCACCGCCCCGATGACGTCCCTCATGTCGTAGGGCTTGCCGGGGTCCTCGGGCACGACGGTCCGGAGCGCCGGCTCGCGGCGCATGGGGTCGTCGGAGGAGGGCAGCGCCGGCGGGTCGTCGGCGTTGTTCGAGGGCAGGTAGGAGAGCAGCTCGCGCACCGCCCGGAGTGACGCCTCCTCGGTGTCGTGCGTGAAGTGCGCCACCCCCGACTTCTGGGCGTGGGCGCGCGCCCCGCCCAGCTCCTCCTTCGTGACCTCCTCGTGCGTGACGGCCCGGATCACGTCCGGCCCGGTGATGAACATGTAGCTCGTGTCCTTCACCATGAAGATGAAGTCGGTGATGGCGGGCGAGTACACCGCGCCGCCGGCGCAGGGCCCGAGGATGACGCTCACCTGGGGCACGACGCCGGAGGCGAGCGTGTTGCGCAGGAAGATCTCGGCGTAGCCGGCCAGGGAGACGACGCCCTCCTGGATGCGCGCGCCGCCGGAGTCGTTCAGGCCGACGATGGGGCAGCCGGTCTGCATCGCCAGGTCCATCACCTTGCAGACCTTCTCCGCGTACGCTCCGGAGACCGAGCCGCCGAAGACGGTGAAGTCCTGCGCGAAGACGAAGACCTGGCGCCCCTCGACCAGCCCGTAGCCGGTGACGACGCCGTCGCCCGGGATCTTCTGCCTGTCCATCCCGAACTCGGAGCAGCGGTGCGTCTTGAACTTGTCGAGCTCGACGAAGCTGCCGGGATCGAGGAACAGCTCCAGCCGCTCGCGCGCCGTGAGCTTGCCTGCCTCGTGCTGCTTGGCGACCCGCGCCTCGCCCCCGCCGCGCTCCGCCTCGGCGTCGAGCCGGTCGAGCTGCGCCCGGCGCGGATCCGGATCGATGGGCTTGTCCATGGTCGTCTCGCCTTCTAGCCGAGCCCGCGCTGCTCTCGCCACCAGGCGAGCCAGGCGCGCGCGTCGGGCCCGAAGGACTTGCCGGTGAGCGTGGCGAGCGCGTCCGCGGTCGCGGCGCGCAGCGGGTCGGGCGACTCCAGCGCCTGGATGAGGAGCGGCACGGCCTCGGCGTC
>DASTGH010000436.1:0-2973 GCA_035719345.1 Anaeromyxobacteraceae bacterium
AGAGCCGGCCGGCGGCGGCCACCGCGATCCAGGCGGCGACCGCGATGGCGAGGAGCGGCCAGTAGGTGGTGAACGGGTCGAGCCCGGGCCGGTTGAGGAAACGCTCGCCGAGGAGCTCGTCGCGGACGACGTACGCCAGCGGCAGCGACCATGCGAACGCGACGACGTCCAGCGCGGCGAGGACGACGTCCACGCCCCGCCCCCGCTCCCTGGCCATGACTTTCCTCGCCGCGCGCGACCCCCGGCCACCGGCCCATCCGGCGCCGCCGGGGAAAGAGCGCGGGGGATCATGCCCCGAGTCGGGCACGGCGTAAACGCGGGCGGCGTCCGGCGGAGGCGGGCGCACGGGCCCGGCCGTCCGGTCGCGCCCGGCGGCGCCTCCGGGCTACGATCGCGCGGATGAGCCCTCCCGCCCGCCTCCTCGCCGCCGCCACGCTGCTCGCCGCCGCCGGTTGCGGCCCGGCGCGGATCGAGACCGATCCCCCCTCCGTCCGGCTCTTCGGCCGCGGCCAGCAGGCGCGCGTCCATGCCACGCCCCTGGCGCGGAACGGCCGGGCGCTCACCGACCCCTGCCGCTGGTCGTCGACCGACGAGAAGGTCGCGGCGGTGGAGGCGCGCCACAACGACGCCACCGTCACGGCGCGAGGCCACGGCCGCGCCAACGTGCTCTGCGCCATCGGCGGCGCCAGCGCCGTCGTCCCGGTGACGGTCACGGTCGTGGCGCGGGTGGAGGTCTCACCCAGCGAGCTCTCGCTCCGGGTCACCGACGAGCCGGCGCCGACCGCGCTCACCGTCCGCGCGCTCGACGCCGAGGGCCAGGAGGTGCAGGGGCGCACCATCGCCACCCGCTGCCTGGACGAGAACGTCTGCCGCGGTGACGCGCGCGGCCAGGTCTGGCCGGTGGCGGCCGGCAGCACGACGCTGAAGGTGACGGTCGAGGACGGCGAGGCCGACGTCCCGGTGAAGGTCGCGGACGCCCGCACCGCGGCCGGCAGGCCGCGCGCGGTAAAGGGGAACCCGATGGAGGGAATCGACGCCCCGCCGCCGGCGCCGCGGAAGGGCCGCTGACGCCCGTCATGGCGGCGCCCAGTTGACCTGAGCCCCAGCGTCACTTCCGCCGCCATGATCGAGATCCGGCGCCTGACGGCGCCTCAGTCCGGGGGGAGAAACTCTCCCCCCGAGACCCCCCATCGCGACGCTCATCTCAATCGAGCAGCGCCCATCAGTGCAGCGCGCCAACGATCCGCTGCGCCTCGGCGGCGTGCGGCCCGCGCGGGCAGAGCCGGACGTAGTCCGACAGCATCTGCTTCGCGAGCGGCCGGTCGTAGAGGCGGCTCTTCTTCTCCGATCGGCTGCGGCCGAGCCAGTACAGCGCCGGGCAGCTCTGCGGGTCGACCTTGAGGGCGGCGGTGTACGCCTTCTCCACCGCCTCCGGCGAGGCGCCGCGCTGCTCCTCGGTCTCGGCGATCTCGACCCAGGCGGCGGCGGCAGCGCCGGGCGCGCCGGTCTCGCCGTACTCCTTCGCCGCGCGGTCGAGCTCCTCGAGCGCCTTCGACCACTCCTTGCGATCCCGCCAGATGCGCGCCAGGCCGACGCGCGCCTCGGGGAAGCGCTTCTCCCCGGCGATGGCCTTCTCGTAGGCGGTGCGGGCGCGATCGAGGTCGCCGTCGGCGCGGTAGGCGTCGCCGAGGAGCTTGGAGAGGCGTGGGTTGGCGACGCGCTCGGTCGCCTTCTCCAGGGCCGCCACTGCCTGCTTCGTGCCGCCCGGGCGCTGCATGAGCGCGGCGG
Organism: Anaeromyxobacteraceae bacterium; assembly: GCA_035719345.1. Lineage (GTDB taxonomy): Bacteria > Myxococcota > Myxococcia > Myxococcales > Anaeromyxobacteraceae > Anaeromyxobacter_A. The sequence goes on from DASTGH010000436.1 coordinate 1,789, forward strand.
CGAGATCGGCGTGGAAGGCCAGCCGGGAGGGCTCGAGCTGGATCGCCTTGTGGAACGCCTCCGCCGCTCCGGCCGCGTCGCCGCCCAGGAGCTTGCGGCGGCCGACGAGGTCGTGGATGTCGGGGTTCGTCGGATCCTGCGCCAGGGCCTGCGCCTCGGCGGCGTCGCCCTCGCTCGCCTTGCCCTGCGCGTGCAGGATGGAGCCCTTGAGCGCGGTGGCGAGCGCCGCCTGGCGCGGCGACGCCGCCGGGCCCAGCTCCAGCACCCGCTGCACGCGCTTCATGGCCTCGTCGGCGCGGCCGGCGTCGAGGAGGAGCCGCCCCTTCCCCAGGAGCGAGGGGACGTGGTCGGGCGCGAGGCGCGTGAGGGCGGTGTCGTAGAGCCCGCTGGCCAGCGCCTCGAAGCCCTGGCCCCGGCGGCGGTACTGCTCGGCCAGCATCTGCGTCACGCGCACGTCGCCGGGCGCGGCGGTGCGCGCCAGGGTGAGGTCGTTCTTGGCCGCGTCGAGGTCGCCCGCCTGCATCTCGAGGATGCCGGTCACGCCGCGCAGGAGGGCGCTCGCTCCCTCCGGGCCGGCCATGAGCTTGCGCAGCTCCTCCAGCGCCGCCGGCCCGTCGCCCGAGTAGTGGCGCAGGTACGCCTCGGCGGCGTAGGCGTGCGAGTGCGCGTGCCCGAGCTTCTTCACGGCGGCGAGGTGCAGGCGCGCCTCGTCGCGGAGCGACTCGCTCTCGCCGTGCTCGCCCCACCGGATCGCGTCGATGTAGGCGAGGTAGGCGTGCCCGCCGAGCGCGTCGGGGTCGCGCTCCAGGATGCGCTCGCAGAGCCGGCCCGCCTCCTTGTACGAGGCGTAGCCGTCCTTCTCCAGCAGCTCGCGCGTCTGCCGCAGGAGCCGGTCCATCTCCACCGCCTTCGCCTTCTGCGCGGAGGAGACGCCGAAGTAGACGCCGAGCACGACGAGGAACGCGGCGCCGAGCCCGAGCGTGGCGACGAGCGCCTTCGAAGAGCCGCGACGGCGGGGCGCGGGGATGCCGTGCGCGTCGAGCTCGAACTCGCGGGTCGCGTACCGTTCGGCCAGCTCCTCGGCGTAGGCGGCGTTGCGGGCGGTGCCGACGGCGGCCGGCTGGGCGGGCGCGGGATCGTTCGCGGGCCGCGGCGCCGGGCTCGCCGCGGCGCGCGCGGGAGCGG
>DASTGH010000437.1:0-23999 GCA_035719345.1 Anaeromyxobacteraceae bacterium
GGGCGGTCGATGCATCGCCGAGCCCCGCCCGATGCACCGCCCTGGCCCTTCATGCAGATCGAGCCCGTGGCGCCGGGGCGCCACGGGCTCGATGCCCTCGCGACGACTGCGCCTTCAGGTCGCCAGCGCCCGGCGGGGTGCAGCCTCCTCGGACTCCGCGCTCGCGCTCGCCGGCCGGAGCGTGAGCAGGTGCTTCACCGTGACGGCGACGCCCGCGACCACCATGACCCCGTGGAGCACGACGACCAGCATCCAGAAGCGCATGGGCTGCTGCGCGACCATGTACGGCTCGCCGCGGATGCGCTCGAGATAGGTCTGGAGGACGCCGGCCACCGCGAACCCGAGGCTCATCCCCAGCACCCCGAGGCTCATCAGCCAGAAGCCCCAGTACCCGGCCCGCTCGTCGAAGCGCCCTTCGGGCAGCCCCTTGAGCCGCGGCATCGCGAAGTAGAAGAAGCTCAGGTTGAGCAGCGCGTACGCCCCGAAGAACGCCAGGTGGCCGTGCGAGACCGTCACCTGGCTGCCGTGCGTGTAGTAGTTGATCTGCGGCAGCGTGTGCGCGAAGCCGAACAGGCCGGCGCCGACGAAGTGGAGGACGGCCATCCCCGACACGTAGAGCCAGGTGAGCCTGGGCGTGAGCGGCTGCTCCTGCTCGCGGGCCGAGCGCCAGGCGTCCCAGAGCATGAGCAGGATCGGGAACGGCTCCAGCGCCGAGAAGACGCCGCCGACCCAGAGCCACGCCTTCGGCGCGCCCAGCCAGTAGTAGTGGTGGCCGGTGCCGGCGATGCCGGTGAAGAGGAAGAGGCCCAGCTCGACGTAGAGCCACTTCTCGACCACCTTGCGGTCGACGCCGGTGAGCTTGATGAGCATGAACGCGGCCATGGCCGCGGTGATGAGCTCCCAGGCGCCCTCCACCCACAGGTGGACCACCCACCACCAGTAGTACCAGTCCATCGCCAGGTTCGGATAGAACGGCATGCCGAACAGGTACATGACGGCCAGGAACACCAGGCCGCCGAGCAGCGTGCCCTGGACGACGTTCCAGCGGCGGGCGCGCAGGAGCGTCACGCCCACGTTGGCGAGGAACATGAGCGCGCCGGCCACCACCACGAAGTCGAGCGCGGTCGGGATCTCGAGGAGCGGCCGCCCCTGCGTCCAGCCGAAGAGGAAGCCGACCAGCGCCGTCACGCCCGTGGCCACCAGGATGACGAGCTGGGCGATGGCGAGCTTCGGCCAGGCGAGCTCGGTCTGCGCCTCCTCCGGCACGAGGTAGTAGGTCGCGCCCATGAACCCGAGCAGCATCCAGAGCACGAGCAGGTTCGTGTGCATGGCGCGGCTGGTGGCGAACGGGAAGACGTCCACCACCGCCTGCGGAACGGTGATCACGTACTGCAGCCCCACCCACAGGCCCATCAGGACCTGCAGGCCGAAGAGGAGCAGCGCGACGACGAAGTAGGGGTACGCGACCCGCTGGCTCTGGAAGGTCATGGCGTGCTCCGGTCGGCGACGAGGCTGACGACGAACTCACCGATCATGCGGCGCTGGCCCTCGGAGAGGTGGGGGAACGGCGGCATGCGCGAGCCGTGGGAGACCGCGTCGGGATCCGCGATGTAGCGCGCGATCCAGTCCACGTCGCGGCGCCCGCCGATCCACTCCAGGCGCGGCCCGGCGCTCCCTCCCGCGCCGCCCAGCGCGTGACACGCGAGGCAGTTCTCCTGCTGCACCAGCGCCGCGGCGGGGGACAGGGACGCGCTCGCCAGGACGCGCTCGGTCGAGCGCCGCCAGCGCCCCGGCGAGTCCTGCGGAGGCCAGTCGTGGTTGTCGATGTTCGAGACCCAGCGCAGGAAGGCGACGAGGTCCTCGACCTCCTGCCGCGAGAGGTGCTGCTGCGGCATCTTCCGGTAGGAGTCGGCGAAGACCACCTCCGGCGCCTCCAGCCGCCGCTTCACCGCGTCCTCGCCCAGGCGAGCGTACGCGCGCGTCAGGTCGGGCGCGTAGTACGCCCCGAAGCCGAGGATGGTGTGGCAGTCGTTGCAGTTGTGGCGCTCGAACGCGCGCTTGCCCGAGACCACCTTCTGGTCGAGCGCGTCGGCGTGGGTGAGCGCGTCGAAGCTCTGGTGCGTGTACACCGTCATCGCGAGGAAGACGGCGAGCGAGGACAGCGTCCCTATCCAGAAGATGCCCTTGGCCATTCGCTCCGTCATGGGAACCCCTTGCTCCGTTCGTGCGGGCCTGCGAGGGAGAGAGGCGCCGGGGATGCAAGCGCTCTGCCCTCTCCCATCCCCGCGAAATCAGGCGCGAAGGCCGAGCCCGACGATCCGGCGACACCGCGCCCTCGGTGCGCGCGCACCCTAAGGTGGGTGCGCAACGACATTTCGTTGCCGGGCGACGGAGGGTGAGGGAGCCGTCTTTGTGGATGGCGAAGTCCACAATGACCTGGTGTTCGCGCTCGGTGGATGCGGGTTGCCCGGTGCAGCTCCGCGCGTGCGCCCTGCGGGGGGTGAGCGTCGGCGCTCGCTGCACCGGGCAACCCATCGTAGAGGGGAGGTACGGACCGTCAACTGCCATCGGCGCAACCGGGACGACGTACCACGCTCGATGGACAGACGGGTGAGAGGTGCGCGCACCCGCCGTCCGCGGCGGATCGACGCACCGTCCGTGTTTCCACAGCAGCCGGCTTCACGGACGCCGCGTCCGGGCGGCGAAAGCGAACGCTCATCACATTCTGTTCACATCGGCGATCGCCCGCCGTGCACGCAGCGTCAACGATCGCTTGGCGCGAGTCGCGGCGGGCCGCCCGGCGATCGCGCGCAAGCGATGCGCTCGAGCGGCGTCACGCGACGTCAGGCCGCGCGCTGGATCGCGCTCGCCTCGTCCGCGGCGTGGGACCGCCACGGCGACGCCTTCGCGCCCTCGTACCGGGCGCAGCCGCACACGTCGCACGACCACACCGTGGTCGGGAGGTACGTGCCGCCGCTCTGATCGAGCTTCCCCTCCGTCGCCGTGAGGAAGCCGTCCCTGCACATGGGGCACTTCGCTCGCCGCGTCATGAGCACCTCCCACGCCACCCCACTGCGAGTGGCATGCCAGCGGCTCACGAGGCGGCGGACCGGACGGCGCACCGGATGCCGCTTCGGGGAAGAACGCCCGTGGTTTCGCGCCCGGGGAGGGGTCGATCCCTTCAGCTCGCGACGCGCCACGGGCGCTGCTGCGCCGCGGCGGTGCTCGCCCACCAGGCGGTCCGGCCTGTAAGGACGACACCCCCCGGCCGGAGTTGTTATAGGGCAGCGGACGCGCAGTACGCGTTCACGCCGGCCGCCAGCGCCTCCGCCACGCGCCGCCGGTGGCGCGGCGAGCGCGCCCGCCGCTCCTCGCCGCGGTGCACGATGACCGCGGCCTCGACGAGCACCGCCGGCATGGGCGCGTGGGCGAGCACGGCGAGGTCGTCGTAGCGGTAGATGCCGCGCGCCCGGTCGAGGAGGGGCCTCCCCTCCCCCGGGATCGCCTCCGCATGATGGAGGCTCGGCGCGAGTCCGGCGGCGCGCAGCGCGTCCGCGATCGCCGCCGCCGCGCGCTCGCTCTCCGCGAACCGTCCGTTCCGTCCGGACACGAACAGGCCGTATCCGCGGAAGCGATCGCTGTAGGCGAGGTCGCGGCCGCGGAAGCGCCAGGTCGACAGATAGCGCGGCTGCACCGAATCGTGGTGGATCGAGACGAGGAGCGTCGCGCCGGCTGCGGCCGCGCGCGCCGGCCGCTCCGCGGGCGGGATCGCCTCGCCGCCGCGCTCGAGGACGAACGCCGGGACGCCACGGCGGAGCAGCGCCGCCTCGAGCCTGCGCGCCAGCGCGGCGTTGAAGGTCCACTCCGACGCGCCGCGCGCGCTCGTCGCGCCCGGCGAGGCGCGGTCGTGGCCCACGTCGATCGCGACCCGGCAACCGGAGCCGCCGCCGCTCGAGGCGGCGAGGGCGAGCGCGAGGAGAGGCGCGAGCGGCGGCACGGCGAGATCGGCGTCCTGGACGAGGACTCCGCCCGCGCATCATGCCACCGCTAGCCCGAGCGCGGCGAGCAGGTCATCGGGGATCCGGAGGAAATCCGTGATGGCCCACGTGGCGCCCGCCTCGAGGAGCTCGCCCGTCGACAGCACCGACGCCACTCCCACCGCGCGCATGCCCGCGGCCCGTGCCGCCTCGATGCCGGCGACCGCATCCTCGAAGACGACACAGGTCTGCGGAGGCACGCCGAGGGCGGCCGCCGCCGCGAGAAAGAGATCCGGAGCGGGCTTCCCGCGCGTGACACTCTCGGCTCCGACCACGCGATCGAACGCGCTCTCCAGGCCGAGCGCGCGAAGCACGAACTCGCGCGCTGCCCTGGGCGAGGAGGTCGCGATCGCCAGCGGCATCCCCGCAGCGCGCAGGCGCATCACGAAGGCGCTGCACCCGGCGACCTCCCGGACGCGGGACGGGAACAGGCTCCGGTAGCGCTCCTCGCGAGCCGAGAGGACGGATCGCACCTCGGCGTCCTCGAGAGGCCGGCCGACGATGCGGCGCAGGACCTCGTCGTACTTCGCTCCCGCCCAGTCGCGGATGAACACCGAGGCGGGGAGGTCGCGACCGTACTCGCGGGCCACCTCACGCCAGATCTCGCCGTGCACGTGCATGTCGTCGACCACCGTGCCGTTCAGGTCGAACAGCGCGCCACGTGACGCGGAGGGATGGATGTCGGTCATGCCTGGAAACCCCCTATGCTCGCCGAACCGGCTCGAAAAAGGACCGAGATCTCGGGAGGCTAAGAAACTCGGACGCCCCGGCTCCGCCCCCGTCGTCCGTGTTCATGGGCCGGGGCGTCGCCCGCCCCGCGCCGTCGTATCCGTCCTCCGAAGCCCCAACCCCGGAGGACGAAGATGCCGAAGCTCCCCCTCTCATGCTCGCTGGCCGGTCTCGCTGGCCTCGTTCTGCTGCTCCCGGCGACCGCGCTCCCCGCCGACCCCCCCCTGCACGTCGACCCGTCCGTCGGAGACTGTGAAGTACGCTTCGCGCCGGAGCTCACGCAGGACGCGTTCCGGCGCTTCGTGCGGGAGTTCGGCTCGGTCTCGGCCTTCAAGCAGGGTGCCCCTCCGACGACGCTGGGCCGCCTGGGCATCTCCCTGGACGTCGAGCAGATCTTCTTCTCGGTCGACGAGCATTCCGCGGCCTGGAACGACACCTTCACCCATCCGGCGGCCGACCACGTGCTCGGCTCGGACAAGGCCTTCCCCAAGCTGAGGCTGCGCGTCGGGGTGACGGACGACCTCGAGGTCGGCGCCTTCTTCGCGAAGAGTCCCAGCGCGAACTACGGCTGGCTCGGGTTGGAGACGAAGTACGCGGTCCTCCGGCAGGGCGACGACATGCCGGTCGCGCTCGCGGTCCGTGGCGCGTACACGAAGACCCTGTACGTCAGCGACATGGACATGCACGCCCTGACCGCCGACGTCTCCATCGGGCGCACGTTCTGGAAGGTCCTCACGCCGTACGTCGCGCTCGGTGCGGATGCGGTGCTCGCGCGCGAGACCAGCCCTGCCGTCGACCTCCGGACCGAGCACCTCGTCGTTCCCCATGCGGCGGGCGGGCTCGAGGTCCGCTTCTGGCACGTGGCCGTCGGCGCCGAGGCCCAGCTCTCGGCGATCAACACGTTCCAGGCCCAGGTGTCCGCGGTCTTCTGAGCGCGACCCGGGGCGGCGGTCGCAGACGAGCGACGTCACGACGACCCCGCCCCGAACGCGCCAGGGCGGCCCCGGATGGCGGGCACCGCCAGCGAGGCCCAGGCGAGGGTCGCCAGCAGGAACGAGCTCGCCGCCGAGCCGAGCCACCACGTGAGGTGCTCCGGGTCGACGCCGACGAGGAGCCGGAAGACGAGCGCGGCGAGCAGGAGCAGCGCCATCGCCAGCACCTGCCACGTCCACCCGGCGAGGAGGCTCGATCGGCCGCCGTGCGAGAGCGACACGTGCAGCGACACGCACAGCGTGATCAGGGCGAAGCTCCCGATGAAGACGACGTGCAGCACGGCCGTCCGCAGGGTCGGGACGGCCGCCACCGCGGCATAGCCCAGCGGCAGGAGCCACGCGGCGATCCAGATGAGCCTGCGGTGCAGCCCTGGCGCCGAGGGCCGCCGCCACAGGCGCGCCGACGAGACGACCACGCCGGCCGCGACGGCCGCGCGCAGCGCGAAGCCGGACCGCGTTCCGACGTGGACCTCGACCGGGAAGCTCGCCAGGAACGCGACCGCGGCGGCCGTCTGCGCGAGCGCGTCCCGGCGCGAGCCCGCGCCCCGCCGCGGCGGCTCCCCGCGCGTGAGCTGGGGCAGCATCGTGCCCCCGACCCCGATGACGAGGCAGGAGACGAAGCCCTGGAGGAGCAGCCCACGGCCGAGCTTCCACCACGTGGGCTCGCCGGAGGGATCGAGCACCGCTGCCGTCGCGAGCAGCGCCGCGCCGGCGATCCCGGAGCCGAGCGCCCAGGGCACCCACACGAACACGCCGGGCAGGCCGCGCGCGCCGCCGGGCGAGCGCACGCGCCGGACGACGAAGGTGGCGACGACCGCCATGCCGATCGTCCAGAGCGCCTGCGCCAGGGCAGGACGCTCCTGCCAGGCGGCCAGGCTCAAGGCGACCGGCGCGGCCGCGCCCGCCACCATCTCCAGGGAGGAGGGTGGCTCCGTCCCGGTGCGGCGCGGGACGAAGGTGTACAGGAACCCCACGGCGATGGCGGTGAGGAAGCCCTGGATCTGCACCGTGGCATGGAACGCGACGCGGAAATCGTCGATCGCGCCGAGCGCGAAGAGCAGCCAGTGGAACACCCCCGCCCACGCCAGGAGCACTCCGAGGGGGAAGAACGCGCGCCACGGATCCCTCGCGTCGAGCCACGAGGCCACCTCCGGCGACTGCAGACGAGGGTCGACCCGCATCGCCGTCATCTAACGACGGGTGGCGCTCGTCGCGAGCGGAGCCGCTAGCCGCTCGGGGCCGCGGCGCTCGCGGGCGCCTGCGCCGGCAGCTTCACGGGCGGGCGCGCCGCGAAGGGCTTCACGCCCAGCGCGCGGTGGATCTCGTCCGGGAAGTAGATGGCGCCGCCCTTCATCACCATGCGCACGCGCCGGATGGTGGAGATGTCGGCCACCGGATCGCCGTCGACGAGGAGCAGGTCGGCGAGCTTGCCCGGCGCGATCGAGCCGCCCTCCTGGTCGGCGCCGAGGTAGCGCGCGCATCCGAGCGTGGCGAGCTGGAGGACGCGCGCGGCCGGGATGCCCGCCTGCACGTAGACCTCCAGCTCGCCGTGCAGCGTGAACCCGGCCGCGTCATCGGTGCCGGGCAGGAGCTGGATCCCCTCGCCGTCGAGCAGCCGCAGCACCTCGAGCAGCTTCCGCCACGACGCCTCGTAGGCGGGGTACTGCTCCGGCCTCACGTCCACCACCGCCGTCTTGCGCGCGCGCTGCAGCGCCAGCGGAACGTGGTCGAGCCACTCCCGGTCGGTGGCCGTGGCCTGTCCCGGCCGCCCGAGCAGCATCTGCTGGAAGGTGGCGACGGTCGGGTCGAGCGCCGTGCCGCGCTCCTTCATGAGGCGCACCATGCGCTGCACGGGCTCGCTGGCGAGGTCGAGCCCGCCGACCCGCTCGCCCAGCGCCGTGAAGCGGAAGGGCGTGCGCGTGTCCTCCTCCGGGCCCGTGACGAAGCTCAGCACGAGCTGGTTGATGTGCGTGATCTCGTCGTAGCCGTCGCGGACGGCTCGCTCGGACGTCATGAAGGCGGGCACGTGACCGTGCACGCGCAGCCCGAGGCGGTGCGCCTCGGCGGCCACCGGCTTCACCCACTCCGGGTCGAACGAGTTGTACAGCTTCACCGCCGAGTAGCCCCGGTCGGCATACCAGCGCACCTTCTCCAGGGCGGCGTCGAGGCTGTCGACCACGAAGCCGAGCCGCGCCGAGAACGGGCTCCGCCCCTCGATGAAGCCGGAGCGCGCGATGCGCGGCCCCAGGATCTGGCCGGCCTCCATCCGCGCCGACAGCTCGAGGAGCACGTCGTTCACGTTGCCGGGATCGCGGACCGAGGTCACGCCGGCCGCCAGGTCGAAGGCGCCGTCCCACGGGCCCATGTGCGCGTGCATGTCGTGGAGACCGGGCAGGAGGGTCCCGCCCTCGCCGTCGACGACGACCGCGTCCGCGCCCGGCGCGGCGTCGGGACGCACGCCCACCAGGCGGTCGCGGTGGACCACCACGGCGGTGGGAGGCGAGAGCGCGCCGGCGACGCTGTCGAACACGCGCACGTTTCGGATGTAGATGGGCGCGTCGTGGCGATGTGTGGCGGCGCGCGTGGTGGCGGCGAGCAGCTCGCGGTCGAGGGCCACCGCCAGGTCGCGCAGCGGGGGCCCCTCCCCAGCGAGCGCCTCGTCCACCATCACCATCCATGGGCTCACGAAGGCCACCAGGCGCCGCGTCCGGTCGAGCAGGACGTAGAACGGGGTGAGGTCGAGCCCCGACAGCGCGTAGGCGGTCGTCGCCACCGGCCTCGGCGACCTCGCGCCCACCGTCACCGCGCGCAGCCTCGTGGCGCGCACCTCGCCCGCGGGCAGCGCCGGGACGACGCCGCCCGGAGCCGCCAGCGCGGCGCGCGCGTACAGGCCGAGCGCCCAGAAGCTCGAGTCCTTGGCGACGTAGACCGCCCGCGGTCCGGCCTCGGCCGACCCCGCGTCGTCGATGCTCTTCCAGGTGGCGCGCCCGGAATGCACGGTGAGCTCCTCGTGGACCGGCGCGCCCACCCAGGCCGTGCCGTCGATGCGCCATGCCGTGGGGCGGCCGGACGCGTCGAGCGTCAGCTCCTCGCGCAGCTTCGGTCCGCGTCCGTTGTCGTCGATCCTGAAGTCGATGCGGACCCGCCTCCCCGTGCGCTCGGCCACGAGCGTGCCGATCTTCTCTCCGTTCCCCAGGACGATGTACCGGTCGGCGCCGGCGATCGTGCCGCGCGCGACGGTGGGGCCGGCGAACCCGAGCGCGACGGCCAGGGCGGCGAAGCGGCGGAACCGATCCACGGTGCACCTCCCGGGCGGCAGGGTAACGTCGCGGCCGAGCAGCCGGACGGTCCGTAGGGGGCGCTTCCGTCGCGGGGCCCTCGCCGCTTCGACGGCTCCCCCGGCGCCGGGCGCGGCGGTCCACCGGAGGGCGCCACCGGGGCGTGGAGGAGATCGATGGCCGAACCCGCCGCCCGACCGCCGCGAGGCGAGGCTCGCCCGGAAGCGGCCGAGGGCAGCCCTCCGGAGGAGCCTGCGAGCAGGCCGCCGTGGAAGAAGCGCCGCGCCCTCCTGACGGTCGCCGCGATCGCGGTCGTGGTGGTGCTGGGCGTGCTCGTCTACGTGCTCCTGCACGCGGGCAAGGAGAGCACCGATGACGCGCAGGTCGACGCCGATGTGGTGCCGCTCTCTGCCCGCGTGCAGGGGCAGGTGGCGAACGTCCCCGCCGGCGAGAGCCAGCCCGTGCGGAAGGGCGACGTCATCCTCCAGCTCGACGACCGCGACCACCGAGCGCGTGTGGCGCAGGCGGCGGCCGAGGTGGACGCGGTGCGCGCCCAGGCCGACGCCGCCGACTCGGAGGAGGCCGTCGCCGAGGCCGCCGCCCGCGGCTCGCTCACGCAGGCGGAGTCGGACCTCGTCGGGTCCACCCGCTCCGTCGCGGGCGCGCGCGCGCAGCTCGAGCAAGCGCGCGCCGGACTCCCCGGGCGCGACGCGGATCTGGCCCTGGCGCAGGCGAACCTGCGGCGAGCCCGCGAGCTGCAGCGGGGCGGCTCCATCGCACAGCAACAGGTCGATCAGGCCCAGGCGCAGGACGAGGCGGCCAGGGCCGCCAAGGAGACGGCCCGGGCCAGCGTCCAGGCCGCGGAGGAGCAGCTCCGGCGAGCGCGCGCGCAGGTCGGCGAGTCGAGGGGGCGCGTCGTCGTCTCCAGGCCGGTGGAGGCCCGGATCGCCGGCGCCCGAGCCAGCGCGGCCTACCAGCAGGCACGGCTCCGGAGCGCGGAGGCCGCGCTGGCGCTGGCGAGGCTCAACCTCGAGTGGACCCGCATCGTCGCGCCCGACGACGGCATGGTGAGCGGGATCACCGCCCACCCGTCCGCGTTCGTGGCGGTGGGACAGACCGTCGCCCAGTTCGTCCCCCGCCGGAAGTACGTCACCGCGAACTTCAAGGAGACCCAGATCGCGCGGATGCGCGTCGGCCAGCCGGCCGACGTCGACGTCGACACCTACGGCCGCACCGTCCACGGAAAGGTGGCGAGCCTGTCCGCCGGGACGGGCGCCCGCTTCTCGCTCCTCCCTCCCGAGAACGCCACCGGGAACTTCGTCAAGGTGGCCCAGCGCATCCCGGTGCGCATCGCGCTCGACGGCGTGCCGGACGGCATGACGCTCCGCGCCGGGCAATCCGTGAACGTCACGGTCCACCTCCGGGAGTGACCGCATGGCCGGTGAAGAGGACCACGCCGGCTGGCGGCCTCGCCATTCCCCGTGGGCGATCGCGTTCACGGTCACGCTCGCCACCTTCATGGAGGTGCTCGACACCTCCATCGCGAACGTCGCGCTGCCGCACATCGCCGGCGGACTGTCCGCCAGCCAGGACGAGGCCACCTGGGTGCTCACCTCGTACCTCGTCTCGAACGCCGTGGTGCTGCCCCTGAGCGCGTGGATCTCCGGACGCCTCGGGCGCAAGCGCTTCTACATGAGCTGCGTGGTCCTGTTCACGGCGAGCAGCTTCCTCTGCGGCTTCGCGCCGTCGCTCCCCGCGCTCATCGTCTTCCGGGTCCTGCAGGGGATGGGGGGAGGCGGGCTCGCCCCCAGCGAGCAGGCCATCCTCGCCGACACCTTCCCGCCCGCGCGCCGCGGGATGGCGTTCGCCATGTACGGCCTCGCCGTGGTGCTCGCGCCCGCCATCGGCCCGACCCTGGGCGGCTACATCGTCGACCACGCCAGCTGGCGCTGGATCTTCTACATCAACGTCCCGGTGGGCATCCTCTCGCTCCTCCTCAGCTCGTCGATGGTCGAGGACCCGCCGTGGCTGCGCGAGGAGAAGGAGCGGTCGAGGCGCGCCGGCGCGGACTGGCTCGGCCTGGGGCTCGTGGCGGTGGCGTTCGGCAGCCTGCAGGTGGTGCTCGACAAGGGCCAGGAGGACGACTGGTTCTCGTCGCCGATGATCGTCGGCTTCGCCGTGACCGGGGTCATCTGCCTGGCGGGCACGGTCGTCTGGGAGGCGGCCCACCCCGATCCCATCGTGAACGTCCGGCTCTTCCGGAACCGGAACTTCGCCACCAGCGTGGCGCTCATGTTCACGCTCGGCGCCGTCCTCTACGCCACCACCGTGCTCATCCCGCTCGTGCTCCAGGTGCTCATGGGCTACAGCGCCGAGCGCGCCGGCGAGGTGCTGAGCGTGGGCGGTCTCGTCACGATGGCGATGATGCCGGTGGTGGGCTTCCTCGTCTCGCGCGTGCCGGCGAAGTACCTCATCGCCCCGGCGTTCGCCGGCATGTCCCTCGCGCTCTTCCACATGTCGAGCCTGAACCTCGGCATCGACGCTCACACCGCCGCCATGTACCGGGTCTACCAGGCGATCCCGCTCGCCTTCCTCTTCATCCCCATCAACACCGTCTGCTACATCGGGATCCCGCGCGAGCAGAACAACCAGATCTCCGGGATGATGAACCTCGCCCGGAACATCGGCGGCAGCGTCGGGATCTCCTTCCTCACCACGATGGTGGCGCGCCGCTCGCAGTCCTTCCAGAACGTCCTCGTCGGCCACGTCACGGCCGCGAATCCCTACCTCCAGGGACGGCTGGCCGAGCTGCAGCGGGCGCTCTCCGCGGCGGGCCCGGCCCAGGCCGCCCGCCGGGCCTACGGAGCCGTCCACGCCATGGTCCTGCAGCAGGCCGGGCTCCTCTCCTACGTCAGCATCGTCCGCGACCTCGCCATCGTGAGCGCGCTGTTCGTCCCGCTCGTCCTCGTCCTCGTGAAGAGGAACGAGCCGGGCTCGACGCCGGCGGGGGCGCACTGACCGTGGTAACCCCGCCGGCGTGAGGCCGGTCCCGCGCCGCTATCCGCGCCAGCGGCCGTAGCCCGTCGCGTGGGCCGCGGCGCGCCGGTCGAGCTCGGCGCAGCGCGAGCGGTACCAGCCGTCGAACCGGCGGCGCTGCCGGGCGTCGCCGCTCCAGCGGGCGTAGAAGCGCTCGCGCGCCTCCTCGAGCTCGTGCCGCTCGCGGGCGAGCTCGGGCCTGTCACCGCGCCAGTCGGTGCGCAGGACGGGCGCCGGGGCCCGCGCCGGCACGGCCAGGTGCTCGCGCGCGTCGGCGCGCGCGGGGACGGCGGCGAGGAGCGAGAGCGCGCCCGCGCCCGCCACGACGAGATTCCGGGTGATCCGCTTCATGGTCTCTTCCTCCGGACTTCGGGTTCGCGGAGGAGACGCGCCCGGGTCCCGGCGATTCAGCCGCGGCGCGTGAAGAAGTGTTTCGCGGCGACGGCCCGGCGCCGTGACGCCGCGCTTGCCCCGCATCCGGCGGGGAGGTCATCTTGCGGGCATGGCCCTCCTCGCGCTCCTGCTCGCGGTCGCCGCCGCGCCCCCCACCCCGCCCCCGACCGCGCCGGCGCCCCAGGCCGCCCCGTCCGCGCTTCCGGTCGCGCCCATCCCCGGCCAGTCCAACCTCCTCGCGCTCAATGTCCCCGCCATCCCGCCGGCGCTCGCGGCGCGGCTCGAGCAGTACCAGAACGCCCGGCAGGCGAGCCTCTTCGACGTCACGCCGGACGGGAGCGCGCTCCTCGTCGGGACGCGCTTCGCGTCCACCGTCCAGCTCCACCTCGTGGCACGGCCGCTCGGCGTGCGCGAGCAGCTCACCTTCGGCAAGGAGCCGGTGCTCGCCGCGCGCTTCGCCCCCGACGACGCCCGCGTCATCTACTACCTCCAGGACGTCGGAGGGGCGGAGCAGTACCAGCTCTACCGGCTCGACCGGCGCACGGGCCGCGCCGAGCTGATCACGGACGGCAAGAGCCGGCACGAGGCGCTGGTCGTCTCGCGCGACGGCAAGCGGCTCGCCTGGGCGGGCACCGCCCGCAACGGGAAGGACACCGACGTCTACGCGGCGGACGCGACCCGTCCGAGCGAGGCCCGGCGCCTGACCGAGTCCGCGGGGACGTTCCACCCCGTCGACTTCTCGCCCGACGGGACGCGACTCCTCGTCGTCCAGCACCGCGCCATCACCGACGCGGACCTGCTCCTCGTCGACGTCGCGACCGGCGCGTCGCGACCGCTCCTCGAGGGCAAGGGATCCGTTCGAGGCGCGGCCTTCTCCGCCGACGGCAAGGCGGCCTACGTCGTGACCGACCGGTTCGGCGACCTGAACGCGCTCCACCGCGTCGACCTCGCCGCGCCCGCCGGGGAATTGCCGAGGGCCCTGGCGCCGGGCGTCGCCGCCGACGTCGAGCGCCTCGCCGTGGCGCGAGACGGCCGCGTCGCCTTCACCTCGAACGCGGACGGCTGGTCGGTGCTCCACCTCCTCGATCCCCGCACCGGCCGCGTGGCGACCGGCCCCATGCCGAGGGGTGTGGCGCAGGAGGTCCGCTTCCCGGCGGCGCGGAGCGATCGGCTCGCCGTGGCGCTCTCGCCGCCCACCGCGCCGCTCGACGTGCACGTGCTCGACCTGGCGAAGGGAAAGGACGAGGCGTGGACGCGCTCGGAGGTGGGCGGGCTCGACCGCTCGACCTTCGTCGCGCCGGAGCTCGTGCGCTACCCGTCGACGGACGGCGTGACGGTCCCGGCATTCCTCTACCGCGCGCCGGGTGGCGGGAAGCGGCCCGTCGTCGTCCTCTGGCACGGCGGTCCGGAGGCGCAGTTCCGGCCGACCTTCAGCGCGTTCGTGCAGTTCCTCGCCACCGAGCTCGGGATGGCGGTCCTCGCCCCGAACGTGCGCGGGTCGGACGGCTACGGGAAGCGCTACCTCGCCATGGACGACGGGCCGAGGCGCGAGCAGGCGCTCGCCGACATCGGCGCCACCCTCGACTTCGTCGCGGCGCGGCCCGACCTCGACGCCTCGCGGCTGGCCGTCTACGGGGGCTCGTACGGCGGGTACATGGTGCTCGCCTCGGTCGCCTTCCACGGCGAGCGGCTGCGGGCGGCCGTGGACGTCGTCGGCATCTCGTCGCTCCCGACCTTCCTGCGCTCGACCGCCGAGTACCGCCGCGACCTCCGCCGCGCCGAGTACGGCGACGAGCGCGTGCCCGAGGTGCTCGCCGTGCAGGAGCGGATCTCGCCGCTCCACCACGTCGACCGCTTCCGGGTGCCGCTCTTCGTCATCCAGGGGAAGAACGATCCGCGGGTGCCGCAGTCCGAGGCCGAGCAGATCGTCCGCGCCGTGCAGGAGAAGGGGAAGGAGGTCTGGTACCTGCTCGCCCTCGACGAGGGGCATGGCTTCCAGAAGAAGGAGAACCGCGACACCATGACGGCGGCCGTCGCACTCTTCCTCGAGAAGCAGCTCCTCGCACCGGCCGTGAGCGGCGCCGGCGGCCGCTAGTCAGCCGCCCCGGCGGCGACCGGGCAGGAACCCCAGGCGAAGCTGTGCCGGCCGGGTCGCGCCGCGGTGTCGGCGCTCCGCCAGGACCGCGCGCAGGATCGCGGCGGCGCGTGCGGCGGGATCCGCCCCGAGCTGCGCCAGCTCTTCCTGGGTGATGCGGACGGTGACGAGCGCGGGAGGGCCGCGAAAGTGCTCGCGCAGCGGCTTCATGGGACGGCCGCGCTGGCGCGCCTTGCGGTGCCCTTCGCACAGGCCGCCACCCGCCGCCGGGCGCGAGCAGGTCCAGGCGACGTCGCCATCCGTGCCCTGGGCGATGCAGGTGGTGGAGTGCGCGCCACGAGGCATGCGGGGAGGATGACACGACGCGGCGCTGCCGTCATTCGACCGGCTGGCGTCCACCCCCTCATCGGGCCTTCGTGTCACGTCTGCCCGGGTCGCGGGTCAGCTCGATGGGTGGCGATATGCTCGACTGGCTTCGCTGGGAGATCAGGTTTCGTGACACGGTGCGCTGGGGTATCGCACCACACGTGCACTACGAGCTCAATCCGTTCTGGAACTGAGGCTACGCCCGCATCAGCGCGGCGCCCCAGTGGAAGCCGGAGCCGAGCCCGACGAAGCACACCAGGTGGCCCGGCTTGATCTTGCCCGATCTCCGGCACTCGTCGAGCGCGATGGGGATGGTGGCCGCGGTGGTGTTCCCGTACCGCTGGATGTTGTTGTAGACGCGGTCGTCCGACAGCCCGAGGGAGCGCTGCACCATCTCGTTGATGCGCAGGTTCGCCTGGTGCGCGATGAGCAGGTCGATCTGCGCCACCGAGACGCCCTGCTTCCGGCACAGCTCGCGCACGACCTCGGGCATGCGCGCGACCGCCAGCTTGAAGACGGCGCGGCCGTTCATCTCCGGGACGTGGCGCCACTCGCGGACGTCCGCCTCGCTCACGTAGGGCCGTCGGGCGGTTCCCGCTCCGGGGACGTAGAGATCCCGGAAATTGGCGCCATCGGAGTGGACCTGGAAGCCGAGCAGGCCTGCGTCGCCCTCGCCCTGGCGAAGCACGACCGCCCCGCCTGCGTCGCCGAACAGGACGATGCGATCGCGGAAGGTCGTGAACGTGGCCTTCTCCTCGGGCGTGGGCGGCTCGCCGCCGCGGCCGAGCAGGTGATCCCACTCCGTCCAGGGCATGAAGCCGGTGTGCACCTCGGCGCCCACCAGGAGCACGGTCGTCGCCTGCCCCGCCTTGAGCAGCGCGTCCGCGACCTGCAGGCCGTAGATGAAGCCGGTGCACTGCTGGCGGATGTCGAGCGCCGGGGTACGGGTCAGGCCCAGCTTGTCCTGGAGGATCCCGCCGCAGCCCGGAAAGTAGTAGTCCGGCGTCATCGTGGCGAAGACGATGTAGTCGATCTCGTCCTTGGCGATCTTCGCGTCCTCGATCGCCCTCTTCGCCGCTCCGAGGCCGAGGTCGCTGGTGGTGGTGCCGCGCTCGACGAAGTAGCGCGTCTCCACGCCGCTCCGCTCGCGGATCCACTCGTCCGACGTGTCCATCATCCGCGCGAGCTGATCGTTCGTGACGCGGTGCTGGCCCGTGACGAAGCCGCTGCCGAGGATCTGGGTGCGCATCGGTGGACCTCCATTCAGGCTCGCGTCAGCTGCCGCTGGGTGGAGCGGGCGGCACGACCTCGCCCGCGGAGCGGAGGAGGCTGCAGCGCGCCTCGAACTCGCGGCGCTCGCTCAGGACGGCCTCGTGGCGCGAGCCGGCGCCCGAGGGCGAGGTCGGCGGCAGGGCAGGCTGCGCAGCGACCGTGCCCGGCCGGTAGCTGTCGTTGGGGTCCATCGCTCCCCCCGCCCTGCGGTCGAGGCGCGCGGCCTCTGCGAGCGCAGCGTCATCGAGCCACGGCGGGAGCGTCCCGCTTCGACAGGCCGCGAACTCGGCGCGCTGGCGCTCGCCGGGGTCGACCGGCGCGCGCGACGAGGTCTCGTGCGCGCACCCGGCGAGGACGGCGAGGACCGCGGCGGCGCGGAGCGACATCGCTTCTGTTCTACGGCCGCGGACCACCGCGCGCAGCGAACCGTGATCGTCCTCCGCCGCGGACCGATTGCGCCCGCCTCCCTGCGCTCGCAAGATCGACGGTGCTGACCAGGGCTCCCTCGCTCCGGGGGAGCCCGCACGTGACGACGGCGGAGGCCGCGATGGAACACTGGCTGGGGCGCAACCGGGAGGCCATCTACGCGCTCTTCCGCTTCGTGATCGGATTCCTCTTCGCATGTCATGGCGCCCAGAAGCTCTTCGGAGCGTTCGGCGGCATCCCCGTGCCTCTGGCGGGGCTCGTCCTCGCGGCCGGTATCATCGAGTTCGTCGGGGGCGTGCTCGTCGCCGTGGGCCTGCTCACGAGCTGGGCGGCCTTCATCTGCAGCGGCCAGATGGCGGTCGCCTACTTCATGGCGCACGCGCCGGGCGGATTCTGGCCGATCGTGAACAAGGGCGAGCCGGCGGTCATCTACTGCTTCACGTTCCTCTACATCGCGGCGCGCGGCACGGGGGCCTACGGCCTCGACGCCCTCGTGCGGCGACAGCCGGCGCAGGCCTGAGCGGAGGACCGCATGCGCTTCGACGGCGGATGCCACTGCGGCAATCTCCAGGTGACGTTCGAGACCTCGCGAGCTCCGGACGCGTTCCAGCTGCGCCGGTGTGGTTGCACGTTCTGCACGAGGCACGGACAGGTCTCGGTGACCGATCCCGCGGGGAAGCTCGAGGTGCGCGTGCGCGATCCGGGCGCCGTCTCGCGCTATCAGTTCGGCCTCCGCACCTCGGAGTTCATGATCTGCCGCACCTGCGGCGTGTTCGTGACCGCCCTCTGCACCATCGATGGCGCGACGTACGCGACACTGAACGTGAACACCCTGGCCGATCGCTCCGCCTTCACGCAGCCACCGGTCCCGGTCGACTTCGACGCGGAGAACGCCGAGCAGCGCCTGGCGCGCCGCAGACGCGCCTGGACGCCCGCGGTGGTGTCCCCGCTCCTGGCGTGACGTGAAGAGCTACGGTCAGTTCTGCTCGTTTGCGCGCTCCCTCGATCTCCTCGGTGAGCGCTGGACGCTCCTGTTTCCCCGCTGGTTCGAGCGTTATGTGTTCGCCGACGTTCCGTCCGTCGCGGCGAAAGCGTGAGGTACGGATTTCGTACCGAGGCGCGCTCCGGCGAGCCCTAGACCGTCGTCATGGTCGTCCGGCTCCTCGGTCAGGAGCGCTCCGGGCGCGCCTCCGCTGCCGTCTCGCTGCCCAGGTACGCGCGCTGCACGTCGCGGTTGGCGAGCAGCTCCTCGCCCGTGCCCTGCAGCACGATCCGCCCGGTCTCCAGCACGTAGCCGCGGTGCGCGATGCGCAGCGCGCTGC
The DNA here is from genome assembly GCA_035719345.1 of Anaeromyxobacteraceae bacterium. GTDB lineage: Bacteria > Myxococcota > Myxococcia > Myxococcales > Anaeromyxobacteraceae > Anaeromyxobacter_A. The sequence goes on from DASTGH010000437.1 coordinate 17,947, forward strand.
GCGCGTTCTGCTCCACGAGCAGCACGGTCGTGCCCTCGCAGGCGATGCGCTCCACCACCCCGAACAGGCTCCGCACGACGAGCGGCGCGAGGCCCATCGACGGCTCGTCGAGCATGAGGAGCGCGGGGCGTGCCATGAGCGCGCGCGCCATCGCCAGCATCTGCTGCTCGCCGCCCGAGAGCGTCCCGGCCGGCTGCTGCGCGCGCTGGCGCAGCACCGGGAAGAGCTCGTACATGCGCTCGAGGTCGTGGCGCACCTCGTCCTTCCTGCCCCGGCGCATCTGCACGTACGCTCCGAGGGCGAGGTTCTCGCGGACGGGCAGCGCGGCGAACACCTGCCGCCCCTCCGGCACCAGCGAGCAGCCGCGCGCGACGATGCGCTCCGGGCGGAGCCCGGCCACCTCCTCCCCCTGGAAGGCGATCTCGCCCGCGCGCGGCCGCAGCAGGCCGGAGATGGCGCGCAGGAGCGTGGTCTTGCCGGCCCCGTTCGCGCCGATGATCGTGCAGATCTCGCCGCGGTCGACGTGCAGCGAGACGCGCCGCAGCACGGAGAGCGCGCCGTAGCCGGCGTCGACGTTACGCAGCCGAAGCATCGTCCTCGTCGCCCAGGTAGACGCGGATCACGCCCGGATCGCGCTGCACCGTGGCCGGCGCCGCGTCGGCGATCTTCTCGCCGTAGGAGAGCACCAGCACCTCGTCCGAGATGCCCATCACCAGCGACATGTCGTGCTCGACCAGGAGCACGGTGATGCCCCCGTCGCGCAGCCGGGTCACCAGCGCCGCCAGCTCGGCCGTCTCCCGCATGTTGAGCCCGGCCGCGGGCTCGTCGAGGAGGAGCAGCTCGGGCTCGAGGGCGAGCGCGCGCGCCAGCTCCACCGCGCGCTGCTGGCCGTAGGAGAGGCTGGTCGCGTCGGCGCCGGCGAGGTGCGGGATGCCCACCCGCTCGAGCGCCTCCTCCGCGCGGCGCCGGATCTCCCGCTCCTCGCGCCAGGTGAAGGGGAGGTGAAGCAGGCCCGCCACGAAGCCGGCGCGGCTGCGCACGTGCCGCCCCACCATCACGTTCTCCAGCGCCGTCATGCCGGCGAAGAGCCGGATGTGCTGGAACGTGCGCGCGATGCCGAGCGCCGCGATGGCGTGCGGCGGGCGCCCGTCGATGCGCCGACCGCGAAAGGCGACCTGGCCGGCGTCGGGCGCGAGGACGCCGGAGAGGAGGTTGAAGAGCGTGGTCTTGCCCGCGCCGTTCGGGCCGATGAGCGCCTTCACCGTGCCGCGCTCCACCCGGAACGAGACGTCCTTCACGGCGTGCACGCCGCCGAAGGACTTCGCCACGCCGGTGACCTCGAGGAGCGTCACCTGGAGCCCTCCCCGCCGGCATCCGGGACGGAGGGCGCCGCGCGGCGCAGCAGCGCCGCGAGCTGCGCGCGCAGCGCGCTCCGGCGCGCCAGCATCATGACCCCGATCAGGATCGCGCCGAATACGGCGTCGTCGAGCGTCCCGAAGACGCCGCGCAGCGAGAGGAAGCCGAGCACCGCGCTCGCGGCGAGCGTCCCCCACAGGTTGCCCATCCCGCCCACCGCCACCAGCGCGACGTACTTGATCGACTTCATGGCCGAGGCCTCGCCCGGGCCGATCCCGCCGTTGTAGTGGGCGAGGAAGACCCCGCCGACCGCCGCCAGCGCCGCCGAGAGCACGAAGGTGCCGAGCTTGCACCGGGCCGTGTCGACCCCCATCGCGCTCGCCGCGTCCTCCGCGCCGTGGATGGCGCGGAGCGCGCGGCCGACCCGCGAGCGCACGAGGTTCAGGAGCAGCAGCATCGCCGCGGCGACGAGGCCCCACGCGACGTAGTAGTTCGCGACCCGCACCGCGCCGCGCCCGGTCACCACCACGCCCGCGGCCAGCGGGAGCGGCGGCACGCCCGAGATCCCGTCGGCGGCGCCGAGGCGCGCCGTCCCCACGAGGACGCTCGAGACGATGGCGCCGAAGCCGAGCGTCGCCATCGCCAGGTAGTGGCCGCGCAGGCGGAGCGCGGGGAGCCCGACGACCAAGGCGACCGCCGCGGCGACCGTCACGGCGGCCGCGAGCCCGACCCAGGGGTGGACGGTCAGCAGCTCACCGCCGTAGAGGTCCGGGCGCCGGGCGAGCACGTGGCTGCGCGCCAGCGCCGCGACGACGGCGCTCCCGCGCAGGGCGCCGAGGTCGAGGGTGGTCAGGAACGCCGACGTGTAGCCGCCGATGGCGAAGAACGCGGCGTGCCCGAGCGAGATCTGCCCTGCGTACCCCATGAGCAACGAGAGCCCGATCGCCACCAGCGTGTAGTACCCGGTCATCGTCAGCTGGGTGAGGAGGTATTCCTTCCCCGCGAGCGACGTCGCCAGCTGGAGGGCGACGGCGGCGGCGGCCAGCAGCGCGACCTGGAGGTAGCGAGAACGCAGGTCAGTGCTCCCCGAGGCGGGCCAGCTCGCGGCTCCCGAAGAGCCCGGTCGGACGGAGGAAGAGGATGGCGAGGAAGGCGGAGACCGCGATGGCGTCCTTGTAGGCGGCGGGCATGAGCGAGACGCTGAACGCCTCGAGCGTGCCGACGATGAAGCCGGCCGCCACCGCGGCCGCGCTGTTGCCCAGCCCGCCGAGGATGGCGACGGCGAACCCCTTCAGTGCGAGCGTGCCGCCCACCGCGTAGTGGGTCGAGGTGATGGGCGACACCACGCACCCGGCGAGCGCCCCGATACCGGCGGCGAGGACGTACGAGAGCGTCACGAGCCTGCGCGTGGGCAGACCGCACAGCGCCGCGGCGTCGCGGTTGGAGGCGCACGCCCGCATCTCGCAGCCGAGCGGCGTCTTCCTGAAGAACGCGGTCAGCGCCGCGACCACGAGCGCGCAGGTGCCGAGGCTCCACAGCACCTGCGGCGACACGTGGACGCCGCCGAGCGCGAGCGAGGTCACCTCGTCGCCGGTGAAGTACGGCAGGGAGCGCACGCCCTCCCCCCAGGCCACGAGCGCCGCCTCGCGGATGAGGATCGACACGCCGATGGTGACGATGATCATCTCCAGGACGGAGGCCTTGCCCAGGGGCCGGATGAACGCCACCTCCACCAGCGCCCCGACCGCCATCGTCGCCGCGACCGCCCCCAGGATGGCGAACGGGAGCGGGACGATCCCGTGCAGCGCCACGGCGGTCATCCCCCCCAGCATCACGAACTCGCCCTGGGCGAAGTTGATGACGCCGGTGGCGTTGTAGACGATGTTGAAGCCGATCCCGACGACCGCGTAGATGGTCCCGTACGTCAGGCCGGCGACGAGGTACTGGAGGACGAGCGCGATCACCGTCCGTCCTGATCGGCCAGCACGAACCTTCCGTTGCGCACCGTCAGCATCGCGAACGCGTCCGCGCCGAGGCCGTTGTGGTCGGCCGGCGAGAAGCTGAAGACGCCCGCCGTGCCGACCAGGCCGCGCGTGCCCTCGATGGCGCCGCGCACCTTCTCGCGGTCGGGCCCGACCGCCTCGATGGCCTTCACCAGCAGGGCGAACGCGTCGTACGCGTGGCCGCCGAAGGTGCTGACGTCCTCCTTGAAGCGGGCCTCGTAGGCGCGCTTGTACGCGGCCACCACCGGCTTCTGCGGGTGTCCGTCGGGCAGCGCGTCGGCGACCACCACCCGGCTCGCCGGGAACAGCACCCCGTCGGCGGCGGCGCCGGCGGCCCGCGCGTACTGCACGTTGGCGAAGCCGTGGCTCTGGAAGATGGGGACCGAGAGCCCGACCTGCCGCACGTTCTTGATGACGATCGACTGCGCCGGCTCGATCGACCAGTTGAGGACGGCCTGGACGCCGGCTGCGCGCAGCTTCGTCACCTCGGCGGTCAGGTCCGTCGCGCCCTTGTCGTAGACCTCGCTCACGGCGATCTGGATGCCGTGCTCCGGCGCGCGCTTCTCCACCTGCTCCTTGCCCGCCTTGCCGAACCCGGTGTTGCTGGTGAGCAGCCCGACGCGGGTGATGCCCATCTTCCGCATCCGCTGGAAGATCGCGTCCGCCGCGAGCCCGTCCTTCGGCGCCACCTTGAAGACCCACGGCGTGACCGGCGTGGTGATGACCTCGGCCGCCGCGCAGGAGAGCAGCACCAGCCGGCCCTCCTCGGCGATCGCCTTGACGGCGATGCTCTCGCCGCTCGTCGACGGGCCGACGATGGCGAGCACCTTGTGCTCCTCGATGAGCTGCCGGACGAAGGAGATCGCCTTCTCGGGGCTGCTGCCGGTGTCGCGCAGCACCAGCTCGATGCGGCGCCCGCCGATCCCGCCTCGCGCGTTCTGGTCGGCGACGAGCATCTCGAGCGTGCGCGCCTCGGGCGCGCCGAGGAAGGAGGCGGGCCCGGTGACCGCCAGGACGGCGCCGAGCCTGATGGGCTCGTCGGCGCGGGCTGCCGGCGCCGACGCCAGGGTGATCGCGGCCGCGAGGGCCGGGAGCGAGATGCGCATGCCGTGATCCCTCCAGGCGTGCGGACGGTCACGCCTCGTTGCGGCGGTGGGGGCGCGCCCGCGAGCATACCCGATGGGGCGCGCCGACCCGAAACACCCCCGGGATCACGGCCAGCGCCGACGGTCCTCGCGCGCACGTATGACGAGCAGCGTGACAGACGGTGCGCCCGCCGTCCCAGCCTGCAGCAGGGCATGCGGTCTGCCCGCTGGCCGAGCAGCCCCTGCATCGACCGGACTGGCCCTCGCGCATGCCTGCGAATCGACCGCGCGAACGGTCCATCCGCTCGTGGCACGCGCTCTGCTTTCGCAAACGCGGCATCGCTGGCTCTTCCCTCATGCCTGATCGTGACCGCTGGCACCCCGCGGTGCCGAGAGGAAACTCCACGTGTACAAGCTCGCTCGCTGGGTCGCGCTCGCAACCCTCACCACGCTGTACGCACCGGTCCGCGCCGCGGATCTCGCCGAGCCCGACCTCGCGCAGCGCGTGGCGGACCTCGAGGCCTACGTCGGGAACGCCGCGCGCGGCGCCGATGCCACCGGCGCCAAGGTCGCGTCCAAGCTGACCGGCGTCGCCGGCCCGGGGCACAACGGCTGGATGATGACGAGCGCCGCGCTCGTCCTCTTCATGACGCTCCCCGGCCTGGCGCTCTTCTACGGCGGCCTGGTGCGGCGGAAGAACGTGCTGTCGGTGCTGGCGCAGTGCCTCGGCATCACCGGCCTGGTCACGATCCTGTGGTGGCTGTGCGGGTACAGCCTCGTCTTCGCGGACGACGGGGGGGCGATCCTCGGGTCGCTGAAGCACGCGTTCCTGAGGGGCGTCGACTCGGCACCGAACGGCAACTACGCGTACTGGGTCTCCCACAACGTGTTCGCGATGTATCAGATGATGTTCGCCATCATCACGCCGGCGCTGATCATCGGCGCCATCGCCGAGCGCATGAAGTACTCGGCCATCCTCCTCTTCGTCGCGGCCTGGATGTTCCTCGTCTACTTCCCCCTCGCGCACATGACCTGGGGCGTCACCGGGCTCATGAACGGGGTGTGGAACGCGAACGCGACCATCAAGGCGATCGACTTCGCCGGCGGGACCGTCGTGCACATGTCCTCCGGCTGGTCGGCCCTGGTCCTCTGCCTCGTCCTGGGCAAGCGCCTCGGCTACCCCCAGCAGCCGATGCCGCCGCACAGCATGGTGCTCTGCATGGTCGGGACCGGCATGCTCTGGGTCGGCTGGTACGGGTTCAACGCCGGCAGCGCCGTGGCCGCGGACGGGATCGCGGCGAACGCGTTCATGACCACGACGCTGGCAGCGGCGGTCGCCTCGTTCGCGTGGGCCATGGTCGAGTACGCCATCAAGGGCAAGCCGAGCGTGCTCGGGTTCTGCTCCGGCGCGGTCGCCGGCCTCGTCGTCATCACGCCTGCCGCCGGCTTCGTCGACGCCAGCGCCGCGATGGTGGCATCTTCGCGAGGATCGACGTCAACGCAAACCTGGCCACCAACCTCAAGTCCATCGTCGGCAGGTCGCTCTGGCTCCACCAGCTCGGCGCCATGGCACTCACCATCGTGCTCGCGGTCGGCATGACGCTGGTCA
>DASTGH010000438.1:0-5114 GCA_035719345.1 Anaeromyxobacteraceae bacterium
GGGTCGACGTGCTCGAGGCCGGCGCCGGCGCCGGCGCCCAGCACCAGCAGCCGCCCGGGGCGGCGCGCGGCGAGTGCCTTGCCGAGGAGCGCTGCGCTGGGTGCCGAGGCGCGGGCGCCCATCCAGGCGTCGTACTCGGCCGCGGAGAGGAGGGACCAGGGGTTCACGGTGCGTGGGACCGGGCGGCGCGCCGGCGCGGCCGCGAGGAAACCTGCCATCCCGGTGACTCGCATGTAAAGCGGCGGTGCGGCCGGCTCCCGCCGGCGGGCGACAGGCGCGGAGGCGGTCTGCCCCCTTGCGCCCGCGCGGAGCGAGACAGAGCAGTTGAGGAGATGGCCACCGCTCCCGCCCGAGCGGGAGCGGACGGGCGCACGTCCGGGCGCCGGCCACGGGGGAGCCTCCATGAACACCCTTCCCTTCGTCCTCGCGGCGCTCTGCATCTTCGCGCTCGGGTACCGCTACTACAGCGCGTTCATCGCGGCGAAGGCGCTCGTCCTCGACGACCGGCGCCGGACGCCCGCCCACGTGCGGGAGGACGGCCACAACTACGTGCCCTCGCCGAAGTGGGTGCTGTTCGGGCACCACTTCGCCGCCATCGCCGGCGCCGGGCCGCTCGTCGGCCCCACGCTCGCCGCCCAGTTCGGCTTCGCGCCGGGCTTCCTCTGGATCGTCTTCGGCGCGGTGCTCGCCGGCTGCGTGCACGACTTCGTGGTCCTGGCCGCCTCGGTGCGGCACGACGGCCGGTCGCTCGCCGACGTGGCGCGCAAGGAGGTGGGCCCGTTCGCCGGCACGGTGGCCATGTTCGCGGTCCTGCTCATCCTGCTCGTGACGCTGGCCGGCCTCGGGATCGTGGTGGTGAACGCGCTCTCCGACAGTCCGTGGGGCGTCTTCACCATCGGCGCGACCATCCCCATCGCGCTGTTCATGGGCGTCTACATGTTCAAGAGCGCGCCGGGGAAGATCCGCGTCGGCGTGCCGAGCGTGGTCGGCGTCGTCCTGCTCATCGCCGCCGTGGTGGGCGGGCGCTGGTTCGCGCAGACCCCGTACGCGCACCTCCTCACCTTCACGCCGCACCAGGTGACGATCCTGATGGCCGTCTACGGTTTCGTCGCCTCGGTCCTGCCGGTGTGGCTGCTGCTCGAGCCTCGCGACTACCTCTCCACGTACGTGAAGCTCGGCACTATCGCCGCGCTCATCGTCGGCGTCCTCGTCGTCCACCCCGACATCCGCTTCCCCGCGTTCACGGAGTTCGTCCACGGCGGCGGCCCCATCATCAAGGGCAAGCTCTTCCCCTTCCTCTTCGTGACCATCGCCTGCGGCGCCATCTCCGGCTTCCACGCGCTCGTCGGCTCCGGCACCACCCCGAAGATGCTCGACAAGGAGACCGACGCGCGCTTCATCGGATACGGGGCCATGATGTGCGAGGGGATCGTGGCGGTCCTCTCGCTGGTCGCGGCCTGCTCCCTCTTCCCCGGCGACTACTTCGCCATCAACGTGCCGCCCGAGGCGTTCGCGAAGCTCGGCTACACGCCGGTGAACCTGGGCGAGTTCTCGCGGGAGGTGGGCGAGTCGCTGGCGGGCCGGAGCGGCGGCGCCGTGTCGCTGGCGGTGGGCATGGCCCAGATCTTCCGCGGCATCCCCGGCATGCGGACGCTCATGGGCTACTGGTACCACTACGCCATCATGTTCGAGGCGCTGTTCATCCTCACCACCATCGACACCGGCACGCGCGTCGCGCGCTACGTGCTCCAGGAGCTGCTCGGCAAGGTGAAGCCGCGCTTCGCCGACAACGCGTGGATCCCCGGCAACGTCGTCACCACCTCCGTGGTGGTGCTGGCCTGGGGCTACCTCATCTACACCGGCTCCATCTCGACGCTGTGGCCGCTCTTCGGCACCGGCAACCAGCTCCTCGCCACGCTGGCGCTGGCGGTCGGGACCACCTTCCTCGTCAACATGGGGAAGGCGCGCTACGCCTGGATCACGGCGGTGCCCATGCTCTTCGTGGGCGTCACCACCATCACCGCCGCCGTGCTCTCCATCCGGGACATCTTCTGGCCGATGACCGCGAAGCCGGCGACGGCGTTCCAGGGGTACCTCGACTCGGCGCTCATGGCGCTCTTCCTGGTGGGCGTGGTGCTGGTCCTCCTCGGCGTCGCCCGGCGCTGCTGGCGTACCCTGCACGGCGCGGCCGTGCCGCGCGACGCGTTCGGGCCTCCGGTCTCGGCGGAGGGGATACCCATGCGCTGCTGCTGAGCGAGGGGCGGGCGGCCGCGCGCGGGCGGCTACGGCGCGCGCGGCACCTCCAGCCGGATGTCGTCGTAGTAGACCTCGCCCGCGTAGTAGTTCTCGTGCGGATCGCCGAGCATGAACCAGTCCGGCCAGCTCTCGCCGGCGGGCCACGCAGGGACGCCCGGCGCGCCCGGGAGCGAGGTCGCGTCGACGCAGCGCGAGGCGTCCTCGGACGGGGAGCGATTGAAGTGCCAGACGCACCGCTCGGCGGCGTCGATCGTGGCCCGGTAGGTCGAAGTCCCGCCGTGGCGGAAGCGCCCGGAGATCTGGAGCGTGAAGCGCGTGCCATCGCGCTCGACGGACACGTCGTACCACTCGCCGTCGAGGTAGGCGTCGACCGCGCGGATCGTGCCGGCGGGCTGCCACGCGCCCGCGGACCACGGGATGAAAGGCTCGCCGGTCTGCGCCGTGCGCTCGCCCCGCCCGTCGATGGCCATCATCATGACCGGGTGCTCGCCGCTCGCGACGAAGCGCTGCCCGTCGAAGATCTCGCTCCAGACCGGCCAGTTGTTGTCGGAGTCGATGACGACCTTGCGGTGGTGGTGGATCCAGGTGCTGTTGTGCGGGCGCGGCGTCGCGTCGAGGATGGTGAGCCAGTAGAAGCCGTTCTGCGTCGTCACCGAGTCGGTGCGCCAGGGGCCGGCGGTGACGTCGGCGGGGTAGCCGTTCAGGCCGGGCCTGCCGTCGCCGAAGCGCGCGAACCCCGCGCGCAGCGAGACGCGGTAGCGCTCCGGCAGCGGCGCGCTGGAGCGGACGATGGTGGCATCGCTGTGCGCCGGCGAGGCGAGCCGCAGGACGTGGTTCGCGGGGTTCGCCGGGTCGGGCACCACCGAGAGCAGGTCGGAGGCGCGCGTCGCGGCGCTGCGCGTGTACGACTCGGCGGTGAGCCAGCCGCCCGCGCCGAGCGCGCGAGCCAGGCGGAAGGCCGCCGGGGGGACGACGCCGAGCCCCCGGAAGTAGCTGCCTGCGTCGGAGTAGGGGCCGTCGTCCGGAGGGACGTCCGGCGCGAACGGCGGGTCGCCGAGCGCGAGGTGCTCGAAGTCCTCGGCCGCCACCGTGACCCAGGCACCGTCGGCGGGCGCGCCCGCGTCTCCCGGGTCCCCGGGGGTCGGGCCGGGCGCTGGACCGGCCGGTGGGCCGGACGAGGTGCCGGCGTCCGGCGAGGTGGTCGCCGGACCAGCCGGTGTGCCGCCGCCCCCGCAGGCGAGCGCGAGGACGCTCGCCGCGGCGACGAGCGAGAAGCGTGGGACGCGACGCATGAGCCGGGGAAACAGCCCCCGGCACCTGGCCATGCCCGCGCCACCCGCCCGGTCGGCCCGAGCGCCCGCCCCTAGAACTGGTACGAGATGGCGTACAGGATCGAGATGGCCTGCAGCGTGATCCCGCTGCCGGCGAGCGTCTGGTTGCCGAGCTGGAGCGACGTGGGCGCGGACTTGCCCCACTGGTACCCGGCGCCGATGGACGCGCCGAAGTGCTCGAACTGGAAGTCCACGCCGCCGGTGGCGCCGTAGAGGTCGGCCTTGCGGAAGGGCGACGTCGTCTCGTCGGCGACCGGCGAGTACGAGGTGTAGAACCCTGCGTGCAGGGTCGCGATCCGGCCCAGGGCGTAGTTGCCGCCGAACGAGTAGTTGTACACGCGCCGCGACGAATACCTGATCGGGTTGAGCGCCACCGACGAGCTGGACGTCCCCGCGCCGGTGCCGCTCCCGGTCGTGATCTGGATCGGCACGTTGCTCCGGTAGAAGTCGTACGGATCGGTCGCGTCGTGGAACCGGACGTCGGCCTCGATCTGCGCGGCGCCGAACCGGTACGCGACCCCGAAGCTCGCCTCGAGCGGGAGCTGGTACTCGAAACGACCGGCGTCGTCGCGGAAGAACGAGGTCTGGGGGTCGCGCGTGGGGGCGAGGATGCTCGACTCGTAGGTGACGAGCGAGCTGTTCCCGATCCCGATGCCCTTCGACCGGACGACGGCGCCGACCGTGAGCCCGGCGATCACGTCCCACTGCACGCCGGCGCCGAACACGACGTCCCAGATGTCGCCGCTGGCGCGGAGCGTCGTCAGGAACTGCCCCGGACCGCCGCCGACGTCGACGAGCCCGGAGAGCGTCCCGCTGTTCGAGTAGCTCGTGTCCGCGAGGCCCGCCGAGACGCCGACGCGGAACGCGCGGCTCTGCATGGGGGAGAAGGCGACCGCGAGCTGGTAGAGCTGGGTGGTGAACGCCGCGCTCGTGGAGTAGGTGACGCGGTTCAGGCCCTCCACCGTCGTCTCGCTGCTGCTGATGTCGATGCCGCCGGGCGCCCACGCGACCTGGCGCGTGAGCGAGAGCCCCATCCTGACGTTCCGGCTGTCGACGAAGGGCACCTCCAGCACGGCGCCGAGATAGCCCGGGACGTTGTCGATCTTGCTGCTCGTGACCGAGGTGTTGAGCGCCTCCGAGGTGAGCTTCGTCCGGACCCAGCCGGTGGAGCTGGCGTTGAGCGAGGTCTTCTCGGCTTGCACCAGCCCGGCGGGGTTGTAGAAGTTCGCGGACGCATCCGCCGCCCGCGCGATGAACGAGCCGCCCTCGAGCGCCTGATCCTTGCCGAGGAGGACGTTGTCGTAGTTGGGGAAGACGAGCGACTTCGGGAGCGGGACGGGAAGCTGGGCCGCGGCCGCGGCGGGCAGCAGGAGCGAGGTCAGGATCGCGGCGAGCTTGTTCGTCATGCGGGCTCCGGCGGATCGTGGAGACGAGGAGTAAACAGGACCGGCCCCGGGCCGGCCAAGATGGCCTTTGGTCGATATCCCTCGTAGGTGGGTGCGCCCACGGCCCGGTCGCCGGTGCGAC
>DASTGH010000439.1:0-7873 GCA_035719345.1 Anaeromyxobacteraceae bacterium
GCGGCGAGCACGAGGCAGCGGGCGAGGTCTTGGCGGAGCATCATGGATGGGTTCCCTCGCGCCGGTCACGTCCGGCGCTCGTCGGGAGGGACACCTCGCCTCGGGGCGGAGAGACACGCCCGGATCAGGACCCCTTGGACACGGGACAGCGCCGCCGGCCGTCCTCAGCGGCGCCCGCGCGGCCGGCGCGGCGAGGCGGCGCGCCTGGGCCGCTCCTTCGCCTTCGCCTCACCGGGCCAGGGCTGCACCACGAAGCCGAGGCGCGCCTCGCGCTGCGGGCGCACCGGCACGGTGCCGTCCGCCTCGCGCTCGCGGAGGCGGGCGGAGGCGAGGGCGAGGTCCTTCTCCGGCAGGACGAAGCCGTCGTCGTCGCGCTTGTCGTAGAGCGGGCCGAAGCTCGCGACGCGCTGCTCCTCGCGCGGATCGGGCCCGGGCAGCTCGGCGATGGTGGAGAGCGCGAGGCCGCGCGGGTTCAGCACCACCCTGTTGATCTCGGCGAGCAGGCCGGTCTCGTGGAGGAACTGCGCTGCGTCGTGGATGACCTTCAAGGCGGAGCCCCCGGGAGCGGCGGCGCGCCGGCAGCGCGCCTGCCCGGCACCTCGCCGCGGCCGCGTACCATGCCACGGCGACGCCGGCCGACGCCACCCCGAGGCGTTGTCACTCGATCACGGTATCCTGGCGTCCTATCTCGGGAAAGTATCCACTGACACCCAACAGGGACGGACGCGGCCGTCCCGCGCCTTATTCCGGAGCGGACACGCTCACTTGGCGGGAGCGGCTGCCGTGGACCGGGGTGGACATACCCGGTCGGGTCATTCTACGTTCCGTATGGGACTCCCTAGCATCCCCTCGGCTCGGCAGGCGGCGGTTCCCCAGCAGTCCGGCGACGCATCCGGCTCCGCGGCGGGCGGCGGGGACGGGTGGAGTCTGGTCTCTCGCGCAACGGTGGGCTCTCGATGAAGAAGACGGCTCTCGCCCTCGCCTCGGTCGCGCTGCTCGGCGGGGCCTTCCTCGCCGGCGCCTGGTTCGCGCACCGCGCCTCGCCGGCGGGCGGCGCCTCCGCGCGCAAGGTCCTCTACTGGGTCGACCCCATGCACCCCGCCTACCGGTCGGATCGCGCCGGGATCGCGCCGGACTGCGGGATGCAGCTCGAGCCCGTGTACGAGGACGGCGCCACGCCGGCCGGGGATGGGCCGCCGCGCGCGGCCGGGGCGGTCACCCTCCCCGCCGGCCAGCAGCAGCTCCTCGGCGTCAAGGTCGCCGCGGTGGAGCGCACCCGCGCCGCGCAGGCGGTGCGGCTCTACGGCCGCGTCGCGGCGCAGGAGACGCGGACCTTCACGGTGAACGCGGCGCTCGAGGGCGCGGTGCGCGAGGTCTCCGCCGCCAGCACCGGCAGCCGGGTGCGCCGGGACCAGTGGCTCGCCACGGTCTTCGCCGCCGAGGCGCGCGCGCCGCTGCAGGCCTACATCACGGCGCTCGACGTCATGGACCGCGACCCGGCGATGCGCCGCGAGGCGGGCGTCGTCGTCGCGGCCGGCACGACCGCCTCGTCGAGCGCGCTCTACACGGTGGAGCGCCTCCGCGCCATCGGCGTCTCGCAGCGCCAGATCGACGAGATCCGGCGCACCCGCCACATCCCCAACACGCTCGAGGTCCTCTCGCCCGTGGACGGCATCGTGCTCGAGCGCAACGTCTCGGCCGGGCAGAAGTTCGACAAGGGGTTCACCTGGTTCCGCATCGCGAACCTGGACCGCGTGTGGGTGGTCGCGGACGTCTTCGAGAACGAGGCGCCGCTCGTGCGCGCCGGCATGGCGGCGCGCGTCCTCGTCCCGCAGCAGGGCCGGGCGTTGACGGCGAAGGTGGCCGAGGTCCTTCCGCAGTTCGACCCGGCGACGCGCACGCTCAAGGTGCGGCTCGACGTGGAGAACCCCGGCCTCCTCCTCCGCCCCGAGATGTTCGTGGACGTGGAGGTCTCGGTCGAGCTGCCCGAGGCGACCGCCATCCCGGTGGACGCCCTCGTCGATTCCGGCCTGCGCAAGACCGTCTTCGTGGAGAGGGCGCCCGGCGAGTTCGAGCCGCGCGCCGTCGAGACCGGGTGGCGCTTCGGCGATCGCGTCGAGGTGACGCGCGGCCTCGCCCCCGGAGACCGCATCGTCGTCTCCGGCACGTTCCTCGTCGACTCGGAGAGCCGGCTGCGCGCCGCGGCCAACGGGGTCTACGGAGCCGCGGCGAAGGACCCGGTCTGCGGCATGGAGGTGGACGAGGCCAAGGCGCGCGCCGGCGGCAAGGTGGTGCACCGCGGCGGGCACGACGTCTTCTTCTGCTCGGACGCGTGCAAGGCGCGCTTCGAGAAGGCGCCGGAGCGGTTCGAGGCGGCCGCCTCCCCCGCCCCCGCGAAGCCCGCCCTCTGAGAGGCCCGCCGTGATCGACCGCCTGATCGAGCTCTCGGTCCGGAACCGGATCCTCGTCTTCGCGCTCGTCGCCGCCGCCTGCGTCGCCGGGTGGTGGTCGATGCGCCACGTCCCCCTCGACGCGATCCCCGACCTCTCCGACACGCAGGTCATCATCGCCTCGAAGTGGGATCGCAGCCCGGACGTGGTCGAGGACCAGGTCACCTACCCCATCGTCACGGCGATGCTGGGCGCGCCGAAGGTGAAGGCGGTCCGCGGCTTCTCCGACTTCGGCTCCTCCTACGTCTACGCCATCTTCGAGGACGGCACGGACATCTACTGGGCGCGCTCGCGCACGCTCGAGTACCTCTCCTCCGTCCTCTCCACGCTGCCGCAGGGCGTGAAGACCGAGATCGGCCCGGACGCGACCGCGCTCGGGTGGGTCTTCCAGTACGTGCTGGTGGACGAATCGGGGACGCAGAGCCTGGCCGACCTGCGCTCGCTCCAGGACTGGTACCTGCGCTACCACCTCAAGTCGGTTCCGGGGGTGGCCGAGGTGGCGCCGCTCGGCGGCTTCACGCGGCAGTACCAGGTGAACGTCGACCCGAACAAGCTCCGCGCCCACGGTATCCCCATCCAGAAGGTCGTCGAGGCGGTCCGCGGCGGCAACGCCGAGGTGGGCGGACGCCTCATGGAGTTCGGCGGCGCCGAGTACATGGTGCGCGGCCGCGGCTACGCCCGCTCCATCCAGGACTTCGAGAACATCGTCCTCGTGCCGGGCGAGAAGGGCACGCCCGTCCGCGTCCGGGACGTGGGCCAGGTGGTGATGGGCCCCGACCTGCGGCGCGGCGTCGCCGACCTCGACGGCAAGGGCGAGGCGGTCTCCGGCATCGTGATCATGCGCGAGGGCCAGAACGCGCTCGAGGTCATCGACCGGGTCAAGGCCAGGCTCCGCGAGGTCGGCCCGGGCCTGCCGCCGGGCGTGAAGGTGGTCCCGGTCTACGACCGCTCCGATCTCATCCACCGCGCCATCGGCAACGTCCGCGGCACGCTGGTGGAGGTGCTGGTGACGGTCTCGCTCGTCATCCTGCTCTTCCTCTGGCACCTGCCGAGCGCGCTCATCCCGCTCGTCACCATCCCCGTCGCCATCCTCCTCTCCTTCATCCCGTTCCGGATGATGGGCGTCACCGCCAACATCATGTCGCTCGGCGGCATCGCCATCGCCATCGGCGCGCTGGTGGACGCCGCCATCGTGGTGGTGGAGCAGACGCACAAGAAGCTCGAGGAGTGGGAGGCGGGCGGGCGCAAGGGCGAGTACCGCGACGTCATCGTCTCGGCGGTGAAGCAGGTGGGCGGCCCGAGCTTCTTCGCGCTGCTCGTCATCGCCGTCTCGTTCCTGCCGGTGGTCACGCTGGAGGCGCAGGAGGGGCGGCTCTTCAAGCCGCTCGCCTACACCAAGAACCTGTCGATGGTCATCGCGGCGGTGCTCGCCGTCACGCTCGACCCGGCCCTGCGCGTCTCGCTCACCCACCTGCGCCGCTTCGACTTCCGGCCGCGGTTCCTGGCGCGTCTCGCCGACGCCGCGCTGGTGGGGAAGATCCACCCCGAGGAGAAGCACCCGGTGAGCCGCGCGCTCATGCGCGTCTACGAGCCGGTGGTGCGCTGGTCGCTGCGCTGGCGCTGGGCCGTGATCGCGGGCGCGGTCGCCCTCATGCTCGCGACCGTGCCGGTGGCCCGGCGGCTCGGCTCCGAGTTCATGCCGCCGCTCGACGAGGGGTCCCTCTTCTACATGCCCTCGACCATGCCCGGCATCTCCATCGGGGAGGCGCAGCGGCTGCTCCAGATCACCGACCGCGTCATCGCGGGCTTCCCCGAGGTGGAGCGGGTGCTCGGCAAGGCGGGGCGG
Source organism: Anaeromyxobacteraceae bacterium (assembly GCA_035719345.1). Taxonomy (GTDB): domain Bacteria; phylum Myxococcota; class Myxococcia; order Myxococcales; family Anaeromyxobacteraceae; genus Anaeromyxobacter_A. Next base: position 4,297 of record DASTGH010000439.1, read on the forward strand.
GCCGAGACCTCCACCGACCCGGCGCCGCTCTCGATGCTGGAGACGGTCGTCATCCTCAGGCCGCGATCGGAGTGGCGGAAGGTGGACACCTGGTGGTCGGCGTGGGCGCCCCGCTGGCTCGCCCCCGTCCTGCGCCGCGCCTGGCCCGACACCCTCTCCTCCGAGGAGCTGGTGGGGCAGCTCGACCAGGCCCTCAAGCTGGCGGGCGTCTCGAACGCCTGGACCATGCCCATCAAGGGGCGCATCGACATGCTCTCCACAGGCATGCGCACGCCGGTGGGCCTCAAGATCTCCGGCGGGGACCTGGCGCGGATCGAGGAGATCGGGACGCGCGTCGAGGCGCTCCTCCCCGCCGTGCCGGGGACGCGCAGCGTCTTCGCCGAGCGCGTCGGGCAGGGCTACTTCGTCGACGTCGCCTGGAACCGCGAGGAGCTGGCGCGGCACGGGCTCTCGGTCGAGGAGGCGCAGATGGTGGTGACGGCCGCCATCGGCGGCGAGAACGTCACCACCACCATCCAGGGCCGGGCCCGCTACCCCGTGAACGTCCGCTTCCTGCGCGACTACCGCAGCGACCTGAGCGCGCTGGCCCGCATCCCCGTCCCGCTCATGGGCGGGACGCGACACGTGCCGCTCGGGCAGCTGGCGGCCATCTCGGCGGCGAGCGGTCCGGCCATGATCCGCGACGAGAACGGGCTCCTCACCGGCTACGTGTACGTGGACCTGGCCGGGCGCGACCCGGCCAGCTACGTCGCGGAGGCCGACGCGCTCCTGCGCGAGAAGCTCGCCCTGCCCGCCGGCTACGCCGTGTCGTGGAGCGGGCAGTGGGAGGCGCAGCAGCGGGTGGCGGAGAAGCTGCAGACGGTGGTGCCGCTCACGCTCGCCCTCATCCTGCTGCTGCTCTTCCTCAACACCCGCTCCTGGGCGAAGACCCTCATCGTCGTCCTGGCGGTGCCCTTCTCGGCCATCGGCGCGGTCTGGCTGGTGTGGGCGCTCGGCTACCACGTGAGCGTGGGCGTGTGGGTCGGGCTCATCGCGCTCCTCGGGCTGGACGCGGAGACCGGCGTCTTCATGCTGCTCTACCTCGACCTCGCCTACGATGCGGCGCGCAAGGACGGCCGGCTGCGGACGCTCGCCGAGCTCGACCAGGCGATCATGGTGGGCGCGGCCAAGCGGCTCCGCCCCAAGTTCATGACGTTCGCCACCGCCTTCATCGGCCTCGTCCCCATCATGTGGGCGACGGGCACCGGGTCGGACGTCATGAAGCGGATCGCGGCGCCCATGATCGGCGGTCTCTTCACCTCCTTCCTGCTGGAGCTCGTGGTCTACCCGCCGGTCTACCGGCTGTGGCGGTGGAACCTCGAGATGAAGCGGGGGGCGGCCGCCGATCCGGGGGCGCCGGTGCTGCCGCTGGCGCGGGTCCAGGGCGAGTAGCCGGGCGCCCCGTCCTTCCTCGGATCTCGGGACGCCGCGCGCGCCGGCTTCGGGATATCCTGCGACCCCATGAGCTCGATTTTCACGCAGTGCGCCGCGATCCTGATGAACGGCGTTCCGTCGCCCGAGGAGCTCCTCAAGGCCCTCCGCAGCTGGGACGTCACCGCGGTCCAGAAGGCGGCCGCCGGCGAGGAGGCCTGGGTGGCGAGCGGCGAGGGCTTCTCGCTCGAGCTCGGCAACGGCACCGCGCTCCTCGTCGACGTGGTCGACCGGCCGTGGCCCGACCGGCCGACGAGCGCCGAGCCGACCGTCGTCTCCGCCTGGCGCAGCGGCTTCTTCGGCCCGACCGCCTCGCCGGGAGCGCTGGCGCGGGCGCGCCAGCAGACGTGGAGCTGGCCGCAGGCGGCGGAGGTCGCGGCGCGGCACCGCGGCTTCGTGCGGATGCGCACGGCCATCGAGCTGCCGGAGGACAAGGTCCTCCCCAAGGAGCACGACCCGGCCTACGAGTTGGCGGCCATCTCCGAGCTGGCGACCGACCTCTTCAGCCTGCCGGGCGCGGCCGCGTTCTTCCTGCCCGGGGGCGAGGCGCTGCGCAGCCGCGAGCAGGTCGAGGCCGTGCAGAAGCAGAAGACGGGCGTGACCGGCCCGCCGCTCGACCTCTGGACGAACCTGCGCGGCGCGGCGGTCGGCGAGCACGGCGGCCGCACGTGGTTCGTGGCAGACGTGGTGGGCATGGGGCAGCTCAGGCGGCCCGACCCCGAGGCGCTCTTCGTCGAGGGGAGCGAGGATCTGGAGGCCGTGGCCGGGCTCCTCCGCAACGCCTGCCTGCACCTCTTCGCCGGGCGCGGCATCCCGGACAACTCCACCGCCGACGACGCGCACGGCAAGCGCTGGCGCGCCGTGTCCGCGACCGGCATCCTCGCGCCCAAGCGGCAGGTCATCCGCTGGACGCCGGACGGCGCCCCGCAGCCAGAGCCCGAGGTGATCGCCTCGCTGCAGAAGCTGCTGCGCGGCTGAATCATCCGCGGCGCGCGCCTGCGGCTCGCGGGCCGCTCATTCCGCGAGCCGCAGCGCCAGCACCCACTCGCGGTTGCCGGCCGGCCCGGGCAGCGGCGACTCGACGTGCCCGAGCGGCTCGAACCCGAGCGCGCGCGCCGCCGCCGCGACGCCGTCGAGGGCCGCCTGCCGGAGCGCGTCGTCGCGCACGACGCCGCCCTTGCCCACGTCGGCCTTCCCCACCTCGAACTGCGGCTTCACCAGGAGGACGGCGCGGCCGCCCGGTGCGAGGATGGCCTTCACCGCCGGCAGCACCAGCCGGAGGGAGATGAAGGAGAGGTCCGCCACCACCAGCTCCACGCGCTCGCCCAGCGAGGACGGACCGAGGTGGCGCGCGTTCTCGCGCTCGCGCACCACCACCCGCGGGTCGGAGCGGAGTCGCGGGTGGAGCTGCCCGTAGCCGACGTCCACGGCGTGGACCCGGGCGGCGCCGCGCTGCAGGAGGAGGTCGGTGAAGCCGCCGGTCGAGGCGCCGAGGTCGGCGCAGACGAGCCCGCGCGGGTCGATGGAGAGCGCCTCGAGCGGCCCCTCCAGCTTGAGCGCGCCGCGCGAGACGTAGCGCTGCGGCCCGGCGCCCTCCTTCACGCGGAGCGGCGCCTCGGGATCGACGAGCTGGCCGGGCTTGTCGACCCGCCGCTCGCCGCAGACGACGGCGCCGGCCATGACCAGCGCCTGCGCCTGGGCCCGGGACGCGGCCAGGCCGCGCTCCACGAGCAGGAGATCGACGCGCTGCCTGCGGGCGGCCAGCGTCCGACCCCGCCCTAGGCCGCCCCGCGCCCGGCCAGCGCGGCGCGGTCGCCGAGGAGCTCGCGCGCGGCAGCGGCGATGCCGGCGGCGTCGAAGCCGAGCGCCGCGCGCTGCCTCGCCGGATCTCCGTGCGCCACGAACGCGTCCGGCAGCCCGAGGCGCCTCACCCGCAGCCCGCCGAGCACGCCGCGCCGCTCGAACGCCTCGAGGCAGGCGGACCCGAACCCGCCGGCGAGCGCCGCCTCCTCGACCGTGACCACGCGCCGCGCCGCGGCCGCGGCCGCGCAGAGGAGCTCCTCGTCGAGCGGCTTCACGAAGCGCGCGTCGACGACGGTGGCCGCGA
>DASTGH010000440.1:0-6261 GCA_035719345.1 Anaeromyxobacteraceae bacterium
GACGGCCTCGATCCCGTCCTTCAGCGCGCGCTCGCCGCCGCCGCGGCGCGTGGCGATCCGGAGGCGCCCTCCGCGGCCGGCCCGGCGCCCGAAGGCGGTCCCGACGAGCGCGCCGAGGTCGGGTCGGTGCGGACGTGGGCCAACGCGGACTACACGCGCGTCGCCATCGCGCTCTCCCGTCCCGTCCGGTTCACGGAGGAGGAGCTGCCGCCGTCGGGCGGAGCGCCCCGGCGGTTCGCGCTCGAGCTGTCGCCCGCGCGGCTGGCGCGGCCGCTCGACCTGCCGGTGCGCGACGCGCTCGTCCGGCGCGTGCGCGCCGACGGCCGCGGCGACGCCGTCCGCCTGGTGCTCGACCTCGCCGGCCAGGGCGAGGTCTCGGCCTTCGCGCTCGACGACCCGCCTCGCCTCATCGTCGACGTCGGGGTGTCGCAGGCGCGCCGCGAGGCGCAGGCGCGCGGCGTACGGGGCGGGGACGGCGAGGCGGGCCCGGGCCGGCCCATCCGGCGGATCGTGGTCGACGCCGGGCACGGCGGGCACGACGCCGGCGCCATCGGGCCGTCGCGCGTCCGCGAGAAGGACGTGACGCTGGCGATGGCCCGGCGGCTGGCGCGGCGCCTCGAGGAGCGCGGCTTCGAGGTCGTCCTGACGCGCGACTCGGACCGGTACGTGGCGCTGGAGGAGCGCACGGCCATCGCCAACGCCCGGCGCGGCGACCTGTTCGTGTCGCTGCACGCGAACGCCCACCCGCGGCGCGACCGCCGCGGCCTCGAGACCTACGTGCTGGACGTGGCCGACGGCCGCTACGCACGGCGGCTCGCCGCGCGCGAGAACGGCGCCTGGCGCGAGGAGGGGGACGCCGGCCTCGACGTGCGGCGGATCCTGACCGACCTCGACGCCCGCGCCAGCGCCGAGGCGTCGCGGCGCCTGGCGGGCCAGGTCCAGGCCGAGCTCGTCTCCGGGCTGCGCGCCCGGGTCGGCGAGGTGCGCGACCTCGGCGTGAAGAGCGCGGTCTTCTACGTCCTCCTCGGCGCCCGCATGCCCGCCATCCTCGTGGAGACGGCCTTCATCTCGAACCGGGCCGAGGAGCGGCGCCTGGCGAGCCCCCGCTACCAGGAGGAGGTCGCTGGCTCCGTCGCCCGCGCAGTCGAGGCCTTCGCGCGTCGCGAGGCGCGCGTGGCGAGCGCGGCGCGTCCCGCCGTCGACTGACCGCCAAAGATTCAGGCCCCCTCCCGCGCCATGCGGGAGGGGGCCTCGACGCTCCGGGGAGGGACGGAGCGGCTAGTGGTCGTCCTCGAGCTCGACCTCGTCGGACGTGAACGCGTCGTTGGTCACGGCGCTGGAGGCGCGCGCCTTGACGACCGAGTTCGCGTTCGCGTTCAGGAAGGCGAAGAAATCGCTTCGGGTCATCGGGGCGCCGTTGCGATCCTGGAGCGAGGCGCCCGCCGTGTTCACGGTGAAGCCGAACATGACGATCGTCGGGTCCGAAGCGGAGGTGACCGGCGCCTGGACGAACGTGCGGCTCGAGTTGCAGCGGCTGGTCCCGCCGCCGCCGCCACCGCCGCCGCCCGTGCCGCACTTGATGCGGAGGGCGACGAGGCCCTTGCCATCGGCCGCCGGGTAGCCGCGCACCTGCACGTTCTCGGTGCCGAGGTTGGCGAGCGTGAGGCCGTCGTCGAACTCGGTGGCGTCCGTCACCTGCACGGTCCGGCCGACGACCGTGAACGTGCCGCTCGTGCCGGTGGCCGGGCTCGGGCCGGCGGCGCCTTGCAGCCGGTATCCATCGCGGAATGAGACCTTCGTCGCGGCCAGGTTGCCCGAGGAGTCGAGGTGGCCCTCGGCCTCGACCTTGACGCCTGGGATGAGATCGGCAGGGCCGCCGCCCACCCACTTCGTGGACGAGGTCGTCGTCACGGTGACGCCGTCGATGACGAACGAGGCGGACGTCCCGCTCGTCACGAAGCCCTCGATCTCGGCCTCGCCCTGCTCGCCGAGCCTGTTGTCGTCGAGCTTCACCGAGGACGCGACGATGGTGCCGCCCGCCGGCTGCGAGGCCGACTTCACCTCGACGAAGGAGCCCTCCGCCAGGCCGGCCGGCGCCGACACGCCCGTCCCGTACTGGACCGTGAAGGTGGGCGCGCCGCTGGCCTTCGAGACGGTCAGCGTGAAGCCGCTCGCGGAGAGGCCGGAGGCGAAGCCGTGGATCTCGAACTCGAACACGCTCGAGCGGTCGCGCTCGACGCGCGACGCGCGCAGCCCGCCCTTGTCGTCCGGGAAGCCGTGCACGCGGACCTGGGTGCCGACCGGCTTGCCGGCCTGCCCGCCGTTGTCGTCGAAGTGCGTCGAGTCGTCGACGCGGACCAGCTGGCCGCCGACGTTGATGGTGGTGCTGCCGTTGTCGTCGACCCGCCCGCGCAGCTCTGCCTTCGAGTCGATGGAGGTCGCGTTGCCATGGTCGTCGACGTTCACCTTCACGACCATGCCGGGCTGGAGCTGGTCCGCGCTCGATGGGTTGTCGTCGATGCGGACGGTGGTGGAGGAGGTCGTGGCGAAGTTCTGGCCGTTCACCGTGACGGCGCTCGTCGTGCGGGCGGTGACGACGCCCTGGGATACCTTGGCGCCCGTGGTGCCGCCGGTCCCGTTGTTGGAACTGCTGCTGCTGTCGCTGCAGGCCGCCAGCGCGACGAGCGCGGCGAGTGGTAAGGCGAGGATGGTGTGACGCATGCCTGTGTCTCCCCGTCGGGCGGCCCCGCACCGACGTGGGCGGCCGGGCCGACGCTTCGTTCCGGGTGAGGCCGTTCCCCACCCCGCTCCTGCCAGGACCCGCGGTCCGCCCGGGTGGCCACATGGGGCACCCGCCCGGGCGCGCGGCTATATTCGCCGCCGGCATGCACGCACCCATCGCCACGCTCCCCAAGCCGGCGCCGTACGAGTACGAGGCGCGGCTCCCTCAGCTGCCGGCGCTCACCGGCGATCCCAAGGCCGACCTCCTCGCGGGACGGAAGTTCCTCGAGGAGATTCATCGCTCGGGGGCGAGCGGACACACCGTGGTTCGCCTCCAGAGCGCGGCGATGGACCGCATCCTCGTGACGCTGTGGGAACGGGCGCTGGCGGACGCCCGCGCCAAGCACCCCGAGTTGCCGGTCTCGCTGGTCGCGCTCGGCGGGAACGGACGGCGCGAGCTCGCCCCCTACAGCGACGTCGACGTGCTCGTCCTGCACCAGGACGGCGAGGCGCGGCCGTTCGTGAAGGTCGCGAGCGAGCGGTTCGTGTACCAGCTCTGGGACCTCGGCCTGGAGGTGGGACACGCGGTCCGCGACATCGCCGCCTGCGAGAAGGTGGCGCAGGCCGACCACACGGCGCGCACCGCGCTCCTCGACCTGCGCTGGCTCGCCGGCGACCGCGCGCTGTTCCGGGAGCTGGAGCGGGAGCAGCTGCACGGCCTGTCGCAGGCCAGGGTCGACGGCTTCATCACCGAGAAGATCGAGGAGATGCGGACGCGGCGGGAGCGCTTCGGCGACTCGCTCTACCTGCTCGAGCCGAACATCAAGGAGTCGGAGGGCGGGCTGCGAGACCTCCAGTCGGCGCTCTGGATCGCGCGCGCCCGCTGGAAGGTGGCGGGGGTGACCGAGCTCCTCGCCCGCGCCATCCTGCCGGAGCGGGAGATCGTCGAGCTGCGCCGGGCGCGCGACTTCCTCTGGCGCTCGCGCAACCAGATGCACTACCTCGCCCGCCGCAAGTGGGACCAGCTCACCTTCGACGTTCAGCCGCAGATCGCGGAGTTCATGGGCTACCTCGACGGCGACGATGGCAGCGCCGTCGAGCAGTTCATGCGCCACTACTACCTGGCGGCGAAGACGGTGCTCACCGCCTGCGACGCGATCGTCGACCGCGCGCTCGAGCCGCAGAACGCGACCGGCTGGCGGCACGTGCCGCCGCCCGCGGCCATGACCGGGGCGGAGAGGGGCCGCGGGCCCCCGCGCCAGGAGTGGGCGCTGCCGGGCGGCGAGCTGAAGGTGTTCCGCGGCCGGCTCACGCTCGCCGATCCCGACGTGCTGCGGCGCTCCCCGGCGGCGCTCGTCCGGCTGATCGCCGCGGCCGACCGCGAGCACCTCGACCTCTACCCCTACGCGCGCGACCAGGCGGCGCTGGCGGCGGCCGAGCTGCCGGCCACGGCCGCCTCCGACCCGGAGCTGAACCAGGAGCTGCTCGCCTGCTTCGTGCGGCCGGGCACGCGCGGGCGGTTCCTCACGCTCATGCACGAGCTCGGGATCCTGCCGCGCGTCGTCCCCGAGTTCGCGCGGGTCACGGCGCGGCGGCAGATCGACCTCTACCACGTGTACACGGTGGACGTGCACTCGATGTTCGCGGTGCGGCGCCTGTTCGCGATGCGCTCCGGCGACGTGCAGGAGGACACGCTCACGCCGCTCATGCAGTCGCAGCGCCGGCCGCTCGGGCTCTACCTCGGGACGCTCTTCCACGACATCGGCAAGGGGCTCGGCGGAGATCACTCGGTGAAGGGGGCGGCCATCGGCGCCGAGGCCTGCGTCCGCATGGGCATCGATCCGGCCGACGCCGCCGACGTGGAGTGGCTCGTCCTCAAGCACCTGCGCATGAGCATGATCGCGCAGCGGCGCGACCTCTCCGATCCGCACCTCATCCACTCCTTCGCCGAGGAGTGCGGCACGCTCGACCGGCTGGAGAAGCTGTATCTCCTCACCTACGCCGACATGGCGACGGTGGGCCCCCGCACCTGGACCGACTGGAAGGCGCGCCTCCTGCGCGAGCTCTACGAGAAGACGCGGGAGGTGCTGTCGGCCGAGGGCGTGCTGCAGGCCCCGGCGCCCGGCACGGCCGAGGCCGCGGCGCGGGCGCGGGTGGCGGCCGCCTTCGGCGCGCGCGCCTCCGAGCGGCGCGTGGCGCGCTTCCTGGCGGCGATGCCGGCCCGCTACTTCCTCACCGTGGACCCCGTGCGCGCGCCGCGGCACCTCCGCCTCCTGCACGTCGGCAAGGACATGCGCTTCGCGGCCGTGGTGCGGCACCGACCGTCCCTGGGCCACTCGGAGCTCACCATCACCGCGCCGGACCGCCCGGGCCTGCTCGCGCTCCTGGCGGGGGTCCTGGCCGCGAACCGGATCGACATCGTCCACGCGGAGGTCTTCTCCACGCCGCCGGACGAGCGCTCGCTCGGCTGGCTCGCCGGGCGCGCTTTGGACGTCTTCGAGGTCCGCGGCCCCGAGGAGGGGCCGCTCGACGGCGCCCGCTGGCGGGCGGCGCGGCGGGACCTGCGGCGCGTGCTCTCCGGCGAGGAGTCGGTGGACGCGCTCCTGGCGCGCAAGCTCCGCCCCTCGTCGCTGCCCCGCAAGCCGCTCCCCCGCGTCGCCACCAAGGTCTACATCGACAACGACGCAGCGCGGGATCACAGCGTCGTCGACGTCTTCACGGCCGATCGCGTCGGCCTCCTGCACACGCTGGCGCGGACGGCGTTCGAGCTGGGCCTCTCCGTGGACCTCGCCCGCATCACCACCGAGGGCCATCGCGCGGCGGACGCCTTCTACGTCCGGGCTGCGGACGGCGACGGGCGGCTCGAGGGCGACCGTGCCGCGAGGGTCGTGGAGGCGATCCACGCCGCGCTCGGGACGCCACTCACGGGCTAGCGCCCGGCTATTCCCCCGGGCCCCTCCAGGCGGCCCTTCGGGGAGTGAAAAAGCGTCCGGATCGTCGCTCCCTTGTCCCCTCGGAACCGCGTGCCCAGCGTTAGGCGCAGGTCCGGTGGAGGGGGAGGAGAGCGAGCCCTTGGCGAAGCGAGCGGTCCGGTTCGGCGTGGTGACGGCCTGGCCGGCCGAGGACTGGCACAGCCGGCGCCTCGTCGACGCCTGCGCCCGGCGCGGCCGCGCCGAGGCGGTCGACCCGGCCGCGATCGCGGCCTTCGTGTCCGACGCGGCGGTCGAGATCCGGCTGGGGCGGCGCAGCGCCGGGGCGTTCGACGCGCTCCTCCTGGCGCGCGGCCTGGGCCGGGGCGCCGACCCGGACGTCCAGTTCGAGATCTACCGGGCGCTCGAATCGACCGGCGCGCTGGTGGTGAACCGCATCGACGCACTGCTCGCCGCCCAGGACAAGCTCCGCACCTCGTGGCTGCTCCGGCGTGCCGGCGTGCCCACGCCCAGGGCTGCGGCGGCGCAGGCGCCGCGCGAGGCGCTGGCGGCGCTGTCCGCGCTCGACGAGGCGGTGCTGAAGCCCGTGGCCGGCTCGCTCGGGGATGGC
>DASTGH010000441.1:0-9223 GCA_035719345.1 Anaeromyxobacteraceae bacterium
CGCCTACGCCGTCTTCACCTTCGCGGCCGCCTCCAGCCCGAGCTCCGCGATCGCCTGCTCCCGCATCTTGAACTTCTGGATCTTGCCGGTGACGGTCATGGGGAAGCCGTCCACGAACTTCCAGTAGCGCGGGATCTTGTAGGTGGCGATGCGGCCCTTGCAGTAGGCGCGCAGCTCGTCGGCGCTCACGCTCGCGCCGGGGCGGAGCTTCACCCAGGCCATGAGCTCCTCGCCGTACTTGATGTCGGGCACGCCGATGACCTGCACGTCGGCGACCTCCGGCTTCGTGTAGAGGAACTCCTCCACCTCGCGCGGGTAGATGTTCTCTCCGCCGCGCAGCACCATGTCCTTGATGCGGCCGACGATGTTCACGTACCCCTGCTCGTCCATCGTGGCGAGATCACCGGTGTGCATCCAGCGCCCGGCGTCGATCGCCTGGCGCGTGGAGCCCGGGTCCTGCCAGTAGCCGAGCATGACCGAGTAGCCGCGCGTGCACAGCTCGCCGGTGACGCCGCGCGGCACCACGCGGCCGGTCGACGGATCGGTGATCTTCACCTCGACGTGCGGGTGGATGCGCCCCACGGTCGAGACGCGCTTGTCGAGGGGGTCGTCCACGGCGCTCTGCGTGGAGACGGGCGAGGTCTCGGTCATGCCGTAGCAGATGGTGACCTCCGGCATGTGCATCTCGCTCTGCACGCGGCGCATGACCTCCACCGGGCAGGGCGAGCCCGCCATGATCCCGGTGCGCAGCGAGGCGAAGTCGGTCTTCGCGAAGCTCGGGTGGTCGAGCTCGGCGATGAACATCGTCGGCACGCCGTAGAGCGACGTGCAGCGCTCCTTCTCCACCGTCGCCAGCACCGCGCCCGGCTCGAAGCTCTCGCCCGGGTAGATCATGCACGCGCCGTGCGTGGTGATGGCGAGGTTCCCGAGCACCATGCCGAAGCAGTGGTAGAGCGGCACCGGGATGCAGACGCGGTCCTGCTCGGTGTAGCGGAGCGCCTCGCCGATGAAGTAGCCGTTGTTGAGGATGTTGTGGTGGCTGAGCGTCGCGCCCTTGGGGAAGCCGGTCGTGCCGCTCGTGTACTGGATGTTGATGGCGTCGTCGGGATCGAGCTGCCGCTCGCGCTCGGCCAGCAGGCCCGATCCGGCCCGCCGCCCCTCGTCCACGAGCGCGCCCCACTCGTCGTCGATGACGATCGTGTGCCGGTGCTCGGGGCAGCGCTGCACCGCCTCGCGCACCATCTCCACGTAGTTCGCCTGGCGGAACCCCCGCGCGATGACGAGGAAGCTCGTCCCCGACTGCTTCAGGACGTGCTCCAGCTCGTGCGTGCGGTAGGCGGGGTTCACGTTGACGAGGATGGCGCCGATGCGGGCCGTCGCGTACTGCACGAGCACCCACTCGTACCGGTTCGGCGACCAGATCCCGACGCGGTCGCCCTTCTTCACGCCGCGCGCCAGCAGCCCCTGCGCGACGAGCCCCGTCTGCTCCCAGAGCTGCCGGTACGTCGCGCGGTAGTTCTGATAGGGCACGACCAGCGCCTCGCGGTCGGGGCACCGCTCCACGGTGCGGCGCAGGTTCTCGCCGATCGTCTCGCCGAGCAGCGGGACGTCGCTGGCGCCGTGCACGTACGAAGGGCCCGACATGCATACCTCCGGGGTAAAGGTCGCAGCGTACGGGATGGCCGGCTCCCAGGGAAGCGGCGCGCGCGGCGCTCCCTCCGCCCGCCGGGCACCCGCCTCCAAGGGCGTGGCACCGGCGTGTGAGGTGACATGGCCCCGTGTTCAGGTGAGCACCGCACGCGGCGGCGACCACCCCAGCGCGCGCGGGCGCTTGCGCTCCCGGGCGCCACGCGCGTGCAGCGGAGGCCGCGCCATGGCGGGACGATCCCACAGGACCCGGCGTTCAGGTGGGTGCCGCGCGCTCGGCACGGGTCCGGGGCGCTCGCTCGCCTGCCCGTTCCCCTCGCCGGAGCCGCCGACCGCCTTTATGATCCCTGCACGACACGATGCACGACGTCCACGGCAACACCCTCGGCCTCAAGCCCTCGCAGCTCCACGCCCTCCGCCGCACCTATCGCCGACGCGTCGACGCCCAGGACGTCGTCTCGCCGGAGCTCGCCCGGCACCTGAGCGAGATCTCGCGGGAGACCAACCGCCAGGTCGGCGTGCTCATCGACCGCAAGGGCGGCGTGCACTCCGTCATCGTCGGCGACGCCCGCAAGCTCGAGCTGCCGGACGTGGGCCGCGCCCGCGCCGGATCGCACCGCCTGCGTGGCCTGCGGCTCGTGCACACGCACCTGAACGGCGAGCCGCTCACGCGCGACGACCACACCGACCTCGCCCTGCTCCGCCTCGACCTGGTCGCGGCCGTCGAGGTGCTCGGCGACGGGCTCCCGGGCCGGGTCCACTACGCGCACCTCCTGCCGGAGAACCCGCAGGGCGCGATGTGGAAGGACGAGGTCGCCCCGAGCGTCTACGACCTCGGCCACGACGCGCTCGCCTCGGCGCTGGCGCTCGAGGAGGAGTTCGCGCGCGCCAGCGCCGCCCGCCGCACCGGCGGGCGCGAGCGGGCGCTGCTCGTCGGCGTGGGCGGTCGCGAGCGGGGCCGCGCCGAGGCCGAGGCGTCGCTCGACGAGCTGAAGGAGCTGGCGCGCACGGCCGGCGTGGCGCTGGTGGACGCCCTCCTGCAGATGCGCCGCGATCCCGACCCGCGCTACCTCATCGGCAAGGGCAAGCTCGAGGAGATCGTGCTCCGCTCCATGCAGCTCATGGCGGACATGATCATCTTCGACGCCGACCTCTCCCCGTCCCAGGCGATCCACATCGGCGAGGCGACGAGCCTCAAGATCCTGGATCGCACCCAGCTCATCCTCGACATCTTCGCGCAGCGGGCGCAGTCCGCCGACGGCAAGCTCCAGGTGGAGCTGGCGCAGCTCCGCTACCTCTACCCGCGGCTCGCCGGGCGCGACGACTCGCTCTCGCGCCTCGCGGGCGGGATCGGCGGCCGGGGCCCGGGCGAGACGAAGCTGGAGATCGACCGGCGGCGCGTGCGCGATCGCATCACCGCGCTGGAGCGGCGCATCGAGGACCTCTCCGCCGACCGCCACGTCCGCCGCAAGCGCCGCAACGCGCGCGGGCTGCCGGTGATCTCGATCGTCGGCTACACCAACGCCGGGAAGTCGACGCTGCTGAACGCGCTCACCGACTCGGAGGTCGTGGCCGAGGACGTGCTCTTCGCCACGCTCGACCCCACCAGCCGGCGCCTCCGCTTCCCGGACGAGCGCGAGGTCATCATCACGGACACCGTCGGCTTCATCCGCGACCTGCCCGAGGACCTGGTGGCCGCGTTCCGGGCGACGCTCGAGGAGCTGGGCGACGCCGACCTCCTGCTGCACGTCGTCGACGCCGCCGACCCGCGGCTCGCGAGCCAGATCGAGGCCGTCGAGCGCATCCTCGCGGGGCTGGAGCTGGCCGACAAGCCGCGTCTCCTCGTGTTCAACAAGGCGGACAGGCTCCCGCCGGGGCAGGCCGAGGCCCTCGCGCACCAGGCCGGTGGCGTGGCCGTCTCGGCCGCGCGCCGGGAGGGGTTCGGCCCGCTGCTCGCGCGCTGCGACGCGCTCCTGTGGCAGGACGGCAAGGCGCTCCCGGCGAGCCCCGCCGCCGGGCCCGTCCCGGCCGAGGACGCGCCGGCGCGCCTCTTCCCGGCGGCGGTGGCGCCGCTGCGCCGCTGACGCGACGGGCCAACGCCCGCGTCCGGATACCCCCCGCTGCGCCCCCTTGACGGAGCGTCGTGGGGAGGCGTAACCGTCGCCAGAGTGGGAAGACGGGCCGGCTGACTTCGGCCACATTCACCCAGAGGCCTGCCGGCTCGAAGGAGCAGGTCGTCATGCGCCAGATCACGTTCGTCCTCGCGCTCGCCGCCCTCACGGGCGCGGCGTGTGCGAGCGCGCCGCATCGCACCTACCGGATCCAGCTGAACTCCGACCAGCGCGGACGGCCCGCGCTGTACGCGCAGAACCAGGAGTTCGTCTGCGACTACGAGATGCCGACCGGCTCGCACATCAGCCGGACGGTGTGCCGCTCGCCGCGGGCGATGGAGGCGCACCGCCTCGCCTCGCAGGAGCTGTTGCAGCGCTGGCAGATGGAGGCGCTCATCAAGGATCCGCGGACCGGCGGCTCGCAGAGCCAATCGTTCCGGACGGCCCAGCCGGCGCCGCGGTAGGTGGCGCCGCGGCGCCCCGCGGCCCGGGGCGCCGCCCCCCTGCGGGCGAGGCGCGCGCCGGATGGTGCGCGAGCGGCGGATGGCTTACCTTCGCCGCGCGATGAGGCCCAACCTCGCTTTCGCCCTCGCGGCCGCCGCCGCGCTCGCCTCCTGCTCGGGCCGTCCCGACGCGCGCTCGCGCGAGGAGGCGTTCGCGGGCCATCCCTCCGAGCGGCCGCAGGCGTTCGACTTCGCCAGGCCTGCCGAGGCGCTGCGCCTCGGCGCCGGCGAGATCGCCGCGCGCGCAGGATCGTTCGCCTGGGAAGGCGAGGCGAGCTGGACGGTGGCGCGCGGGCCGACGCCCCCGCTGCCGACCACCGAGCGCCACCGCCTGCGCCAGCTGGCCACCGGGGAGTTCGAGGTCGCCTCGGAGATCGACCCGGGCCTCGGACCCGGCTCGGAGACGGGGCGGGACGTCGTCTACTCCGGCGGGATGACGTACGCACGGAACCGCTGGGCGCCCTGGCGCGAGCGGCCGACCGACCGCGGCCGCGACGCGCGGCGCCAGCGCGACGACAGCTTCCGCCTCGCGGGCAGCATCGCCGACCTCGCCGGGCCGGCGCTGGCCGTGCAGGCCGGGGGCGAGGTGACGGCGCTCGGCCGGCGCGCCCGCCGCTACGTGCTCTCGCTGTCCGGCGCGCTTCCCACCGACCCGCCCCCGCCCCCCGGCCTCCCCGCCAGCGGCCTCGACCCCGACACGCGCCGCCGCCTCGACTTCCTCGGCGGCCGCGTCCCGACCGCGCTCGCCGGCGAGCTCCTGCTCGACGCGGCCACGGGCGCACCGCTCGCGGTCCGGCTCTCGGCCGTGTTCACCGAGCGCGCAGACCCCCAGCTCCGCGCCGAGGTGACGGTGAGCGCGCACGTCACCGCGCTCGGCGCGGCCGTCCCCGCCGTGCGCGCTCCGGGCAACGCGCTCGCGGACGAGCGCAAGCCGAAGGGGGTGGCCCGGGCGCTCGAGGCGGCGGGCCTGCGCCGCCGCAGCGATCGCGGCGCGGCCGAGCCGGAGGAGGACGAGGCGGGCGACGAGGAGCCGTCCCGCTAGCACGCTCGCCGAGCCGCTCGCGGGCCTGCACCGCACCTACCTTGTGGTCGGGGAGGAACCGACCATGACGAGGACGTGGAAGGGCGCCGTCGCGCTCGCGGTGCTGGCGGCGGCCTGCGCCGGCCATCGCTCCGGCGAGGGCGACGGGCCGCGGGTCGCGGACGCTGACCTGGGAAGGCTCGCGCCCGAGCAGATGCAGCCCGTGGACGACGCGAGGCGCTACCTGGCGAGCGCCCGCGACGAGCTGGCGCGCGCCAAGCTCCGCCAGCAGGACCTGACGCAGGAGGCCGCGCTGTCCAAGGCGGACCAGGAGGCGGCGGAAGCGCTGCGGCACCGCGCCGAGGCCAATGCGAAGGCGGCCGACGCGAGCCGTGCGCCGGCCCAGGTGGAGCAGGCCCGCCAGATGCAAGAGCAGGCGAAGCTCGCGAAGAGCGCCGCCGACGCGCGCGCCGACTGGGCGGCGAAGGCGAGCGCCGCGCGCCAGGCGGGCGTGCGGGCGGCCGAGCAGCAGGTCCGCCTCGGTGACGCGCGCGTGGAGGAGGCGAAGCTGCGCGCGCTCCAGGCCGCCAGCATCCCGGCCGCGACCAAGTACGACGCGGCCAGGTTCCAGGAGCAGGTCCAGGGCGCGCAGCGGGCCTTCGACGACGCGCTCAAGAAGACGCGGGACCTCGACGGCCAGGCGACCGCCTCGCAGCAGCGCTGGCAGGACCTCCAGAAGCAGCTGCAGGCGCGCGGCACGGCGGTGCCCACCGGGTAGCGTGGCCGGCGGTGTGGCCGGCGCGGTCGCCGCCGCCCGCCGTGTGGGGCGGGCGGCGGCCCTGCTTCACCCGCGGCCCGGCCCGAGCCGCGCCCACTCCACCTTGAGGCAGCGGTCCTGCACCACGTCGATCCCCGCCTGCGCCAGCACGCGCGCCGCCTCGTCGTTGCGGATCCCGAGCTGGAACCAGACGGCGCCCGGACGCGCCGCGACGAGGTCGTCGAGGTGTGACGGGATGTCGACGGGGCGCCGGAAGACGTCGACCAGGTCCACCTGCCCGGGCACGTCGGACACGCGCCGGTAGACGCGCGCGCCGAGGATCTCGGTCGCCTCGGGGTGATAGACCGGGACCGGCACGATCTCGAGCCCCGCCCTCTTCAGCGCCGCAGGGACGTAGAAGGCCGGCCGGTCCCGGCGCGCCTCGGTGCGCATCCCGAGCACGGCCACGCGCCGGGTGCGCGCCAGCAGCGCCCGGATGCGCGCGTCGTCCTCGAGGAGGTGCTCGCGCCAGCTGGCGCCGCCTGCATCGCTCTGCATGTCGTCCTCGTCGTCAGAGGTAGAGCCTAAGCTGAAGCTGGGCATGTGTGCGCGCCGCGACGGAAGGGAGGCTGCGGGCCCCCGCTCATGCTGAGCGTAGCCGCGCAGCGGCGGAGTCGAAGCACGAAATCTGGACGGGCGGCGGCCGCCGCCTACCATGAGCAGGAGACCGCCCGGAGGGGACGCCGGGCTCCGCGAGGTGAGGCGCATGCACGGCGGCAAGAGGATCCAGGGCACGGCGGTGGTCTCGGAGGGCGCGGCGCACGCCGTCCTGCGCCGGGGCGCCGTCCCCGCGCTGGCGGCCGAGGAGGAGCGCGCGCTGCGCATGCGGCTCGGCGCCTCGCTCCCCATGACGGCGCGGCTGGAGCGGATCGCGACCGCGTCCGACGCCGAGATCGACCTGCTCGCCATCGAGATCGAGGCCTTCCTGGCGCAACGCGAGCGGGGCACCGCCGCCGCAGCGCCGCGCGCCCCCGCACCCTCGCCCTCGCGGACGAAGGAGAAGATCGTGCGAGCGCTGCGCCGCAGGCCATAGCGGCCCCCCGTCAGCCCAGGAGCGCGACCAGCCGGTCGGAGGCCACCCGCAGCGGGGGCTCGTCGCCGGCCCAGGTCCCCCCCGCCGCGAGCAGCGACCCGACCGCGTCCGCCGAGCGCGGGTTCTTCCACCAGTCCTCGTCGTGCCGCTCGACCAGGCTCCTGCGCACCACCTCGGCCCGGGCCGCGCCGCGCAGCGTGGCGAGCAGGACGCCGGCGTCGCCGTCGCGCGCCGCGAGCCCCGTCGGCCAGGTGGCGAGCGCCGCGAGCGAGAGCGCCTCGCGGTGGCGCTCGTGCCAGGCGGCTCCCTTCGTGCCCCGCTCCACCTCGCTCGCCACCCGCAGCGCGGCCGCGGCCGTCCGCAGCCGGAAGAGCTGCCGCAGCGCGAGCGCCCGCACGAGGTCGCGCGCGTGCTTGCGCTCGACGCCGAGCCGGGCGCCGAGAAAGCCCCGGTCGAGGAGGAGTCCCGAGAGCAGCGCGCCCGCGGTGGCGGCGGCGGCGGGGTGGCGGAGGTGCGCCGGGTGGGCGGCGGCGGCGAGCGCCCGGCCGACCGCGTCGACGAGGTCGAGCCAGTCGCCGGCGCCCCCGCGGCGACGCAGCGACACGCGCCGGCCGCAGGCGTGGGCGCCCGCCCACTGCGCCGGGCGGGCGCCGTCGTCCACGCGGATGCGCCCGAGGTCGAGGCGGAGCGCGGCAGCGGTCCGCTCCACCACCAGGGCGAGCATGCCCGGCGGGAAGAGTCCGCGCCACGGGTGCAGTGCGAGGACGAAGAGCAGGTCCGCGCGGGTGAGGTCGCCCGCCGGCGCCGGCGCCAGGTCCGCCTCGCGCTGCGCGTGCCAGGTGAGCACCTCCCGGTACGCGTCGTCGGAGGCGGAGAGGAGCGCGTCCGCGGCGACCACCTCCTCCCAGTCCGGCGCCAGGCCGACCTCGGCGCGCGCGAGCGCGCGGCCCTCGACCGCCGCCTCCCGCGCCGGCGGGCAGGCGACCGCCGCGGCCGCGGACGCCAGCGTGCGGCGGCGGCGCCGGTTCCGCTCCCCCGCGATCGACGCCTCGACCTCGGCGAGCGGCCGCGGGCCCTCGAGATCGTCCTCGACCACCGCGGCGCTCTCCGCGGCTCGCCACGCCTCCTCGTCCTCCGCCGCCCAGCGCTCGGCGCGCAGCGCCGCCACCTTCGCCGCCAGCTCGGCGGCGCCCGCTTCCCGCAGCGCGTCGACCGTCCTGCGGTGCGCGGCGCGGGAGCGGGCGTCGAACACCGCGGCCAGGCCGGGCCGCCGCTCGATGCCCGCGACGTGCCGGAAGCGCTCCTCCTCGAGCGCGGCCGAGAGCGCGTCCACGTCCAGCGCGATCAGCTCGCGTTCCATCGCGTCCACGGTCACCTCGAGGGCACGGTTGGCAGTCGGGAGCGCCGACTGCTTGACAGGCGCCCTGAAAAATCTAACTTCCAGGTCGGAGACTCTTTGCCATGCCCCTTTACGAGTACGAATGTCCCAGGTGTGGTCGCTTCGAGGTGCTGCAGAAGATGTCGGACTCGCCCCTCGCGACGCACGATTGCGGTGAGAAGGTGAAGAAGGTCATGAGCGCCGGGGCGTTCGCCTTCAAGGGGTCCGGCTTCTACGTCACCGACTACAAGAAGTCCGCCGCACCCGCCTGCGACATGCCGAAGAGCGCGGCGTGCGCCGGCTGCCCGTCGAAGGACAAGGCGGCCTAGCCCGGCCGGCTCCGGGTGCGCCGGCTCACCCTCAGCGCCGGCGCGGCGGACGACGGCGAGCGCCTCGACCGCTTCATCGCCGCGCGCGGCGGGATCTCCCGCGGGCTGGCGCGCCGCGCGCTCGAGGCCGGCGGCGTGTTCCTCGACGGCCGCCGCTGCAAGGTGGCGAGCCGCCAGGTCCGCGGCGGGCAGTCCGTCGTCGTGAACCTCGAGGAGGCCGGCCGCGCAGCGGCCCCGGCGGCGGCGCTCGATCGCGCCCGGCTCCTCTACGCCGACGCCGACCTCGTCGCCGTCGACAAGCCGCCCTTCGTCCCGGCACAGCCGACGCTCACCACCGACCGGGGCGCCCTCCCCGATCTCGTCGCCGCGCTGGTGGGGGGCCCC
>DASTGH010000442.1:0-6792 GCA_035719345.1 Anaeromyxobacteraceae bacterium
GATGGTGACGGCGCCGCCTGCGCCGCCCGCGCCGCCCTGGCTCGCCCCGCCCGCGGTCACGATGGCGCCGGAGACGACCACGTCGCCGTTCACGCCCGCGAGCGACACCGCGCCGCCGGCGCCGCCGTCCGCGGCCCCGCCGACCCCGCCGACCGCCACGATGGACGCGGCGCTGTGGAGCGAGCCGCCGCCCGGAGCGACGGTGATGGAGACCGGCCCGGCTGGACCGCCGGTCGCGCCGTCGCCGCCCGAGGTCGTGATCTGGCCCGAGACCGCCGCGCCACCCAGCCCGCCGGTGATGCGGACGGCGCCGCCGGGGCCGCCGGGCGCGCCCTTCGCCAGCAGCTTGCCGGTGCTGACGAGGCCGAACGCGGCGGAGAGGTCGATGGCGCCGGCGTTCTGGGAGACGTCGATGTCACCGGCGTTGTGGAGGGAGCCGTTGCTGTTCACGGCAGCGAACCCGCCCGGCGTCAGCGCGATGCTGGACCCGGTCTGGCCGCGGAACGAGCCGCAGGTGAGCACGAGCCGGGGCGCGGCGGGGTTCAGGCCCTGGTTCACCGTGATCGTCCCCGCGTTGACGCAGGCGGCGGCCACGGAGACCTTGGCGCAGGTGGTCGGCGGCAACGCGGGCTCGGCCGGGCAGCTGACGCCGCTGAACGCCAGCTGCGCGCCCGCGCTCACCGAGATGCCCGTGACGGTCGCACCCGCGCCCGTGACGCCCGCCGCGCAGGAGCGGAGGTGCGCGGCGCCCGCCGTGTCGACGAACCAGTAGAAGCTCCCGGCGGCGAGGCCGGTGCACGAGTCCGTCGTCGAGGCCGCGACGGTGGTGATCCCGGTCGTGACGGAGAGCGGATTCGCGCCGAGGTCCAGCGACGCGGGCGCCGCCGGCATCGTCACCGTCGCGGTCGCCGTTCCCGTCTTCCAGATCTTGACGTGTCCGCCGAGCGAGCCGGCCAGCATGCTGAGGCTCACGTTGCCGCCGTCGCCGCCGGTGCTGCTCTTCCCGTCGCCGCCGCGCGTGAGCAGCTCGGTCGTGCCTGCGGGGCCGTCGGGTGCGACCAGCGAGCCGACCGGCGTGGAGGACGGATTGCACAGGTACTGCGTGGAGATGATGTTGTTCGGGTCGAAGTTCGTGCTGCCGGGAGGCACCGAGGAGAGCTCGAGCTTCACGCCGCCGGCGCCGCAGTGCGCGTCTCCCGGGGCGAGGTTCGTCGAGCGGGCCACGATCCCGCCGGGCGCGCTGCAGATCGTCTGGGGCGGGCCCAGCGTGCCGTCGCCCTGGCTCACCCGGATCACGATGCCGCCGGCGGGGCACTGCGCATCCCCGGGCGGAAGGGTGGTGACCGTCGGCTGGGTGGCCCCGTTGCACACGACCTGCGCGACGTTGCCGTCGGAGATGAGGACGCCGCCGGTCGGGCAGCCCTGCTGTCCGGGGGCCACCTGGGTGAGGGACACGGCGGAGCTGCCGCCGCAGCCGGCCGCCATCGCCGCAAGCACCGTCATGGATGTCGAGAACGAACGCACACGGAGCACCGTCGAAACCCTCCTTCCACCGCCGCGGCCACGATAGGGATCCACGTTGACGTGCGGCAAATGCCTCATGCGCGAGAAGATCACCATCCGTGAATGGGTCGGAACGACCCCGGATGTCTCGGGCCCGGACACGTCAGGGGATTTCGACGAGCGCCCCGGGTCCGCCCTCGGTGAAATGGCCGATCGTCCCGTGATCGCATGATCCCCCTCGTTCCGAGGCCTTCGCCCGTCCGCGGCCCCCCGACGGCGCGACGCGGTCCCGCGCCCACACGACACGCTCGGCGATGTCCCACGCTCGTGGCTCACGGATTTCTGGCACGTCCGTGGTCATGCGACGTGCCGATGCGCCACGGCGTACGCACAGTGGACGCGCCATGATCGCGATCAGCCGTCGCCTCGCCCCGCTCGCCCTCGCCGCCGCGCTCTGGCCCGCGGCGCCGCGCGCCCAGGGCCTGCAGCTGCCGAACCGCCAGCTCTCCGCCGCGGAGCTGCGCTTCGCGGCCCAGAACATGGGCTACACCTCCCTCAAGCAGGTCACCATCCCCGAGCCGACCAACGTCGCCGCGTACGTGAAGGACCGCGTCGCGCTGGCGCGCCTGGGCAAGGCGCTGTTCTGGGACGAGCAGGTGGGCAGCGACCGCCAGGCGTGCGCCAGCTGTCACTTCCACGCCGGGGCCGACAACCGCTCCCGCAACCAGATCAACCCCGGCTTCCGGAACGCGGCGGTGACGGGCGGCGACCTCACCTTCGGCAACAGCGGCATCGAAGCTCTCTCCCGGCCCGCGTTCGGGCCGAACTACCAGCTCACCGCCGCGGACTTCCCGCTCCACAAGCTCTCGAACTCGCTCGACCAGCGCTCGACGGTCGTCTCCGACACGAACGACGTCGTCTCGTCGCAGGGCTCCTTCGCGGCCTCGTTCCAGCGCACCGGCGTGCCGGGCGACGTGGGCCGGGCGGTGGGCGGCGGCGCGCTCTTCCACGCGAGCGGGATGGAGCTGCGCAGCGTCGCGCCGCGCAACACGCCCAGCTCCGTGAACGCCATCTTCAACGACCGGAGCTTCTGGGACTCGCGCGGCCGCGGCGAGTTCAACGGCGCCAATCCCATCGGCAAGCTCGACCCATTCGCGGTGGTGGCGGAGGTGGTGAAGACGCCGCGGAGCAACGCGGCGACCGCGTCGCTGCACCCGGTGCGCATCGACGCCGCCTCCGCCGCCTCGCAGGCGGTGGGTCCACCGCTCAGCGACGTGGAGATGTCGTACGCCGGGCGCACGTTCGCCGACCTCGGGCGCAAGATGCTCTCTCCGTTCGTGACCCCGCTCTCGCAGCAAGCGGTCGCGCCCGACGACAGCCTGCTCGGGCCGCTCTCGCGGCAGCGGCTGCGCGCCGGCGCGAAGGGCCTCACCGTGCGCTACATGGACCTCGTCCAGGCGGCATTTCAGCCGCAGTGGTGGAACGGGGGCGCATGGCGGGTGGACGTGTCCGGCCCGGCGCCGGTCCTGCGCAAGGCGGGCCAGGGGGGATCGAGCCTGTTCACGGTGGCGGAGTTCAACTTCCCGCTCCTCTTCGGGCTCGCCGTCCGCGAGTACGAGAAGACGCTGGTCGCGAACGACACGCCGTTCGACCGCTTCATGGAGGGCTCGAACACGGCCCTGCCCGACGGCGCCGTGCGCGGACTGCAGACCTTCCTGGGGAAGGGCAACTGCTTCTTCTGCCACGCCGGGCCCGAGCTCTCGAACGCCGCCATCACCAACGTCCAGCGGCGCGGGCGGCTCATCGCCGCCGCCTCGGGCGAGGGCGAGCCGCAGACGCCCGACCTCCTCGAGCGGATGGTCATGGGCAACGGCGGCGTCGCCGTCTACGACACGGGCCACTACAACGTCGGCGTGCGGCCCACTGACGAGGACCTCGGCATCGGCGCCACCATCGGCCCGCAGAACCAGCCGCTCTCCAACTCGCGCCGCCTGCAACGCTGCCAGCAGGAGCGCATGGCGCAGGGCCAGACGGTGGAGCAGGCCACGACCACCTGCGAGGTGCCGCGCATCCTCGCCCGGCCGGACGAGGCGCTGCGGGTGCTGCGGCAGGCGTCCGCGCTGCTCGGCAACCCCGCGGACGTGACCGCGCTGCTCGACAGCGCCGCCGCGCTCCTCGGGCCGAACGACCCGCTCGCCAACTTCTCGCCGGACCTGTTCGCCGCCTCGATGCCGCTCCGCCAGGCCCAGGCGCTGCTGGCGCCGCGCGCGACGGACGCGACGACGACGCGCATGGTGGAGGGCGCGCGCATGCTCCTGCCGGATCCGGTGAACCCGGGCAACAACCGCTTCGCGCCGCTCGCGCCGCCGCTCGCGCCCGACGAGCGGGTCGCCGCCGACGGCGCGTTCAAGGTGCCGGCGCTGCGCAACGTGGCGCTCACCGCGCCGTACTTCCACAACGGCGGGCAGGCGACGCTCGACCAGGTGGTGGAGTTCTACGACCGGGGGGGCGACTTCGCCGACGTGAACGTGCAGAACCTCGATCCCATCCGCCCGCTCGGGCTCACCGACGCCGAGTCGGCCGACCTCGTCACCTTCCTCGAGGCGCTCACCGACGAGCGCACGCGCTGGGAGCGCGCGCCGTTCGACCACCCCAGCCTGTCCATCCCCAACGGCGCCACGCCGGGGCGGTCGACGCTGAGCTTCTTCCCCGGGCGCGCTGTGCTCGAGGACCGGGTCGAGCTCCCGGCCTGCGGCGCCGGCGGCAACCCGGCGCCCTACGGCACGCCCCACACGCCCTGGGCGAACTTCCTGCAGCCGCTCGACTAGCGAGGGGCGGAGAAGCTCCCATTGACGTCGGAACGCCGGGGCGGGCATGCTCGCCCGCCCCGTGGCGCTCTACACCCCGCTCACGCCCGAGCAGCTCGCGGCCGCGCTCGCGCGCTACGGCCTGCCGCCCCCGGAGCGGGCGCTCGCGGAGCCGAAGGGGAGCGTCAACACCAACTACCACCTCTGGTCGGGTGGCCGGCGCTGGTTCCTGCGCCTGAACGAGGGGAAGACGGTCGAGGACGTCGCCTTCGAGGCGGAGGTGCTGCGGTTCCTCGCCCGCCACGCGTTCCCGGGAGCGCCGCTGGTCCTGGCGCAGGACGGCGCGGCGCAGGTGACGGTGGCGGGGAAGCCGGCCATGCTCTTCGCCTACGCGCCCGGCGAGGAGCTGGAGCGCGCCGACGTCACCGCCGCGCACTGCGCCGCCATCGGCGCCGAGGTGGGGCGCCTGCACGCGCTGGCGCCCGAGTTTCCGGCCGCGCGCCCCAACCCGTACGGCCGGGCGCGCGTCGCCGCCTGGGTGTCGGAGCTGGAGCCCGACGGCGCCGGCGACGCGCTCGTCGCCCCGTCGCTCCCGCTGCTGCGCCGCGAGCTCCAGGTCGCGGCGTCGCTCCCCGGCGCGCCGCAGGGCCTCGTCCACGGCGACCTCTTCCTCGACAACGTGCTGTGGGTGGGCGGGCGCGTCGCGGCGCTGCTCGACTGGGAGATGAGCTGCGTCGACGCGCTCGCCTGGGACCTGGCGGTGGTCGTGAACGCCTGGTGCTACGGCGAGCGGTTCGATCCGGAGCTGGCCCGGGCCTTCCTGGCCGGGTATCGCTCGCGCTGCGAGCTCTCCGCCGCGACGGCGGCGGCGCTCTACCCGTACGCAAGGTACGTGGCGCTCCGCTACACCGCCTCGCGCATCCACGCCTTCCACCTGGCGGATCTGCCCGCGGACCGGCTGGCGTGGAAGGACTGGACGCGCTACCGCGATCGGCTGGCCGCGCTCTCCGCCATGGGCGAGGCGGGCTTCGCGGCGCTGGTCGGGCTCTAGGACACGCTTCCGCCGGCCTCGGTCCTCGCGCTACAACCCGCTGATGAAGTGCCAGGCGCCGTTTTCGCGCACGAAGCGCATGCGGTGCGCGTCGCTGGCCTGCTTCGCCACCTCTCCCGCCTTCGTCTCGATCCGGTAGTGCTGGTCGTAGAAGATGATGGCGTTGGCCTTGTCGCCCTCGACGTCGACCGACTTCACGCCGATGTCGAGCCGGAGCGCGGTGATCTTGGCGTAGTCCTGGGTGATCCGCTTCTGCAGCTGCCCGTAGTCGACGTCGTCGCCGGGGTCGGGGGTGCCGGCGTCGTCGAAGTACTTCGTCGAGACGAGCGCCAGGACCGCGTTCGCGTCGCGCCGCTCCGCCGCCTTCCGGTAGGTGTCGATGACCGAGACGATGGCGCGGGTGTCCTCGGAGTCCTTGATCTCGGTGCCCGGGATGCGCTTCGGGGAGCAGCCCCCGAAGGCGACCACGACGAGCGAGGCGGCGAGCAGGCGGCAGAGCGGGCGCATGATTCTTTGAAACCACGCCCCGGTGGCGGCGTCAACTGCGGGCACGCGTCCGCCCCGGCCGGCGGAGAGGCGGGGGGTACTCGCGCGCCCGGCGCGCCATGCCGAAATTGTCGGCGGGAACGCGAGAGGGGAGACCTGCATGAAGCGCATCGTCCTCGTCATGGCCGTGGCGTCCCTCGCCGGCTGCAGCAGCCGCGAGCGGAACTACTCCGACACGAAGAGCTCCACCAGCAGCGGCGCCGCCGCCTCGCAGGACCAACAGGCGGCCGTCATCCAGCCTTCCGAGCTTTCGAACGAGCAGGTGCGGACCGTGCAGCGGTCGCTCTCCGAGCGCGGGTTCGCGGTGGATCCGAGCGGGACGTTCGACGACCGCACCCAGACCGCGCTCATGGACTTCCAGCGGGCCCGCGGCCTGCCCGCCACCGGGAACCTGAACAATCCCACGATCGAGGCGCTCGGGATCGATCCTCGCGACGTCATGCCGGTGCACGGCTCTCGCCCCGCGCCGGCGCGCGACACCGCGAGCGGCAGCTCGGGCACGACCTCGAGCGGGACCGGCTCGGCGACGGACCGGCCCGGCAACGCGCCCGCCGAACCGGCGCACCCGAGCACGCAGGACGAGCCGCAGACCGGCTCGACCGACACGGGTTCGGGCAACATCCGGAACCCGACCGCGTCGCCGCCCAAGCCGGGCTACTAGCCGTCAGCTCCGCGGGAAGCGCGCCGCCGCCGCCGCGATCGGGACGGCGAGCGCCACCCCCGGCTCGCTGCGCAGCGTGAGATCGACGATGCCCACCACGGCCCCCCCTGCCGTCAGGACGGGGGCGCCGCTCGATCCGGGGCGCGCCTCCGCCGCCAGCGCCAGGTAGCGTGCGCCGGCGAAGGCGCGCGCCGGCGCCAGCACGGTCCCCGCGGCGCGAGCAC
>DASTGH010000443.1:0-22588 GCA_035719345.1 Anaeromyxobacteraceae bacterium
GGGGCCGGGCCCTTTCGTGCCCGCCCCGAAACCCCTTGAATTCCCTCCGCGGAACGGTTCATATCCCGCCGTCCCCCACCGCCCCCGGAAAGCAAGAACGTGCTCGACTGGCTCCACAACGTCCTCTCCCGCGACCTCGCCATCGACCTGGGGACGGCGAACACCCTCATCTACATCCGCGGCATGGGCATCGTCTCGAACGAGCCCAGCGTGGTCGCCGTGCAGCAGGACGCGCGCGGCGGCCGCCGCGTGCTGGCCGTCGGCAAGGAGGCGAAGGAGATGCTGGGCCGGACGCCCGGCAACATCGTCGCCATCCGCCCGATGAAGGACGGCGTCATCGCCGACTTCGAGATCACGGCCGCGATGCTGAAGTACTTCATCAACTCGGCGCACAACCGGAAGAAGTTCGTGCGGCCGCGCATCATCATCGGGATCCCGTCGGGCATCACCGAGGTGGAGAAGCGCGCCGTGCGCGAGGCGGCGGAGAGCGCCGGGGCGCGCGAGGTCTACCTCATCGAGCAGCCCATGGCCGCGGCCATCGGCGCCGGGCTCCCCATCACCGAGCCCTCCGGCAACATGATCGTCGACATCGGCGGTGGGACGAGCGACGTGGCGGTCATCTCGCTCGGCGGCATCGTCTACAGCCGATCGGTGCGCGTCGCCGGCGACAAGATGGACGAGGCGATCATCCAGCACATCAAGCGCAAGTACAACCTCCTCATCGGCGAGCGCACCGCCGAGCTCATCAAGATGGGCATCGGCACCGCCTATCCGACGGAGGAGGAGCTGACGATGGACATCAAGGGACGCGACCTCGTCGCCGGCGTCCCGCGCACGCTGACCGTGACGTCGAGCGAGATCCGCGAGGCGCTCTCCGAGCCCATCAACGGCATCGTCGAGGCGGTGAAGGTCACGCTGGAACGGACGCCCCCCGAGCTCGCCGGCGACATCGCCGACCGCGGCATCGTCCTCGCCGGCGGCGGCGCACTGCTCAAGAACCTCGACACGCTGCTGCGCGAGGAGACGGGCCTGCCGGTGTTCCTGGCGGAGGATCCGCTCTCGGCGGTCGTGATCGGCGCGGGGAAGGCGCTCGAGGAGCTGGACATCCTCAGGCAGGTGGCGGCGCATACCTAACTGGCGCGCGCTCGCGCGCGCCTTGGCCGCGGGTACCGCGGCCCTCGGCGCGGGGCCTCATCCCCCACCTCGCCTCCCTCGCACCCCCACTGCGCACTCCCGCCGCATGCGCCTCTCCGCGCATGCGGCAGTTCGCCTCTGCGTGAACTCACCCGTCACTGGGGGTTCTGGACCACCCATCGCGTCGGGTGACCTGTCGCCCGTTCACGGCAGCGTCGTCGGATTCCTCCGACATGACACGGGCGAAGTGTCGGATCTGCCGGACGCCCCGATCTGGCGGGGTCCATGCAGCACCCGGATGGACCGAATTCGAGCATCTCCCGGATCTCGGCCGGGAATTTGACGCAGCACAAGCCCGGCGGACGGCCCTCACCGGCCGGCGGGCGGGAAAAACCGACAAACCAGGGGCCCCAAGCGCATGCGAGTCCTCCTCCTCACCGCAGCCCTCGTCGCCGGCAGCGCGCTGGCGGCCGAGCCCGCGAAGCCCGCCTCTCCTCCCTCCGCCGCCGGCGCCGCACCTGCCGCCGCGGCTGCGGCGACACCCGCCGCGGCGAACCAGGACTGCCTCGCGTGCCACGAGAGCGCCAAGCACGGCGAGCAGGATGGCGTCGGCCGGCAGGGCGTCGTCCCGGCGCTCTTCGCGGGCTCCGTCCACAAGGACCTCGACTGCACCACCTGCCACGCCGGCTACGCCGCGCCCGGACCGCACGAGGTCGCGGCGCCGACCGATCCCGCCGAGGCCGCGCTCCTGGCGCGCCTCACCGCGGCGAAGCGGGCCGACGGCCAGCCGCGCACCGGCTCGCCGCGCGCCTACCTCGCCTGCGCCGGCTGCCACGGCGACTCGGTCGACTCCTTCCAGAAGTCGGCCCACGGCAAGTGGCTCGGCGCCGACGCGAAGGTGGCCGGGCCCTCCTGCGCCTCCTGCCACGGCTCGCCGCACGAGGTGGCCGCGGCGCCGAAGCGCGGCACGAAGCAGTTCCGCCCGTACTGGGCCGGCCTGGCCAGGGCCTGCGAGACCTGCCACGAGGATCCCGCGCAGGCGACGGCGGCCGGCCTGACGCACGAGGTGTCGTCGGCCTACCGCGACTCCATCCACGGCCGGCTCGTCTCCATCGGCAGCGAGCGCGCGCCGCTCTGCACCGATTGCCACGCCTGGTCGGTCCGCCCGGCGGAAGGCGCCGCCGACCCGCGCAGGTCGGTCCTGCCCGGCGGCCACGCCACGCTCTCCGGCAAGAGCCTCGCCGCCGGCGCGGTCCGCTTCTCCGATCCGCCGCAGGACTCCGACCCGCGCGTGCAGACCTGCGGGCAGTGCCACCAGGGCGCCTCGGCCAGCTTCGCCGGCCTCATCAGCCACAAGGCGCTCCAGGAGACGGGCCACGTCCCGCACTTCATCCACGTCTTCTTCTCCTGGCTCACCACGCTCACGCTCGTCTTCTTCGCCTTCCACGTCTTCGTCGACTTCCTCTACGAGGTGCGCCGGCGGTTCCAGAAGAAGCACGAGGGCGATCCGGCGCTCGTGGCGAGGACGATCGTGCGCTTCGACATCCACCAGCGGGCGCAGCACTGGCTCATGCTCTCCGGCGTCATCCTGCTCGCCATCACCGGCTGGCCGCTGCGCGGCGCGGGCGTGGGCGAGGTGAACTTCGCCGAGCGCGTCGAGTCCTCGCGCCGCTTCCTCGCGCTCTTCGGCGGACCGCACGGCGCCGGGCTCGTCCACCGCTTCGCCGCCGTCCTCATCATCGTGTCCGGCATCTACCACCTCGCCTACCTGACGTTCCTCGCCAAGAAGCGGGTGATGCCGCTCTCCATGGTGCCGACGCTCAAGGACGCCTTCGACATCCGGGACAACCTGCTGCACATGCTCGGGCTCCGGAAGGAGCGCCCGCGCTTCGACCGGTACAACTACCTGGAGAAGTTCGACTACTGGGCGGTGTTCTGGGGCGTGGTGATGATGGTCGGCTCCGGGTTCATCTTCTGGTACCCGGTGTTCTTCGCGAGGTTCCTGCCGACCTTCGTCCTCACCAGCGCGCAGATCATCCACGGTGAGGAGGCGACGCTGGCCGCCATCTTCCTGTTCGTCGTGCACTTCTACAACGCGCACCTGAAGCCGAGCATCTTCCCCATGAACTGGGCGTGGCTCAACGGCCAGACGACGCTCGAGTACATGAAGGACGAGCACCCCGAGGAGTTCGAGCGGGAGTTCGGCGGGAAGCTCTAGGGGTTCGCGTCGTGGCCGGGGTCCTTCCATCCCGCCGGGCTCGCGCGCTCCGGCGCGCGCGGCGGGATGGGGCGCCCCGCGCCCGCGAAGCCGTGGCAGGCCGTGCAGGCGCGGCCGCGAGCGTGGGCGCGGGCGCCCTCGTGGCAGCGGACGCAGCTGGTCGCCTCGTCGCTGCGCCAGACGTGCGGCACGTGGCACTCGGAGCAGGTGCGATGCCCGGCGAGCGCGTGCAGGCCACCGCGCTGCACGTCGCGGTGGCAGGCGGTGCAGGCGACGCGCTCCTCCCCGGGGGTCCGGGCGTGCGGCTTGTGGCAGTCGCCGCAGTCGAACTGCATCGGGGCGCCGTCGGCGAAGCGCGCCGGCACCACGCCCTCGGCCCGGTGGCAGCGGAGGCAGTCGCGCCGCGTCGGCCGGAGCCCCGGCTCGTCGGTGAGGAAGTTGTGGCAGACGAAGCAGTGCAGCTTGGCCATTCCGGTGGCGCGCACGGTGTGCTCGCCGTGGCACCCTTTGCAGCTCGTCACCACCGGCTCGAAGCCGTGCACGCCGGCGGCGTGGCAGGTGACGCAGGCGATGTGCTGCGCGCCGACGTGCAGCTGGTGCCCGCGCGAGCCCTCGATCTGCTTCCACTGCGGATCGTGGGAGAGGTGACAGGCGGCGCAGGCGCCCACCTCGACGCGCGCGTGGGGCTTGGCGCCGTCCGGGCTCTTCCCGGCGAGGAAGGCACGCAGCATGGCGAGCCCCTCCTCCGGCGTGGCGTGGTGGCAGCGCTGGCAGGCGACGCTGCGGTGGCTGCCCTTCGTCCACACGGCGAACTCGGGGCTGGCGCGGTGGCAGTGGGCGCAGAGCGCCGGGTCGGAGTCGACGTAGCGCTTGAGACGGGCCACGCCGAACGCGCCGGCGACGACGAGGACGGCCGCGCCCGCGAGCGCGAGCTGCAGGAGGGTCCGGCGGCGCCGCATGGACCCACCATCGTACCCGAGGGTGCGCCGACGGTCGAACCGCGCCGGAGGGCCGCCTCGTGACGCTCCGGCTGAAGCTCCTCTTCCTCATCGCCGGGGTCACGCTCTTCTCCACCTTCGGCGTGACCGCGGTGGCGCTCTGGCGCGAGCTGCAGCGCGGCCAGGAGCTGCTCTACCGCGAGGGCGCGGCCATGGCGCAGGCGGCCGCCTCCTCGGCCGCGCGCTGGATCGGCCCGGACGGCGTCCGCCCCGGCGGCGCAGGCGCCATCCAGGCCATGCTGTCGCGGCTCGTGGACGAGGCGCCGCTCGACCGCGCCTGGGCGGTGGACCGCGCCGGCCGCGTGGTGGCGTGCGTGTCGCGCACCGACGAGACCTGCCCCGAGGGCGCGCCCAGCCTCTTCGCGCCACCGGAGGGCCCGGTCCAGGCGCTCACCCGCCTCCTCCGGCCCGAGGGCATCGTCACCGGCGCGCCGGTGCTCGCCGACGGCGTGCTGGTGGGCGCGGTCCGGGTCGACTTCAGCCACGACGAGGTGGTGGGAGGTGCGCGCCGGCTGGCCTGGAGCTCCGCGGCCGTGGCCGGCTTCTGGATCTTCCTGGGCCTGGCGCTGGCCGCCGTCCTGTTCTACGGCATCGCCGGCCCGATGGAGCGGATGGTGCGCGGGGCCGAGGCGCTCGGCCGCGGCGAGGACGGCCTGCAGCTGCCGGTCCCGGGCGACCGCGAGGTCGCCGACCTCGTCAACGCCTTCAACGGGATGTCGCAGCGGCTGAAGGAGCGGCGCGACGAGAACGAGCGGCTCATCGCCTCCCTGGAGCGGCGCGTGGACGAGAAGACGCGCGAGGTGCTGCGCGCCGACCGGCTGGCCACGCTCGGCGGCATCGCCGCCGGCTTCGCGCACGAGCTGGGCAACTCGCTCAACGTCATCCGGGGCTACACGGCGGTGGCGCTCCGCGAGCTGCCGCCCGACCACCCGAACCTCCCCGACCTGCAGGCGGTGAAGCGCGAGACGCTGCGCGCCGCCTCGCTCCTGGAGCGCTTCCTCGTCTTCGCCCGCTCCCGCACCACGCAGGCGCAGCTCCAGCCGCTCGAGCCGGTGGTGCGCGAGGCGGTGGAGGTGGTCGGGCCCGCCGCGGCTCAGGCGCGCGTCGCCACCTCGGTGACGGCCGAGCCGGAGGTGCCCCAGGTGCATGCCGACGCCGAGCTCCTGCGCCAGGCCTTCCTCAATCTGGCCGTCAACGCCGTGCAGGCGATGCAGCCCGGAGGCGGCCGCCTCGACGTACGGCTCCGCCGCGACGGCGACGGGGTGGCCGTGGAGTTCCAGGACACCGGGCCCGGCATCGACCCCGACGCCTTGAAGCACGTCTTCGAACCCTTCTTCACCACCAAGGCCAGCGGCACCGGCCTCGGCCTCGCCATCGTGCGGCAGGCCGCCGAGACGCACGGCGGCACCGTCGAGGTGGAGTCGAGCCCGGGCAGGGGCGCGCTCTTTCGCGTGAGGCTCCCCGCCGCCGCCGCCCGCAAGCTGGAGGCGACCGCATGACGAGCAAGCCGCGCGTGATGGTCATCGACGACCTCGACTCGGCCCGACAGATGGTGAAGCGGGCGCTCTCCCGCAGCTACGACGTCTACGACTTCGCCGGGGTGGCCGAGGCGCTCCCTGCCGTGGAGCGGGCCGAGTTCGACTGCGTCATCACCGACCTGCGCATGCCCGGGATCGACGGCCTGGAGGGCCTGCGGCGGTTCCACGAGAAGGTGAAGGAGCTCCCGGTCATCGTGGTGACGGCGTTCGCCACGGTGGAGACGGCGGTCGAGGCCATGAAGGCGGGCGCCTTCGACTACCTGAAGAAGCCGTTCGAGCCGGACGAGCTCGAGCTCCTCGTGGCGCGCGCCGTCGAGCACATGCGGCTGAAGCGCGAGAACGCGAAGCTGCGCACCGCGCTCGACGGGACGTTCTCGATCCACGGCATCGTCGGCCGCTCGGCGGCGCTGCGCGAGGTGGTCTCCATCCTGGAGCGGGTCGCCCCCACCGACGTGCCCGTGCTCATCGAGGGCGAGAGCGGCACGGGCAAGGACATGGTGGCGCGCGCCGTCCACGGCATGTCGAAGCGGGCGGGCGGGCCCTACGTCGCGCTCAACATGAGCGCCATCCCGGAGAATCTGGCCGAGTCCGAGCTCTTCGGGCACGAGAAGGGCGCCTTCACCGGCGCCGAGGCGACGCGGGCCGGCTTCTTCGGCGAGGCGGACGGCGGGACGCTCTTCCTCGACGAGATCGGGCTCCTCGCCCCGACGCTCCAGGCGAAGCTCCTCCGCGTGCTGCAGGACGGCGACTACATCCCGGTGGGGAGCCGCAAGCCGAAGAAGGCGAACGTGCGCGTGGTCTGCGCCACGAACGAGAACCTCCGCAAGAACGTGGAGGAGGGGAAGTTCCGCGAGGACCTCTACTTCCGCATCCGCGTCGTCCCGGTCCGCCTCGCGCCGCTGCGCGAGCGCCGCGAGGACATCCCGCTCCTCGTCGATCACCTCGTGAAGAAGCACGCCGTCCGGCTGGGACGGCCACCGCTCCAGCCGGATCCCTCCGCCATGAAGGCGCTCCTCGACTTCGCCTGGCCCGGCAACGTCCGCGAGCTGGAGCACGCGCTCGAGCGCGCGCTGCTGCTCGCGCGCGGCGACGCCATCGCCCTCGGCGATCTGCCGCCGGAGCTGTCGCGCCCGGCGCACGAGGCGGGCCACGAGGGCGATCACGGCGAGGGCGACTACCGGCACGCCCGCGACGCCTGGGAGCGGCGCTACTTCCAGGAGCTCCTGGAGGAGGCGCAGGGTTCCGTCTCGCGCGCCGCCGAGCTGGCCGGCATCCACCGCTCGACGCTCTACGAGAAGCTGGCGCGGATGGGCCTCGTCTCGGGGGACGAGGCGAAGAAGGGGCACGGCAACGGGCACGGCCACCCGAAACACGGGTAGCCGGGCAGGCTCCGGGCTTCGGGCTACAGGCTTCAGGCCCTGTAGCCTGGAGTCTGAAGCCTGTAGCCTCTTCAGAGCCTGCCGCAGGGGCGCCGGAAGGTGCAGCGCCGGCAGGCACTCCGGTCGTCGAGCATGGGGAAGCGCGCCGAGGTCGCCACGTTGCGCTCCGCGTCGTCGAGCCGCTCGCGCATCGCCGCGATCGACGCCCGCATCTCCGCCTCGCAGGCGGCGAGCGCGGCGGCGTCGGCGGCCACGCTCACCCGCTCGCCCGACGCCGAGCCGAGATAGACGAGCCCGCCCACCACCGCCTCGAGCGGCACCTGCCACTTCCGCTGCGCGTAGAGCGCGTAGATGCCGACCTGGACGTGGTCGACCCCCCGCTCCTTGCCCGTCTTCCAGTCGAGCACGTGGACCCGGCCCGCCTCGTCGCGCAGCGCGAAGTCGACCGCCACCCAGATCTTCGTGCCCTCGAAGATCCAGGCGTCGAGCTCGTCGACGGTGAGCCAGCGCTCGCGGGGCGTCTCGCGGATCTGGCGGAGCGCCTCGCTCGCGTAGAAGCCTCGCAGCGATCCCTCGATCACCTCGTCCCACAGCCGCTTCCATTCCTCCGCCGGCACCGGGTCGGCGTACTCGTGCTCGACGAGGCCGTCGATCTGCGAGGCCTCGCGCCAGTAGCTCTTCTCGCGGGAGGTGGACCATTGCCGGCGCGCCCGCTGCCGCGTGCGGTCGAGGAGCTCCTCCACGGTCCAGAACTGGCCGGTGGCCCGCGCCCTGAGGAGGAGCGTGCGGATGGCCTCGTGCACCACCGAGCCCGCCCACTGCCAGCGCGACGACAGCTTCTTCAGGACGTACAGCTCGCGCGTGGGCGAGCCCGCCGGCGCTTCCCAGCCGCCCCAGCTCGCGTAGTAATGCAGGTAGTAGGCGCGCGGGCACTCCTTCCACTTCTCGTGCCGCGACTTCGACCAGGTGAACTCGTTCTGCAGCTCGGCCATGCGGCGCCCCGCGGGGGCGAAACGCCCCTCGCGCTGCACTGTAGCCGAGAGGTCCGACACGCCGGCGAGCGCGCCGGAAAATCCAGCGATTCAGTGACCCTGGTCGTGCGGGACCCTGACCGTGGCGTGCGCGATGGCTTTGAGGCCCGCCGCGTCCGTGGCGGTGCAGGTCACGGCGTAGACCCGCCCCGGCCCGTTCCCGTCCCGCTCCGCCCGCAGCCACAGGTGACCGCCGCTCCACACGACGTCGGGTTCGTGGTTCTCGCCGGGCCCGTCCTCCGGCTCGCTCGAGACCGCGCTGCAGGTGATGGTGGGCGGAGGCGGGCTGCAGTTGTCGTCCGTGCGCAGGCCCAGGTTCACGTCCACCAGCTTGTGGTTCGGCGGCCACAGCGTCGCGGGCGGGGCGATCGAGATCGCCGGCGGCTCGACGTCGACCACCGTCAGGTGGGACGTGCACGACGCGGACGAGCCGTCCTCGGCGGTGCCCACGACCTCGACGGCGTGCGTGCCCGGGGCGAGCGGCAGCGATCCGGCGCCGCCGAACGTGCACGATGCGAGCCCGCCACCCGCGTCGGCGCAGGTGCCCGCGAGCCCGTTCGCGGCGTCCACGGTCACCGAGCACGCGCCGGGCGAGGTCTCGAGGCGGACGGGTGCCTCGGTCGTACCGACGCAGGTGACGGTGGGCGGCTGCGGGACGTGGACGTCGAGCACCGCGACGATCGTGTCCTGGTCGCTCGCGTAGCCGACGTAGAGCCTGCGGCCGTCGGACGCGAACGCGCAACCCGCGATGGCCCCGGCCGCACCCGGGAGCGTGACGGGCGACGTGGCGACGGGCGTCAGGGCCCCGGCGTCGAGCACGATGACCTGGTCGGGCCGGACGGTCGCGACGACCCACCCGCCGCCGGGGTGGACCGCGAGCCCCCACACCTTCGCGCCGGCCTGGAAGACGGCGCCCCGGGTGAGCGCGCCGTCGGTCGCGACGGCGTAGCGGGAGATCTCGCCCGCGTCGTCGGCCAGGAAGATCGCCTCGCCCCCGGGATCCGCCGCGATCGCGAACGAGCCGAGCGCCGGCGCCGGGATGCTGAAGGGCGAGCCCGGCACCGGCGCCAGCGACCCGTCCCCGGCCACGTCGAGCACAGCGATGCTGGCGGGGTTCAGCGCGAAGACGCGGCGGCCGGCGGAGGCGACGACCTGCTCGAGCATGGACGCGCTGCCCGACGTCGGGAACGCCACGGGATCGACGGGTACGGTGGCGACGGGTGTGAGCCCGCCGGTGCCGACGCTCGCGCTCGCCACCCAGTTCACGAGCTCCGGACCGGCCTGGCCGTACCCGTTGACGACGAGGTGGTCGTCCTTGCCGTCGATCCCGGGCATGTACACCGCGTCCTGGACCGGGAACAGGCCTTGACCCAGCGTGACGGTCGAGAGGAACGTGAGCGTACCGTCGTCGGCGCGCGCGTGCGTGGCCACCGTGCCCTGCGAGCCGGCGAAGACGAGCTGGCCCGAGGGGCTCGCCACGAGCGCCGCCGCCTCGGCGACGTGCGCGGGGAAGACGCCGGCGAGCGAGAGCGAGCCATCGCCGCTGGCCACCTTCAGCGCGGTGAGCTGCCCGTCGGGCCCGCCCAGCAGGAGCCCGCCGCCGTCCGGGACGACGGCGAGCGAGCCGATGCGCGGACCGGAGGCGAACGTGCCGGGCGACCCGGCGGCGGGCGTGACCGCCACCGAACCGCTCCCGGTGACGGCGGGCGAGGCCGACGGCCCCGTGGCGGACGTGGTCGAGCGCGGCGCGACGGACCCCGAACAGGCGAGGAGCACGGCGGCGAGGCAGGCGAGGCAGCGGCGCATGATCTTCCCCCCGGAAGCGGCGCAGGGTGAGCGCGAGCCTCGGCCCGCGTCGTTCCCGGCACGCGTGACGCGCAGCGAGTGTGCGACGCCGCGAACGGTCCCGCGAGACCAGGGGAGGCGAACCCTTCGAGAGCCACCCCGACAGGCGCGATCCGCCGCCGCAGGGCAGCTCGGAGGGTCCCCGCCGACCGGGTCCCGTGGCTCAGCGGCTGGCGCGGGCCGGTGCCGGCGCGGGCGCGGCCGGCTTCCCGGGTTTCGCCGGCGGGGGCCCGGCGGGCCGCACCTCGACCGCGCCGAGCGGCAGCGCCTCGAGCTGCGGCTTCACCTCGGCCGGGTCGCAGACCATCACGGTGGTGAGCTTCGCCGGGTCGAGGTACTTCCGCGCCACCTCCTGCACGTCGCCCGGGCTCACCTTCTCGATCTGCTTCGCGTAGTCGTCCCAGTAGTCGTCCGGCAGGCCGTGCACGACCTCCTCCGCGACCTTGGCGGCGATCCCGCCGGCGGTGGCGAAGTCGCCGGGGAGCGAGAGCAGGATCCCGTTCCGCGCCACCGCCAGCTCGGCGTCGGGGACGGGCGCGTCCCGCAGCTGCGCGATCTCGCCCAGGATGGCCTGCAGCGCCTTGCCGGTGACGTCGCTCTTCACGCTCCCCACGACGAAGCTCGTGCCCCCGAGCTTCCGCGCCTCGGAGCGGGCGTAGATGCCATAGGTGTAGCCCTCTTTCTCGCGCAGGTTGCGGAAGAGCCGCGAGGCGGTCCCGCCGCCCAGCACCTGGAAGGCGACCTCGGCCGGCACGTAGTCCGGCGACGAGCGCTGGAAACCCGGCATCCCCATCATCACGAACGCCTGGGGGGACGGCCCGCGCTTCTGGATGAGCACGGTGCGCAGCGTCGCCGCCTTGGCCACCGCCGGGCGCGCCGGCGGCGGGACCGCGCCCTGCCAGCGCGCCAGCGCCCGCTCCAGCTTCGGCTTGAGGTCGCCCTCGCCGATGTCCCCCACCACCACCAGCTCGCTGCCCTTCGGCTTCCACCGCGCGGCGTGGTAGCGCGCCAGGTCCGCGCGCGTCGTCTTCTTCAGGGACGCCTCGGTCCCCATGAGCCAGTGGCCGTAGGGGTGGTCGCCCCAGTACAGCCGCGCGAATGCCTTCGCGGCC
Organism: Anaeromyxobacteraceae bacterium; assembly: GCA_035719345.1. Classification (GTDB taxonomy): domain Bacteria; phylum Myxococcota; class Myxococcia; order Myxococcales; family Anaeromyxobacteraceae; genus Anaeromyxobacter_A. Next base: position 11,256 of record DASTGH010000443.1, read on the forward strand.
TGCGCGCCCGGCTGATCGCGCTGCTGGACCAGGGCGACGAGCCGCTGGTCCTGCACGCGCGCGAAGTCGGCCTGCGGGAAGGTCGGGTTCACGAGCACGTCGGCGAAGATGTCGAGGAGTCCGTCCAGGTTGCGCGTGAGCGACGAGCCGGAGAGCGAGGCGGAGTCGAAGCCGGCGCCCGCGCCCAGGCTCGCGCCCAGGAATCCGAGGTCGTCGGAGATCTTCGTGGCGCTGCGGGTCTTCGTCCCCTCCGTCATCATGCCCGCGGTGAAGCTGGCGAGGCCCTCCTTGCCGGCGGGGTCGTACACGCCGCCGGCGTCCACGACGAGGTGGAGCGCGACGATGGGCAGCCGGTGGTACTCGACGAGCCGCACCTTGAGCCCGTTCGAGAGCTGGAAGTGGCGCTGCGGCGGGACCTTCAGCTCGGGGGCCGGGCCGGGGACGGGCACCTGCCGCTCCGCCTCCGCCGCCGCCTTCGCCTGCGCCTGCGCCGCCTCGTCCGGCCGGGCCGGCGTGAGCACGGGCTGTCCCGAGCGCGATGCGGTCTTGTCCGGGGTCGCCTCCGCCGCGGCGGGCGCGGGGGCCGGCTCCGGCTTCTGCGCGCCGGCGCAGGCGAGGAGGAGCGCGGCGGCCGCGAGCGGAAGAGGACGCGTTCGCATCAGGAGTTCCCCTTTCGCTTCGGCATGACGGTGAGCACGACCCGCGCGTCCTTCACGAGCCACCTCGCCGCCGCCGCGCGCACGTCCTCGCCCGTGACGGCGCGGTAGCGCTCGAGGTCCTTCGGGAAGTACCCCGGGTCGCCCGTCGTCCAGTAGTAGCGGTTGAGGGTGGCGGCGCGGCCGCCGAAGCCCCCCACCGGCTCCAGGCTGAACACGGCGCCCGACTCCGTCTTGTTCTTGGCGCGGCGGAGCTCGCCCTCGTTGGGCGGCTCCTTCTTCAGCTTCTCGATCTCCTCGTCGATCTCGGCGAGGAGCCGGTCCACGGTCTGTCCGGGCTTGGGCGTCGCCACCACCACGAACATGCCCGCCAGCACCTGCGAGTCCTGGCCGGCCGACACGTTCTGTGCGATGCGCTCCTTCATGACGAGGCGGTTCACCAGGCGTGCGCTCTTCCCGTCGGTGAGCACCGAGCCGAGCATGTCGAGCGCCGCGTCGCCTTCGGCGAAGGCCTTGGGCGACTGCCAGGCCACGAACAGCCTGGGCAGCTCCACCTCGTCCTCGATCACCACCCGCTTCTCCTGCGTGAGCGGAACGGGGGTGGGCTCGGCGCGCTGCGGCGTGGGCGACGCGGGGATGGGGCCGAAGTACTTCTCGACGAGCTTGCGCGCCTCGGCGGGATCGAAGTCGCCGGCGATGGCGAGCGAGGCGTCGTTCGGGCCGTACCAGCGCCGGAAGAACTCGCGCACGTCGTCGAGCGTGGCGGCGGTGAGGTCCTCGTGCGAGCCGATGGGCATCCAGTGGTAGGGGAAGTCCGGCGCCCACAGGTTCTCGAGGAGCGTCATCCAGGCGGTGCCGTACGGCTGCATCTCGTAGGACTGCCGCCGCTCGTTCTTCACCACCTCGCGCTGGTTGTCGAGCTTTGCCTGGTCGAGCGTCGGCAGGAGCCAGCCCATCCGATCCGACTCGATGAACAGCGCCTGCGCCAGCGCGTTCGACGGCACCTGCTGCCAGTAGACGGTCTGGTCGGGCGAGGTCGAGCCGTTGGCGCTCCCGCCCACGTTCTCGATGAGCCGGTCCGCCTCGCCCTTGGGCAGGTGCGCCGATCCCTGGAACATGAGGTGCTCGAAGAGGTGGGCGAAGCCGGTGCGGCCCGGCCGCTCGTCCTTCGAGCCGACGTTGTAGTGCACGTCGACGCCGACGATGGGCGCCGTGTGGTCGACCGAGAGGATGACGTTCAGGCCGTTCGGCAGCTTGAACGACTCGTAGGGGATGGTGGGGATCTTGGCGGCGTCGCCGCCGGCCCCGAGGGCGAGCGCCAGCGCCAGGGCGAGGTGCGTCATGGGCCGCCTTGATAGCGCGCGGCGCGGCGTGCGTCGAGGCGAACCGGCGAGCGCCGGGCCCGGCGCTCGCGGCGAAATGAAGCGCCTCGGCAGGCAGGACCCTCGGGGCCAGCCCGACCGGTGCGCGATCAGCGAGGGGCCTCGAACAGCCACCCGGCCACGTGCAGACTGGCGTGGAACCGCCACGCCGAGGCGAAGCCGGCGGCGCGCGCCCGCGCCGGGTAGCTGTCTGCCGCCGCCAGGTACAGCTCGGAGCTGACGCGCTTCAGGTAGGCGTCCGCCTCCGCGGGCGATCCGTCCCACCACCACGCGAGCCAGGTGCGGAGCACGGCCATGTCGTGCGCGTGCTCCGGCGTGCGGCAGAAGTCGAGCAGCACGAGGCGGCCGCAGGGGCGCAGCCGCCGCGCGATCCCGGCGAGGAGGCGCTCCTTCGAGCCATCGTCGGGGACGAAGTGGAGGACGAAGCAGAGGAGGGCCGCGTCGTAAGCGGGCGCATCCGGGAGGTCCTCCACGGTGCCGGGCCGCAGCTCGACGGCGGAGAGCCCCTCGGCGCGGAGCCGCTCCCCGGCGAGCGCGAGCATGTCGGGCGCGGGGTCGATCCCGGTGACGCGCCACCCGGGCCGCCGCGCCAGCTCCACGAGATCGGCGCCCGTCCCGCAGCCGACCGAGAGGAGGTCGCCGGGAGGGACCCGGGCGGCGACCACCGCCGACGCCAGCCGGAGCGCGACCTCGTAGCCGGGGATGCGGGCGCGGACGTTCGCGTCGAAGCGACGCGTGGCCTCGCCCGAGAAGTAGTCCTCGAAGCGGGGGGGCCCTTCGCTCATCGCCGGCCGCGCCTGCCTTGCGCCACTACCCCGGCTCGAGCCGCATGCCCTTGGGGATGACGACGATCCCGGTCTCGGTGACGTGGAAGCGCTTCCGGTCCTCCTCCAGGTCGTAGCCGATGGAGGTGCCGGCCGGGATCTCGACGTGCTTGTCGATGATGGCGCGGCGGATGCGGCAGTGGCGGCCGATCTTGACGTTCTCGAAGAGGATCGACCCGTCGACCTGCGAGTAGGAGTTGATGCGCACCTGCGGCGAGAGGATGGAGCGGTTCACCTGGCCGCCGGAGATGATGCAGCCCTCGGAGACGAGCGAGTCGGTGGCCCGCCCGACGCGTCCCTCGCGCTCGTTGGCGAACACGAACTTGGCCGGCGCGGAGTTGCCCTGGATCGTGTAGATGGGCCAGCGGTCGTTGTAGAGCGAGAAGACGGGGTCGACGTCGACCAGGTCCATGTTGCACTGGTAGTACGCGTCGAGGCTCCCCACGTCGCGCCAGTATCCGCGCTCGCGCTCCGACTGCCCCGGGACGACGTTCTGGGCGAAGTCGTACACGAAGACGCGCTTGCGCTGGTACATCTGCGCCACGATCGACTTGCCGAAGTCGTGCGCCGACTCGGGGTCGCCGGCGTCGCGGACGATCTCCTGCACCAGCACGTCGGTGGTGAAGAGGTAGTTGCCCATCGACGCCAGGCAGCGCGTCGGGTCGCCCGGCATGGTCTTCGCGCCCGACTTCGGCTTCTCCACGAAGCCGATCATCCGCCCCTCGCCGTCCACCTCGATGACGCCGAACTCGGAGGCCTCCGCCACCGGGATGGGGATGGCGGCCACGGTCAGGTCGGCCTTCCGGTCCAGGTGGAACTGCAGCACCTGGTTCACGTCCATGCGGTAGACGTGGTCGGCGCCGAACACGTACGTGAACTCGGGCTCCTCGTCGGTGATGATGTTGAGGTTCTGGTAGATGGCGTCGGCCGAGCCCTCGAACCACTTCGGGCCGACGCGCATCTGCGCCGGGACGATCTCCACGTACTCGTTGAGGAGCGCGGTGAGCCGCCACGCCCGCTGCACGTGCGTGTTGAGCGATTCCGACTTGTACTGGACCAGCACCTTCATCCGGAGGAGCCCGGAGTTGGCGAAGTTGGAGAGGACGAAGTCGACGATGCGGTAGCGGCCGCCGAACGGCACCGCCGGCTTGGCGCGCTCGCGCGTCAGGGGATCGAGGCGGCGTCCCTCGCCGCCGGCGAGGATCATGGCGAGGGTCTTTGCCATCGGTGCGGTGCTCCCCCGGGGTCGGCCCATGCTAAGCGCCGCGCCGGAGGCGGGCAACAAACGAAGCCTGTCGCGGCGCTCTGCCCGAGGATATAAGGGCGCGCGTGCCGCACACCGCCACCGCCTCCGCGGCCACCGCCGGCCGCGCCGGCCCGGTCCCGGTGCCGTCGCGGTGCTACCTGTGCGGCGGGGAGCGCCTCGCGCTCCGCTTCCCCGCGCGCGGAGGCGCGGTGGGGCACGGCGCCTACGCCTGCACCAGCTTCGGCCACCGCGCCCACGGGCCCATCTGGGCGTGCGACGCCTGCGGCTTCCTGCAGCAGTGGCCCGTCCCGCCCGAGGACGCGCTCCTCGCGGCGTACGCCGGGGTGGAGGATCCGCTCTACCTCGCCGAGAAGGACAACCGGTACCTCACCTTCCGCCGCGCGCTGCGCCTGCTCGGCCCCCCTCGCGGCCGGCGCCTCCTCGACGTCGGGGCCTACTGCGGCTTCTTCGTGGACGTGGCGCGCCAGGCGGGCTTCGCGGCCGAGGGCCTGGAGCTCTCGCGCTGGGCCGCCGGCCACGCGCGGGGCCTCGGGCTCACGGTGCGGACGGAGACCCTCGGCGACCGCGCGCGCGCCGCGGCGCGCTACGACGTGATCACGATGTGGGACGTCATCGAGCACATGCGCGACCCGCGCGCCGAGCTCTCCGCGGCGCGCGAGGTGCTGGCGCGGCGGGGGCGCCTCCACGTCGCCACCATCGACGCGGCGAGCCCGCTGGCGCGCCTCCTCGGCGCCCGCTGGCCGTGGCTCATGGACATGCACCTCGTCTACTTCGACCGCGCCACGCTCCCGGCCCTGCTCGAGGAGACGGGGTTCCGCGTGCTCCGGCGCGGGACGTACACCCACACCGTCTCGGCCGGCTATCTCCTGCGCAAGGCGGCGGCGAGCTTCCCCCCGGTCGCGCCGGCGTTCCGCGCGCTCGGCCGCATCGTGCCGACGCGCTGGCCGGTGCCGGTGAACCTCGGCGACAACATGGTGGTCACGGCGGAGCGCCGGTAGCGGCGCTGCGCGGCTCCACCGCCCGCGGCCCGGCCGCGAAGCGCGTCAGCGTCTCCGCGATCTGAGCGTTCACCTGCTCGAGCAGGTCGCGCTTCTCGCGGAACGGCAGGAACGCGCTCTTGAAGCCCTGCACGATGACGGTGACGAGGTCCTCGAGCGTGAAGCCCATCTCGCGGTGCGCGATGCACAGCTCCTTCGTCGAGGTGGTGTCGGTGATGAGGCGGTTGTCGGTGTTGACGGTCACCCGGAGGCCGAAGTCGAAGTAGAACTTGAGCGGGTGCGCCTTCATGTCGACGACCGAGCGCGTCTGCACGTTCGAGGACGGGCACATCTCCAGCGGGATGCGGTGGTCGTTCACGTAGTTGAGGAGGTCGCCGTCCTCGCGCAGCCGCACGCCGTGGCCGATGCGGTGCGCGCCGCAGTAGTGGACCGCCTGCGCGATCGACTCCGGCCCGTAGGCCTCGCCGGCGTGGATGGTGACGTTGACGTTGTTCTGGAGGATCAGCTGGAAGGCGGCGGCGTGATCCTTCGAGGGGTAGCCTTCCTCCGCGCCGGCGAGGTCGTATCCGACGACGCCCCGGTTCTTGAACGCGACCGCCAGCTCGGCGAGCCGGAGCGAGGTCACCGGGTCGATGTGGCGGATCCCGCAGATGATGACGTGCGACTTGATCCCGACCTCCCGCTTCGCCGCGCGCAGGCCGTCGAGCACGGCGTCGACGATGGTGGTCGGCTTGAGGCCGCGCCGCGTGTGGAGCACCGGCGCGTAGCGTACCTCGAGGTAGCGCACGTTCTCGGAGGCGGCGTCCAGCGCCAGCTCGTAGGCGGCGCGGTAGAGCGCCTCCTCCGTCTGCAGGACCGAGAGCGTGATGTCGAAGGCCTTGAGGTAGTCCTCGAGGTCGGCGCACAGCTCCCCCTGGTGCATCGCCCGGGCGAGGCCCTCGGGCGTCTCGGCCGGGAGCCTCACCTTCTGTTGCTGCGCCAGGTCGAGGATGGTGCCGAGGCGCAGCGACCCGTCGAGGTGGCAGTGCAGGTCGGTCTTGGGGAGCGCCCGGATCAGCTCCTCCGTCACGGGAGGGAGCGGGCCGGACGGGATGGGCGAGGACGCGTGCGTCTGGGCCATGCCGAGAAGATAGGCCCCGGCGCGGCCGCCGGCTTGGCTATGCTGCCGGCGCATGCTCCGTCACGTCGGCGCCTTCGTCGTCCGGCTCGTCATCTCGGCGGTCGTCCTCATGCTCGCCGTCGGCTGGGTCTCGCCGGGAAACCCGTACAACACCGGCGAGCGCGCGGCCGTGGTGTCGCTCTTCCTGGCGCTCGCCTCGTACGTGACGATGGCGCGCTTCCTCTGGTTCCTGCTCCTGCCCTGGCTCCTCTACGCCATCGTGTGGCTGGCGACCGTGATGGGGGCCTACGGGCTCGGCTTCGGCTCGGCGCTCCTCCTCGCCATCGCCCTCACGCTCATCTCGTTCCTCGTCTCGCTCGTCTTCGGCGTGCGCAGGCTCTAGCACCCGCCGCGGCACGCCCCGGACGCGTGCGGCCCCCTTTCGCTTGCCCGAGGGGCCGTCCGACCCGATCTTCGGCGCATGGGCCGCCTCGCGAAGATCCTCGTCGGCATCGTCGGCATCGTCGTCCTCCTGCTCGTCGGGCTGACGCTCCTGCTGCAGTCGGGCGCCGTCTCGAACCGCGTGAAGGACCTCGTCGTGCCCCGGGTCTCGGCCGCGCTCGGGCGCGAGCTCACCGTCGCCGGCGCGAAGCTCTCCATCTTCCCGAGCCCGCGCGTCGCGCTCCGCGGCGCGAAGCTCGCCGGCCGGCCGAACGAGCCGGCCCTCGCGGAGATGGAGTCGCTCGACGTGGGCGTCGCCTTCTGGCCGCTCGCCACCTCGCTCGGCAAGGACGTGCGGGTCACGCACATCGCCCTCGTGAAGCCGGTCCTGAACCTCGTCCGCGCCAAGGACGGCACCTGGAACTACGAGGGCCTCGGCGGCGAGGCGAAGACGCCGCCGCCGCAGGATCCGAACGCGCAGAAGACGAAGGTGGTGGTGGACAAGGCCACCATCCAGGACGGCACCGTCCGCTACATCGACCAGCAGACCGGCGCCGACGCCAGGGTCGCGCTCCAGAAGATCGACCTCGACGCCTCCAACGTCGGCCTCGGGCAGCCGCTCGACGCGAAGCTCTCCGCCGCCATCGCCAGCGAGGAGAAGAACTTCGAGGCGCAGGTGCACGCCTCGAAGCTGCCGGAGAGCGCGGCCGACCTCGGGCCGGGCAAGTACCCGGAGCTCACGGGCACGATCGCGCTGAAGGGCCTCGATCTGGCGAAGTTCCGCGCCTTCTTCCCCTCGAAGGTCACCCGCATCATGACCGGCGGCCGGGTGGACGCCGACGCCAAGCTCGTCACCCAGGACCAGAAGTACGTGGTGGACGGCGGCGGCAAGCTCTCGCAGGTCCGGCTCCGCGGCGACCCGGCGCAGGGCGGCTTCAAGCTGCACGCCACCGCCGATCCGGCGAGCGGGGCGGCGCAGGCGAAGCTGTCGGACATCGCGCTCAAGGGCCCCGGGGTCGACCTCACCGGCACCGCGACGGTGGACACCAAGCCGCAGCGGGTCCGGTTCGCGTTCCAGGGGTCGACGCTCGACCTGGCGCAGGTCATGGCGCTCGCACCGCAGGAGCAGCAGCCGGAGAAGCCGAAAGGCGCTCCGCTCCTCACCGCCGAGCAGCGCAAGGAGGTCGAGGCGCTCGACGTGCAGGGCACGGTCGCGCTGCAGAAGGTGGTGCGCGGCGCGTTCGCGGCCGACGACTTCAAGGCGGACCTGGCGCTCGACCAGGGCGCGTTCCTCATCCGGCAGGGGTCGGCCAAGTTCTTCGGCGGCAACGTGGACGCCGCGGGCACGCGCTTCGACCTCTCCCAGGCGCTGCCCACCTGGAACCTGAAGGCGAAGCTCGAGGGCGTGGACCTCGGCAAGGCGCTCGCCGCCTTCAGCGGCGTCGCCGCCGTCACCGGCACGACCACCGGCGCGCTCGACCTGAACGGCGCCGGCGTGGACTGGAACGCGCTCAAGAAGGCGCTCACGGGGAAGGGCGCGCTCGCGCTCAAGGACGGCGCGCTCACCACCGCCGACCTCGGCAGCAGCGTGCTGGGTGCGGTCTCGAAGGGGCTCCAGGCCGCCGGCAAGGGCAACCTCGCCCAGAAGCTCACGGACGACGGCAAGACGTCGCTCAAGGACCTGGCGGCCTCGTTCACCGTCGAGGACGGCGCGCTCAAGCTGGCGAAGGCGCTCTCCTTCAACGCGCCCTTCGGCGCCGCCCAGCTCGGCGGCAAGATCGGCCTCGGCGGCGAGCTCGGCCTCGACGGCACCGCGACCGTCTCCAAGGAGGCGCTGTCCCAGGTGGCAGGCGGGAGCAAGATTCCGCTGCCCTCCGGGCTGCAGGTGCCGCTCGCCCTGGGGGGCACGCTCAGCCAGCCGAGCGTCTCGGTGAAGGCCGACGAGGCGGTGACGAACCTCGTCTCCGGCGCCGCCAAGGCGAAGGCCGCCGAGCTCCAGAAGGACGTCACCAGGCGCGCCCAGGACGAGGCGAAGAAGGGCGTGGGCGACATCCTGAAGGGCTTCGGGGTCGGCGGCCACTGACGGCGGCGGTGGCCGCCCGACGGTCAGCGCACGACCGCCACCGCGCCGATCGGTGGAAGCGACAGCTCGACCTCCATGTCGACGGGTCGCCGATCCGGGTTCGCCGCCGCCGGCTGCACCACGACGTGCAGGCGCGCCGGCCCACCGTCGGGCCGGTCGGCGGCGAGGACCCCGCCTCGCGTCCACACGTTGCCGGTGCCGGCGTGTTCCGGCTCGCGCACCACCGCCCGGAGCGACGTCCCGGAGGCCTGGACGAAGCCGCCGTCCACCTCCTCCAGCTCGGCGCGGAGCGTGGCGCGCGCCCGGGCGCCGGGCGGCGTCGCCACCACCACCGCCAGCCGGCCGCCGTACGCCACCGTCTCGGAGGTGCACGGGTAGACGCCCGCGACCGGCCCCGAGAGCACCACCCGGCAGCGCGCCGGCGATGCCGCCTCGGGTCGCGCGCGCTCAGGCGCGAGCGCGGACGGCCCGACGAACAGGAGCGCGGCGCAGGCCATCGCGGCGAGCGCGACGAGCGCACGGACGGCGATCTTCATGGCTCCCCTCCCGCGGGCGTCGTGCCCGCCCCGCGAGAGGACGCACCGGCGCCCGTGGCGTGACGCGTCGGGCGAGGCTAGTCGAACAAACCTTCGTCGCGGGCCGCGCGCGCGAGCTTGTCCTTGAGCCGCTCGTAGCGCTTGCGCAGCGCCGCCTCCTCCACGTGGGCGCCCTCGCTGGAGAGCACGTCCGCGACCTCTCGCCAGCTCATGTCCCGGTCGATGCGGAGCGTGAGCAGGGTCTGCTCCTCGGGGTCGAGCTTCTCCCGCAGGCGCTCGAGCGCGTTGCCGTGGCGCTCGCGCTCCACCGCGGTCGTGGCGAAGATGCGGCCGGCGAGGTGCGAGGCCATGGTCGTCTCGAGGCGGTTCTTGCGGCGCCCGTAGGGGTCCCGCTTCAGCGACAGCGCCGCCCGGTAGGCGATCCGGTAGCACCACACGCGCAGGCTGGCGTCGCCGCGGAACCCGGTGAGCCCGCGCCAGACGTTCTCGGCGAAGACGGAGAACGCGTCGCTCGCCGACGCCTCCTCGCGCAGCATGGCGCGCAGGTAGCCCAGGATCTCCGGCCCGTACGTCTCGATGACGAGCGTGGCCGCGGGGTCGACGCGGCCGGCCGGGAGCAGATCGGCCACCTTGCGGTCCACGTCCTCATGGCGGGGCATGGGCCGATGCTACCCGCCCGAGCGGGGCTCGACCACCCCCCACCCCCGCGTCACGCCTGGGACTCAGCGTGCGGGGTCGGCGCGCGACCGGAGCGCGACCTCGGCCACGACCTCGACCGCGGCCCGCACCGGGTTCTCGGGCGCGGGCGGCACGACCATGCGGAGCAGCAGGGGCCCGGCTGCCGTGGGCCGGACCTCGAGCGCGTCGGGCCCGAGCCACACCGCGCCGCGGCCGGCGGCGCGCCGCTCCCGCACCATGGCACGGAGCGTGGACCCGGGAGCCTGCGCCAGCGCCGCGCCCGCCCGCTCCAGCTCGGCCCGGAACCTCACCTCGACCGGCGCGCGCGGTGCGCTGGCCACGAGCAGCGTGAGCCGCCCGTCGCCGGCGCGTTCCTCGACCGTGCAGGGCTGGCTGCCCTCGAGCGCGCCGTCGACGCGGAGCCGGCACGCGACCTGCCGCGCGCCGGCCGCGGTCTTCGCCGCGCAGTTCGGCGCCGAGTACCAGATCGCCAGTCCGAACGCGGAGATGAACGACGCCACCACCGCCGCCCGCTCCATGGTCTTCGGCATCGGATTGGCCCTCGCGGCACTTCGCTCCAGAGAGGAGAAGCGCGAGCCGGAGCGATGTGACGGGCCGGCGCACCGGGGGGGCCGTGGCAAATCGCCCCGCCGGACGGCTACGCTCCGCGGACCGATGTCCCGACCGCCCGAGCTGTGGCTCGTCCGCCACGGCGAGACGCCGTTCAGCCGCACCGGACACTACACCGGCCGGCGCGACCTGCCGCTCAGCGACGAGGGCGAACGCCAGGCGCGCGCCGTCGGGGCGCGGCTCGCCGGCCGCTCCTTCTCCGCGGTGCTGGTGAGCCCGCTCCTGCGCGCCCGCCAGACCTGCGCGCTCGCCGGCTACGCCGCCGCGGCGCGCGAGGACCCCGACCTCGTCGAGTGGGACTACGGCGCGCACGAGGGCCGGCGGCACAGCGACGTCCTCGCCGAACGTCCGGGCTGGACGATCTGGCGCGACGGCGCGCCCGGCGGCGAGCGGCTCGCCGACGTGGCGGCGCGCGCGGCGCGCGTGCTCGCGCGGCTGGAAGGCTCGATCGGCGACGCCGCCCTGTTCGCGCACGGACACCTCCTGCGCGTGCTGGCGGCCCTCTGGCTCGGGCTCCCGCCGGAGGCGGCGCGGCTCCTGCGGCTGCAGACCGGCTCGCTCTCGGTGCTCGGACACGAGGAGGCGACGCGCGTGGTGCAGCTCTGGAACGAGCGGATCTGGGCCGACGTCGACCGGTGAGCGCCGTCAGTCCCGCTGCGCCAGCCGCGCGCGCACCGGCTCGGCCGGCGCGCCGGTCGCGCCGCCCGGCGCGAGCGCGAGGAACCGCTCGAAGCGCGCC
>DASTGH010000444.1:0-5781 GCA_035719345.1 Anaeromyxobacteraceae bacterium
GGGAGCGGCCGCGGCTGCGCCCTCGAGGGCCGCCGGCTCGGTGGTCGCCGGGCGGTCGTCGCTCGCCGGGAGCAGGCGCAGCGCCCGGACCTGCACGCCGAGCAGGGCCGCCAGCGCGGTCCAGAGGGTGACGTGGAGGGCGAGGCGATGGAGGCGCATGTGCGATCCGCGCGGCCTAGGCCGCGACCGCCCGCTCGGCCGCCGGCGGCGTGGCGGCGCCGGCGCGCGTCAGCGCGGGCTTCACCTCGGTGTGCCACTTCCAGAGCTGGTAGATGGGCGGGTAGACGACGAGCTCGAGGATGAAGGAGGTGAGGATCCCGCCGATGAGCGGGGCGGAGATCCGCTTCATGACGTCGGAGCCGGTCCCGGTCGCCCAGAGGATGGGCGCGAGGCCGATGAAGGTGGTCGCGACCGTCATGAACTTGGGGCGCAGGCGCTTCACCGCGCCCTCCAGGATGGCGCCGCGCAGGTCGCCGAGGCTCGCCAGGCGCCCCGCCTTCCTCGCGTCCTCGTAGGCGAGGTCGAGGTAGAGGAGCATGTACACGCCGGTCTCGGCGTCCACGCCGAGGAGCGCGATGAGCCCCACCCACACGCCGAGCGACAGGTTATAGCCGAGGAGCCAGAGCGAGAGGAACGCGCCCACGGCCGAGAACGGGACCGCCAGGAGCACGATGGCGGTCTTCGCGGCCGAGCGCGTGTTGAGGTAGAGGAGGAGGACGATGACGAGGAGCGTGAGCGGGACGACCAGGCCGAGCTTCTGCCGGACCCGCTCCATCGCCTCGTACTGGCCGCTCCAGGTGGCGGCGTAGCCGGCGGGCAGCCGGAGCTCGCTGCGGAGCAGCTGCCGCGCCTCCTCCACGTAGCCGCTCGCATCGCGCCCGGCGATGTCCACGTAGACGTAGCCGGTGAGGAGCCCGTCCTCGTTGCGGATCATCGCCGGCCCGGTGGCGTGCGAGAGCGTGGCCAGCTCGGCCACGGGGATCTGGCGGGCGCTGCCCGGCGCCGAGACGAGGGCGCGTCCGATGGCCTCGAGGTCGCCGCGGAAGTCGCGCATGTAACGGACGTTCACGGGGTAGCGCGCGCGTCCCTCCACCGTGGTGGTGACGTTCTCGCCCCCGATCGCGTTCTGCACGGCCGCCTGCGCGTCGTCGATGGAGATGCCGTAGCGGGCCAGCTCCGCGCGCTTCCAGCGCACGTCGAGGAAGTACCCCTGCGACGTGCGCTCGGCGAAGACGCTGCGCGTGCCCGGCACCCGCGGGAGGAGATCCTCCACCCGCTTGCCGATGGCCTCGATCTCCTTCAGGTCGGCGCCGGAGATCTTGAGGCCGACCGGCGTGCGGATGCCGGTGGTGAGCATGTCGATGCGGCCGCGGACGGGCATGGTCCAGGCGTTGGCGACGCCGGGCAGCCGGAGCGCGGCGTCCATCTCGGCGACGAGCGCCTCCTGCGAGATGTGGTCCGGGGTGAAGTGGCGGAAGAGGCCCTTCGACCACTCCGGCGCCCAGCCCGAGTACCAGGTGTCGACCTTGCGCCACTCCGACTTCGGCTTCAGGGTGACCACCGTCTCCAGCATGGAGAGGGGGGCCGGGTCGGTGGGCGTCTCGGCGCGTCCCGCCTTGCCGAGGACGCTGTCCACCTCGGGGAACCTCTTCAGGATGGCGTCGGTGTTCTGCAGCAGCTTCTGCGCCTCGCCGATGGAGATGCCCGGCATGGTCGAGGGCATGTAGAAGAGCGCCCCCTCCTCCAGCGGCGGCATGAACTCGGAGCCGAGCCGGAGGTAGACCGGGATGGTGGCGAGCACGGCGAGCGCCGCGCCGGCGACGACGAGGCGCGGCCAGCGCAGCGCCCAGGAGGCGACCGGCTCGTAGGCGCGCATGAGCGCGCGGCTCACCGGGTGCCGCTCCTCGGGGCGGATGGTCCCGACCGCCACCGCGTTCGCGACGCGGCAGAGGAGCCTCGGCCGGAAGGAGAAGCGATCGAGCCGGGTGAAGAGGAGGCGCAGCGCCGGGTCGAGGGTGATGGCCAGGACCGCCGCGATCAGCATCGCCAGCGTCTTGGTGTAGGCGAGCGGCTTGAAGAGCCGTCCCTCCTGCGCCTCGAGCGTGAGGATGGGGAGGAAGGAGACGGCGATGACGAGCAGCGCGAAGAAGCTCGGGCCGCCCACCTCCTTCACCGCGGCCACGATGACCTGGCGGTGGTCGCCCTGGCGGCCGTTCTTGTTCCACAGCTCCAGCTTCTTGTGCGTCTGCTCGACCACCACGATGGCCGCGTCCACCAGCTCGCCCATGGCGATGGCGATGCCGCCGAGCGACATGATGTTGGCGGTGACGCCCATCGCCCGGAACGGGATGAACGACAGGAGCAGCGCCACCGGGATGGTGATGAGCGGGATGAGCGCGCTGGGGATGTGCCAGAGGAAGAGCAGGATGACGAGCCCGACCGTGATCATGATCTCGATGACGGTGGAGCGGAGGTTGTCGATCGACCGCGTGATGAGCTCCGAGCGGTCGTAGATGGGGACGACCTTCACGCCCTCGGGTAGCCCGGCCTCCACCTCGCGCAGCTTGGCCTTCACCCGCTCGATGACCTCGAGCGCGTTCTCGCCCTCGCGCATGATGACGATGCCGGAGACCGCCTCGCCCTTGCCGTCGAGGTCGGCGACGCCGCGGCGCAGGTCGGGTCCGAGGACCACCTCGCCCACGTCGCGGACGCGGACCGGGACGCCGCTCTCGCCCATCCCCAGCGCGATGTCGGCGAGGTCGTCGACCGAGCGCGCGTACCCGAAGCCGCGCACCATGTACTCGGCGCCGCCCGCCTCGACCAGGCGCCCGCCCACGTCGTTGTTGCCGGCGCGCACCGCCTCCATGACGCGGGAGATGGAGAGGCCGTACGCCTGCAGCCGGCCGGGGTCGACGTTCACCTGGTACTGGCGGACGTAGCCGCCGATGGGCGCGACGTCGGCCACGCCCTGCACCGAGCGCAGGTGGTTGCGCAGGTACCAGTCCTGCGTCGAGCGCAGCTCCGCCAGGTCGTGCTTCCCGCTCGAGTCCACCAGCACGTACTGGAACACCCAGCCCAGCCCGGTCGCGTCCGGCCCCAGCTCGGTCTTCACGCCCTGCGGCAGCCGCGGCAGGACCGAGGAGAGGTACTCGAGCGTGCGCGAGCGGGCCCAGTAGACGTCGGTGCCGTCCTGGAAGACGACGTAGACGTAGGAGTAGCCGAAGTCGGAGTAGCCGCGGACGGCCTTCACCTTGGGCGCGCCCAGCAGCCCGCTGACGATGGGGTAGGTGACCTGGTCCTCGATGACGTCGGGGCTCCGGTCCCACTTCGAGTAGACGATGACCTGCGTGTCGGAGAGGTCCGGGATGGCGTCCAGCGGCACGTGCCGGAGCGACCACCACCCGGCGAGCGCGGCCGCCGTGGTGAGGAGCAGGACGAGGAAGCGGTGCCGCGCCGACAGCTCGATGACGCGGTCGATCACGGCCGGCCCCCGGCCACCGCGGCGCCCTGCTCGCCGAGCGCGACCGCGCGCTGCGGCGGGCTCTCCGCGCCGCCGTGCGAGTGGCGCTCGCGCCCGTTGGGGGCAGGCGGAGCGGCACTCGGCACGGCGGCGCTGGAGAGGGGCGCGCGCATCCGGGTCTCGGAGTCGAGGAAGAACGCTCCGGATGCGACCACGCGATCACCGGGAGAGAGACCTCGCACGACCTGGACCTGGTCGCCGGAGCGCCAGCCGGTCTGGATGGGCCGCGGCTCGAAGGTGCCGGGCGCCGTCTCGACGTAGACCGTCCTGGCGACGCCCTGGTCCACGACCGCGTCGGCCGGGACGGTCAGGGCGGCGGGGAGGGCCACGGGCAGCGTCACGTCCACGAACATGTCGGGCCGCAGCACGAAGCCGGGGTTGTCGAGCTCGAGCCGGACCTTGTGGGTCCGTGTGGCGGGGTCGAACTGGGGCAGGACCTCCGAGACCCTGGCCGGCAGCTCCAGGCCCTGCTCCGCGACCGCGATGCGCGCGCTCATGCCGGCGTGCACCTGGCCGGCGTCCTTCGGGAAGACGTCCGCCACCACCCAGACGCGGCGCAGGTCGGCGATCTTGTACAGCTCCATGCCGCGGTCGAACTTCGTGCCGGGCGAGGCGTTCCGCGCCAGCACGAAGCCGTCGGCAGGGGAGACGACCCAGAGCGCCTCGGGCAGCTGGCGGGTGCGGCCGATCTCCTTCCGCTGCGGCCCCGGGACGCCCAGGTTGTCGAGCTGCATCTCGCGCTGGAGCATGTTGACGGTGACGAGGCGGCGGCCCTGGGCCTCGGGCGACCCGTCGGTCTCGGCCTTGAGGATGCGGTCGTGCGCCTCGTAGTTGATGAGGAGCTGGTTGATGGCGGGCAGCACGTCGGGCGCGTAGACCGTGGCGAGGAGCTCGTCCTTGCGGACGCGGCTCCCGGTGGTGAAGGGCTTCACCTCGCGGAACGAGCCGGCCATCCCGGCGTTCACGCGGTAGACCCGGGCCTCGTCGGGCGCGACGCGGCCGAGGAGGCGGAGGTCGCGGCGCGCCGCGCCGGTCCCGACCGCCACGACGCGGACGCCGAGCGCGCGCTGCTGCTCGGGCGTCGCGGCCACGGCCGCGGAGCCCGGCGCTGCCGACCTGGCCTCGGCGGCGACGAGCTTCATCCCGCAGGCCGGGCACCTCGACTCGTGGTCGTCCACGACCTCCGGGTGCATGGGGCACTGCCAGCGCGGCTTCGCGGCCGCCTGGGCCGCCGCCGGGGCGCCGGCCTCCCTGGCCGCGACCAGCTTCATCCCGCAGATCGGGCAGTCGCCCTTCCCGTCCTGGACGATGGTCGGGTGCATCGGGCACTGGAAGCGCGCGGTGGATCCGGCGGTGGATGATGCGCCTCCTCCGCGTTCACCGCGCGAGCAGGCGGTGAGGGTCAGGGCGCTCGAGACGATGAAAAACGACGAGACGACGGCGATCTTCTTCATGGTGGGATCCCCAAAATCCCCCGTCGAAGGACGGACCGGCTTCGGTGCTGTGGTGCGGCGGTGCGGAAGGCACCCCGGCGCGCCGCGGCGCCGGGGTGCCCCTGCTTCGAGCGACCAGGTCGCCTACGGCGCGATGACCCAGCCGAACATCATGTTGTGGTCCTCGTGCGCCAGGTTGTGGCAGTGGGCCACGTAGTTGCCGCAGTACGTGCGGAACCCGCGGTAGATCGTCGACTGCTCGCTCCCGGCCAGCGTGATGACGTCCTCCTTGCCGGTGTCGTTGCGCGGGTCGACGAAGTCGGGCGCCGGCGGCGCGCCGGGCAGGCCCGGATCGGTGCCGGTGCGGCCGAGGACGTGGTGCTCCTCCTGGTGCAGGTGCATCGGGTGCACCCAGCCACCGCCGCCGTTGTTCACGTTCCAGGTCTCGAACGTGTTCACCTTCATCACGGCGAGCGGGGCGACCGGGTCGAACTCGAGCCCGTTGATGAGCCACTGCGTCTCGGTGCCGGTCTGGCCGGGCACCGGCACGCCGCCGCCGCGCTGCAGGGTGAAGGTGCGGGTGCCGCTGCCCAGGCCCGTCGCCGGGAAGGGCGGCGAGGCGCGGAGCGGGGTGACGCCCGGCACGGGCATGAGGCTCTGGTCAGGGACACGCGGGAGCGAGCCGACGACGAACTTGAGCATGGGGACGGCGAAGCCGAACTGGTTGTCGGGCTTGCGGCCGTTCAGCATCTCCATGGTGTTCGTGAGGTAGATGACGTCGCCGGTCCGGGTCGGGGTGCCGTCCTGGTACTTGCTGAAGTCGACGAT
>DASTGH010000445.1:0-2487 GCA_035719345.1 Anaeromyxobacteraceae bacterium
GCCCGGCGAGCAGATCGACCTCTCGGTCGACTGGCACGGCATCCACGCCGGCAAGGTGCGGATGTCCGTCGGTCAGGCGGAGGGCGCCATCTGGCCCATCATCTGCCAGGGCGGGACCGACGGGCTGGCCTCGGTGCTCGACGTGCGCGAGCACTACGTCGCCTACTGGGACGCGGAGCGCCGCGCGTCGCGCGGCACCGACGTGAACGCCATCGAGGTGGGAGACCGCCACTTCGACCAGTCGCGCTTCGACCGTGAGTCGGGCAAGGCCACCGTCAAGATCACGCGCAAGGGGCGCGTCACCCAGAGCACCCACGACGTGCCGGCGGACGTCCACGACCTGGCGAGCGCGCTCTACTTCCTGCGCCTCCAGCCGCTCGCGCCCGGCGCCCGCTACGCGTATCCCGTCTTCTCCGGCAAGGACACGTTCCTGCTCGAGGCGCAGGTGGAGGGGCACGAGCGGGTGGAGACGCCCGCCGGCGCCTTCGACGCGCTGCGGGTGAGGGTGAGGCTCGGATTCCAGGACCGCTGGAAGTCGAAGCGCGATGCGCAGGTCTGGCTCACGACCGATGCGCGGCGCGTGCCGGTGCGCGCCACCGCCGACTTCGCCCTGGGCAGCATCGACGCCCGCCTGGAGTCCTACCGGCCGGGCGGGCCCATGGCCGCCAGCGCCCGGTGATCGCCTTGCCCCGTCGAATCGACGACCGCGATGGGGGGCCATGCGCCCCGCGCGGCGGATGGTGGGCGCGCAGCGCGCGCTCCACCTTCGCCCGGTGATCCGCGTCCTGACCGCGGCGCTCGCGGCGCTCGTCCCCGCCCTGGCGGGAGGACCCTACCGTGCCGCCCCGGCGGCGTACGGCGTGGCCACCTCGCTCGACAAGCTCCGCCCCGCCGATCCGCTGCCGGCGGGGCGGCGCATCGCGCTCGAGGCCCCGCGCGGCGCCTGCGCGTCGGCGCAGGTGGCGGTGAAGCCGCCGGCGCGGCTGACGGCCTTCACTGCATCGGCGGAGCCACTGCGCGGGGGCGGCGGCATCACCCCGGCGCTCTATCGCGTGGCGACCGTGCCGCTGGCGCGCGGCTCGGGCCCGGACGGCGCCGACGGCCCGTGGCCCGACCCGCTCGTGCCGGAGCGCGACGCCTTCTTCGGCGAGGCGCGCCGCGCGTTCCCGGTCGAGGTCCCGGCGGACAGCCTGCAGGCGGTCTGGGTGGAGCTGTGCGTCCCGCGGCACGCCGCGGCCGGGCTGCAGCGGGGCGAGGTCCGGCTGGCGAACGAGGGGCGCACGCTGGCGCGCGTGCCGGTCGCGCTCGAGGTGCTGCCCTTCGCGCTGCCGGCGAGACCGTCCTTCACCGTCACCATGGGGCTGCCGACGCGCACCGGCACGAAGGCGCTCGGCCGCCCCGACGACCCCGAGATCGCGCGCGCGCTCGCCGCCGCCGCGCTCCGCCACGGCGTCTCGCCGTACGGGCTCTCCTACGATCCACCGGGTGGGCGCTGCACCGCCGAGCGCTGCGAGCTCGACTGGCGCGCCTACGACGCGGAGGTCGGCCCCGTCCTCGACGGGACGCTCGTCCCCGGCGTGAAGGGCGGCTTCGCCGACCTGCGCGTCCCCTGGCGCGACTGGACGCGTCCGGACGCGGACCTCGCCGCCCTCTTCCGCGCCTGGCGCGCGCACTTCGAGGCGCGCGGCTGGTCCGACCGCCTCTGGCTCTACACCCTCGACGAGCCGAAGAAGCAGGACCTCGGCGAGCTGGCGCGGCGCGCGCGCCTGGCGAGGGCGAGCGGCGTGCGCGTGTTCGTGACGAGCGTGCCGCTGCCGGAGCTCACCGGGCTCGTCGACGCCTTCGCGCCCAACGTCTTCTTCTTCGACGGGCGCCGGCCGGACGCGTTCCGGCTGGCCCGCGGCCCCGGCGCCACGCCCGGCCGCCCGTTCTGGTACGCGTCCTGTATGAGCCACGGCTGCGACGAGATCCCGGCGGCGGAGGGGCCCGTGCGCCGGGAGATGATGCGCTCGTTCCGCGGCTGGCCCGGCTACGCGGTGGACCGCCCGGGCGCGGCCGTGCTCGCCATGGGCTGGCTCGGCTGGCGCGAGGGCGTCGCCGGGGAGCTCTACTACGATATGCTCCAGGCATGGGATCGCGATCCCTGGGCGGACGTGCGGCGCTTCGCCGGGAACGGCGACGGGACGCTGCTCTACCCGGGCTTGCCGTCGCGGCTCGGCGGGACGCACCCGTTTCCGGTGGAGTCGATCCGCCTCAAGCTGGTGCGGGAGGCGATCCAGGACCGCGCGCTGCTCGAGCTGGCGGAGGCGCGCGGGCTGGGGCCGCTGGCGGCCCGGCTGGCGGAGCGCATCGCGCCGGGCGTCCGCGGCTTCGCGCGCGAGAGCGGACCGTGGATCGCGGCGCGCCGCGAGCTCCTCGCCGCGCTCGCGGCGCGCGAGCGAACCGCCGACTGACGGCGCGGAGCGCGGCGTGAGCCTCGCGGCGGTC
>DASTGH010000446.1:0-3255 GCA_035719345.1 Anaeromyxobacteraceae bacterium
GAGGCGATGCTCGGAGCGGCGCCCGTCGCTCACCCGGCGTGATCCTGGCCGGCGGCTCGACTTATCCGCTCGACTCGACTACACCACACGTTCCTTCCCGTCCCGGGGAGGAAGCAGGTCCGCGCGGCGCGTTCATCGCCCGTGCGCTCACAGACAAGAAACGAGATCACACAGCACATGGCAACCGGTACCGTGAAGTGGTTCAACGACGCGAAGGGGTTCGGCTTCATCCAGCAGGAGGGCGGCGGGGAGGACGTGTTCGTCCACCACACGGCCATCCAGTCGGAGGGGTTCCGGACGCTCTCGGAGGGGCAGCGCGTCGAGTTCGAGGTGAAGAAGGGGCCGAAGGGCCTGCAGGCGGCCAACGTCCGGCCGATGTAGCGACTCAGCGGGCGGCCGGCGCGTCGCGCTTCGAGGCCTTCTTCCGGGACCGGTCCTTGCTCCCGGTCTTCTTGGCCGCGTGCGCGGACGTCTTCTGCTTCGCGGTGGGTCCGTGGACCTTGAAGCCGTGGAGCACCTGCTTCGCGGGCGCCGCGGTGGCAGCGGGCGGCGGAGGAGGGGGGGCGACCCACGGGTCGTCGTCCGCGGCACTCTCGAGGGCGGCGGGCGTGCGGTCGGGGACGCGGTAGGGGCCGCGCTCGACCTCGAGCTGCCCGGTGGCGCGCTCCAGCCACGCCCGGAGCTCGCTGCCGAGGCCGGCCGCCTCGACGGCTGCGGCGGCCCCGGCGCGATCGCCGCCGCGGCCGCGCAGCGCGGCGAGGTAGAGCGCGGCGCGCGCCCGCTCGACCTGCGGCGTCCCGCCGACGTCGCCGAGGAGGCGCTCGAGCGGCGGGACCGCATCCTCGGCGGACGCGCCCCGGCGCGAGAGCGCCAGCTTGGCGAGGCCGAAGGTGGCGCGCGCGTGCGGCGCGGAGGCACCGGGGGGCAGCGGGCTCCCGGCGTAGCCGGCGGCCAGCGCCGCCGAGGAGCTGGCGAGCGCGCGGGCATACGCATCCTTCGCCTCCGCCTCGCGGCCCGAGCGGCGCAGCAGATCGCCGCGCACCGCGAGGGCGGCGGGCTGCTCCGGATCGGCGGCGACGGCGCGATCGGCGGCCTCGAGCGCGGCCGGCGGGCTCCCCGCCTGCATCGCAACGCGCGCCGCGAGCACCTGGGGCCAGGCGCCGTCGCCGGCGCGGGTCGCGTACTCGATGGCGGTCCCGGCGCGGCGCTCGGCGAGGGCCAGGGCGGCGGTGGCCAGGTTGGCGGCGGGCGGCACCTCGGCGGCGCGCTGCGCGACGTCCGCGAGCGCGGTCGCCTCCGCCGCAGCGCCGCGGTCGCGCCAGTCGAGCGACAGCATCGCCAGCGCGAACGCGCGGAGCGGTGCGGCCTCCGCCGCGTCCACCCGCGCTGCCTTGAGGCCGAGCAGGGCGGCGGCCTCGTGCGCGCCGAGCCAGGTGTCCGAGCGCACCAGCTCGCGGGCGCGCGCCACGGAGGCGGCCACGATGCGGCGCTCCTGGTGGCGCCGCCAGGCCGCGACCGCGGCTACCGCCAGCACGGCGGCGAGCGCCGCGGCGGTCCACGGCGCCCAGCGCGGCAGGCGCCGGGGCGGTGCGGAGACAATATCGGGGGAAGGAGCTTCGTCGGCGGCCCCGGCGTCGAGGCCACCGCTGTCGTCGTCGCCGCCGGGGAGATCCGGCGCGGAGGGATGGGCCATCCGCAGGGGGCGGGAGGCGCGGGGCGAGCGGCTAGGAGCCCTTCTCCTCGCGCTCGTCCTCGCGGGCGACCCCGGAGAGCACGTCGTTGACCGAAGGGAAGCGCATGATCTCGCCGCGGGCGATGCGCCACGCCTGCTGCACGATCCAGGAGAGCGAGCGGTCCTGACGATTGGCCTCGGCCTGGATCTCGTTCAGCATGTCCTCGGGGAAGTACAGGGACTGCTTGCGCTTGTCGGTGCCGGGCATCGCCACTCCGTCTCCTCGGGTAGGAAAGGTGGAAAGCTTGTACGCGAGCGTCGGTCGCGCGGTCAAGTTTCTGCGACGCGCGGCGGCACCGCCGCCGGCGCGAGCGACCGCGCGTCCGGTGTTCACCGGCAGCGCATCCGTCACGGTGAAAAAAAGTGAGGAGCCGGCATCTCTGCCGGCTCCTCGTGGGCCCAGAGGGGGAGGGGGGGGACCCCTAGGCCCAACGCCAAAAAGATGTAGGTCGGAACCCCCGACCGGCGCCAACATCGCATCCTCGCCCTGATTCCGCAACTCCGCGCCACCGGCGGGAGTTTCGGGGGGATGCCGCCGTCCTCCTCCACGGCCTTGAACCCGTGCCGCGCGTGCTCTCTTCCCGGCCCCGTCCTATGTCGAGTTCCGGCCGCGGGCGCTATGGAAAAACTCATCACCGGCGCGGGGAGGGGAGGCGAGGGTCGCCGGCTTCATCCCTTCGAGCGAGACGTCCTCGCTGCGATCCGTGCGCGGCGGCTCATCGCTCCGGACGACCGCGTGCTCGTGGCGCTCTCGGGAGGTCCGGACTCGACGGCGCTGCTCGCCTCCCTCGAGGCGCTGCTGCGCGTCGGGGCCTTCGCCGCGCTGGCCGCCTGTCACGTCGATCACGGCCTGCGCCCCGACGCGGCGGACGATGCTGCGGCCTGCGCGGAGCTGTGCGCCCGGCTCGGGATCCCGCTCACCGCCGTGCGCGTCGTCGTCGGCAGGGAGGGTGGCCTGCAGGCGGCGGCCCGCCGCGCCCGCTATGCCGCGCTCCGGGACGCGGCGCGCGCCTCGGGCGCCACGCGCATCGCCACCGGCCACACCCGCGGCGATCAGGCGGAGACGGTGCTGCTCCGCCTCCTGCGCGGCTCCGGCGCCCGCGGGCTCGCCGGGATCCCGCCCCGCCGCGGCGCCATCGTCCGGCCGCTCCTCGACCTGCCGCGGTCGCGCGGCCTCGCCTACCTGCGCGGGCGCGGCCTGCCCTGGCGCGAGGACCCGAGCAACGCGGCGCCGCGCTTCCTGCGCAACCGCGTGCGCCGCGAGGTGCTGCCGCTCCTCGTCTCGCTCGCGCCACGCGCCGAGGAGCGGCTGGCGCGCGCCGCCGATCTCCTGCGCGCGGACGACGCCCGGCTCGAGGCCGAGGCGCGGGAGGCCGTTGCGTCGCGCGCGCGGGCCGAGGTCGCGGCGCTCGCGGCGCTGCCGCTGGCGGTGCGCCGCCGCGCGCTGGTGAAATCGTTGAAAAGAAGGGCCGGTACTTATATTTTGACGATTAAATATTTCAACTTTTTTTTTAGCGGATACT
>DASTGH010000447.1:0-35834 GCA_035719345.1 Anaeromyxobacteraceae bacterium
GGGCGTCGTACTCCAACATCGGCTCGTGCGTCGACCTCTTCGCGCCCGGCTCGTTGATCTTGTCGTCGTGGAACTCCAGCGACACCGCAACCAACACCATCAGCGGCACGTCGATGGCGACGCCGCACGTCACCGGCACCGCGGCGCTCTACCTGTCGGCGACGCCCACCGCCACGCCGGCCCAGGTCGCCTCCGCGCTGCTGGCGAACGCGACGGCGGGCGCCCTGGCGAACGTCGGCGTCGGGTCGCCGAACAGGCTCATCTACGAGGCGTTCATCGGCGCCGGCGCACCGGTGGACACGACGCCGCCCACGGTCTCGGTGACCGCGCCCGCCGGCGGGCAGATCCTGAGCGGCGCGGCCGTCACGCTCTCGGCCAGCGCGGCGGACGACGTGGCGGTGGCGAAGGTGGAGTTCCTCGTCGACGGCGTCCTGGTCGGCAGCGACGCCAGCGGCCCCTACGTCATCGCGTGGGACAGCACCACCGTCGCTGACGGCGCCCACCTCTTCACCGCGCGCGCCACCGACACCTCCGGGAACGCCACCACCTCGGCGGCCGTGTCCGCCTCGGTCGCCAACGCTGCGCCTCCGCCGCCTCCCCCACCGCCGCCTCCCCCGCCGCCTCCGCCGCCTCCGCCCCCGCCGCCGGGGACGTGCGCCAGCGCGAGCCAGCTCCTCGGGAACCCCGGCTTCGAGACCGGCGCCGCCGCGCCCTGGACCGCCACCGCCGGCGTGATCAACTCCAGCGCGCTCCGCCCCGCGCACGGCGGGACCTGGAAGGCGAAGCTCGACGGCTACGGCACGACGCACACCGACGACCTCTGGCAGGCCGTGACCATCCCCGCGGGCGCCTGCGCGGCGACGCTCGGCTTCTGGCTCTGGATCGACACGTCGGAGACGACCACCACCACCGCCTTCGACACGATGACCGTGACCATCCGTGACACGGGTGGGACGGTGCTCGCGACACTGGCCTCGTACTCCAACCTCGATGCCACCTCCGGCTGGGTCGAGAAGAGGTTCGACCTCGGCGCCTTCGGGGGCCAGACGATCCGGATCCAGTTCCACGGGGTCGAGGACGTGGTGCTGCAGACGAGCTTCCTCGTCGACGACGTCACGTTGACGGTGACGCAGTAGCGGCCGTGAGCGCCCACCACTACCGTACACGGGTCCGACGACGAAGGGTTCGCGCATGCCAGGGCCCATCTCGGAATTCCTCGCGGCCGATCACGATCGGCTCGACGCCTTGCTGACACGCGCTCTCGAGGGGGGACCCATCGAGCGGGCCGCGTTCGACGAGTTCCGCGAGGGCCTGCTACGACACATCGCGATGGAGGAGAAGATCCTCCTCCCGGCGGCTCGCGACGCGAGGAACGGCGAACCGCTTCCGGACGCGCGGCGCTTGCGCATCGATCACGGCGCGATCGCGGCCCTCCTCGTGCCGACGCCGACGCCGCAGATCGCGGCCGAGATCCGCAAGATCCTCGAGCCGCACAACCTGCTCGAGGAAGGTGAAGGAGGTGTCTACGCCTCGTGCGACGCACTCCTCGCCAGCGGATCGGAAGCCATTCTCCGCCGGATGCGCGAGTATCCACGCGTGAAGGTCGCCCGGTATCAGGATGGGCCGCGGGTGTGCCGCACGGCGGAGGAGGCGCTCCGCGTGTCCTCGCTCCAGTCGGAGGCGCGCAGGTAGCGCCCCCACGAGCTTGCTCCACCCGGTCGTCAGCGGATCCCGAGGCGGCGCCGGCGGTAGCACAGCAGCTCGCTGACGATGATGTGCCCCGCCGCCGTAGTACGCCGCGACCCCGACGCCCGCCCAGAGCCCGCTCGTCCCCCACGCGATGAGCGATACGGCGGTGCCCATGAGGATCACGCCCGCGAAGGGGACCAGGCTCGCGAGCGCGCTCAGGACACCGAGCGGCACGAAGAACGGGACCCCCGCGATCGCGAGCGCGATGACGGTCGCGACGCCCTGGGAGGGACCCGCCGTGTTCGCTCGAGGCGCGCGGTCAATGGCCGGGCATCAGATCGGCCATGGTGCGCTTCGGAAGCGGCTTCTCTTCCCCGAGGACATCACGCACCGAGAACCGCTCCACGACCTTGCGGACGAACGCGAGGTGATCCTCCTCCTCGTGCAGCCGCTTCTTGAACTCGCGCTTGGCGTCGCGATCCCCCGCCTCGTCGGCGAGGGAGGAAAGCAGGTCCCAGCCGGCGTTGTCGACGAGCTCCGCCGCCAGGAGTGCGTGGAAGAGGTGCGGGAGCTCGGCCTCGCTCATCACCACCTCCTCGATCCCCTTCGACTCGCGCTTGACGAGCCGGGACCTCTCGGTCTCGCCATGCGCGTCGCCTCCGAGCGCACGGATCTGCGCCTCGAGCCACTCCTCGTGCTCCTTCTCCTCGGCGCGGTGCTTCTCCATCTCGGGGAGCATGCGCCCGACACGCTCGTCGCCCTGCGCCCGTATCACCTCCAGGATGCGATCGTACAGCTTCACGCCCGCTCGCTCGAAGGTGAGCCGCTCGTTGAGCGCATCGATGACCTTCGCCTTGTCGTATCTGGACAGTTCGTGCATGAGGGTTCTCCTTCCGCTCGGTCCACGTTGCGCATGCGCCGCGCGGCGGGCAGGAGGTGCTTATCTCGTGGGTGAGATGGATCTGCTGCGCGCTGCCGGCGAGATGTTCTCGAGCCCTTCGCGCATGTTCTCCGTGCGGCTCTGGGACGGCACGCTCCTGCCCTCGCCCCATCGGGGCGCGCCCGGCGGCGCTTGCGTCGCGCTCACCTCGCCCGAAGGCCTGGCCGCCTTCGTTCCGCCGTCATCCGAGCGGCGCGTCGCGGAGGCCTTTCTGGACGGCGCCATCGAGCTCGAGGGCGACGCCGTCGGGCTGCTCGAGGCGGCGAGCCGCTGGGCCGGGCCGCGGTTCGTTCTCTCCACGCTCCCGGTTCTCGCGGGAGCACTGGCTTCACGCACGGGCCGGATCTCGAATGGACGTGGTGCAAGGCTGGCCGGGCGAGTGCACTCGGTCTCACGCGATGGCGCGGCGGTTCGATACCACTACGACCTGTCGAATGACTTCTACCGCTTGTTCCTGGATCGTTCGATGGTCTACTCGTGCGCCTACTTCCCCTCGGGACACGAATCCATCGAGGAGGCGCAGCAGCAGAAGCTCGCGCTCATCTGCAGGAAGCTGGCGCTGCGTCCGGGCGATCGCTTCCTCGACGTCGGCTGCGGCTGGGGCGCGCTGCTCGAGCACGCGGTCGCCCACCACGGCGTCGAGGCCGTGGGGGTGACGCCGAGCGCGCATCAGCTCGCAGAGGTCGAACGCCGCGCTGCGCGCCTGACGGCCGGCGCGCACCTCACCGTCCTCCCCGTCGATTACCGCACGCTGCCGGACGGCGCGCCCTTCGACAAGATCGCCAGTGTCGGGATGATGGAGCACGTCGGGCGCGACCGGCTCGACGGCTACTTCGCGGCCCTCTTTCGGGCACTGAGGCCGGGGGGCCTGTTCCTGAACCACGCCATCGCCGACATCTCACGAGGCACCACCCTGCCATGGGCGAGGCGGCGCCGCGGGGGCTTCATCGCACGCTACATCTTCCCGGACAGCGACCTCGTACCGCTGCCTCGGGTCGTCGCGGCCGCGGAGCGCGCTGGCTTCGAGGTCCGCGACGTGGAATCGCTGCGCGAGCACTACACGGAGACGCTCCAGGTCTGGCTCCGCCGCCTGGAGAGCCGCTTCAGGGAGGCCGTCGCGGTCGTCGGTCCGCGGCGGGCGCGCGCGTACCGCCTGTACCTGGCGGCATCGGCGGTCGCATTCCGGGTCGGAACGATCAGCGTCTTCCAGCTCCTCCTCGCGAAGAGGAATGCTGCGGGCCGCGCGCTCGGGGTACCCCGCTCGCGCAAGGCCTGGTACGAGGCAGACTCCACGCTCCCGAGGCGCGGCACGGCGTGGACGTGAGCGCGCCGCCTCAGTCCGGCACGGTGGGGTCGGTGCGCTCCCAGCCGTCGGGCAGGCCGCGCACCTCGGCCGTCGCGACGCCGCCGTCGACGCTCATCGAGACGTCGACGCGCCCTGCTGCGATCGGAAGATCCACGAGGTCGAGGCGCGTGAGCCCCGGGACGAGCGTGGGCGCCACGACGACCCGGCGCTCGAGCGCGTCGACGTCGAGGCCGAGGAGGCTCCGCGCGAGCAGCACGACCGACGCCGACGCCCAGGCCTGCGGGCGGCACGCCGTCGGATAGTGCACCGGCGTGCCGTAGCGGTCCACGTCGTAGCCGCGACCGTCAGCGCGAACCGTGCCTCCTCGCCGGAGAAGTTCTCGATCCCGATCTCCTCGCGCAGCCCGCCGCCGACGAGGCGGTGGATGGAGATGCCGAGGGAGCGTGCCACGGCGTCCAGCGCGGGGTTGGTGAGCGCGTGCCACGCCTCATCGGCGCGTGGGGCGTACGACTGGAGGACGACGGACCGCTGCCCGTCGAGCTGCAGCTCGTGGCGCGAGAGGAAGCGCGTGTCGAGGTGGAAGTACCCGGTGTCGGCGCCCGGCGCGATGTCGCCGTCGTCGTCGGCGACGAGAAAGCTCATCCCGTGGTGGATGGTGACGCTCACCGCTGCCCGTCGCCTGGTGTGGACACGGCTAGGATAACGACGGCAGGACCCTGGAAGAAGCCCGCGTGGCTGCTTATCGTGCCTCCGGGCGGTGGCGTTCCCGGCACGCTCATCGGGCAGGCGGGCGGAGGGCGGGTGCGAGATCGGGAGGCGCAGGGCTCCGGAGCGTTCGCGCCTGGCCGCTGGTACCGGTTGGCGGCGGCGGAGCTGGGCGCGACGGCAGCACAGACCGTGATGGTCGCGGTCCTCCCGCTCCTGCTCGCGCGGTACGGAGCGTCGAACCTGATCATCGGGCTCGTGGTCGGCGGTGAGGGCGTGTTCGCGCTCGCCGTCCCGTTCTTCGCAGGCGCGCTGAGCGATCGCGTGTCGGGGCGCCTCGCGGCGCGGTTCGGGCGCCGCATGATCGTCGTCGCCCCGGCGGCGCTCGTGCTCTCCGCCGTGGTCGCGGTGACGCCGTTCCTCCCGGGTATCGCCCGGCTCGCCGGCGCCGCCCTCGCCGCGTTCGCCGCCCTTCACGCGCTCCTCACCCCGTTCTGGTCGCTGCTCATCGAGGCCGCGGGCGAGCAGGACCGCGATCGGGTGCAGGGTCTCCGATGGCGGCGAGCAGTCGGTCGGCACGGGGATCTGGGTCACCCACGGCGCCGCGACACCGCCCGGATTCACGGTCACGGTCGACGTCGTGGTGACGAAGGTGGAGGGCCGGCGTCTCACCTTCTCGGTGCGTGCGCACGACGGGGTCGACGCGATCTGCGAGGGCACGCACGAGCGATTCGCCATCGATCGCGCGCGGTTCGACCGGAAGCTCCAGGAGAAGCTCGCTGCCTCGACGCGATGATCCGCGAGCCTGCTCACCGACTGCCGACCGCCCCGCGCACCGGCGGTCTCAGGGCTTCCCCGGTTTGGCGTGAGCACGCCGACCCCGGCCGTTTCGCGTTGGCCTCGACGGCGGGGTCGCCGCCGGTTCTCCGGTCGAGATGGATGACGCGCTCCGAGGGGGTTTCGCGGACGCCGCCAGCGCCGCGAGGCTGGCCATGGCGCGCAGCTCGAGGCTCCGGGCTCCCGCCGAACGCGCGCGCTCGATGGCCTCGCCATAGTCCCGGCTCGCCGCAGCGGGGTCGGTTTCCTGCCGTTGTTCCCCACGCATCCGCAGCAGCTCGGGCAGGTACACGCTCTCGTCGTGCGCGAGCGCGAAGGCGATGATCTCGTCGGTCAGCTGGCGCGCCTGCGCGGCGTGCCCGGAGATCCTCAGCACCTCGATCAGCACCTGCGCGACCAGGGTGGAGCAGGTCGAGACCTCGTTCAGTCGCTGGCGCAAGCCGTCGAGCAGCGGTTGGATGGTCGGCAGCGCGAGCGGACCACGCCGCGCCTCCGCCCACAGCGCGAAGGCGCGCGCCTCGGTGTGCAGGCCCAGGTCCAGGGCAGCCGCGCGGACGGCCTCTCGCGCTTCCGCTTCGACGATCGGCAGCGGATCGCGGCGCAGGTAGCGCAGACGCGCGCGCACCACGTGTCCGAGCGCTTGCAGGATCGGGATCTCGACGCGGTCTGCGAGGTCGATCGTCGCGAACGCTTCCTCGAGCGCGCGCTCGGCGTCGCCGACGACCCAGCGCACGCAGGCGAGGTGGCCGAGGGCCAGGGCCCTCCCCGGGAGGTCGTCGCGAAACGGGGACGGCTCCTGGCCCGCAGGCGCCAGGCGCTCGAGCAGGCGCAGCGCGGTGCCGAGGTCGGCTCTGAAGAAGGCGGTGTAGGCCCGCGCGAAGATCCCGCCGCGCAGCAGCGCCGGCTCGAGGTGGTGTGCCTGCTCGAGCTGCTCGAGCTCGGTGGTCAGCGGCTCCGAGCGATCGTACTGCGCGACGATCATGTTGAAGTTGCACAGCTGGGTGATCGCCGCGTACAGGCTCGGGGCTTCGCCGAGCGAGCGGGCGATCTCGATGGCGCGGTTGTAGACCGCGAGGGGCTCACGCCCGGCAAAGGCCGCGCTGAACGTGTTCGAGCTGACCTGACGGCACAGCGTCTCGTGGATCTGGAGCTCGAGCCGATCGCGCTCGCGGCCCGCGGCCACGCGCGGCAGCAGCTGCAGCGCGCGCGCGCAGAGGGCGACGGCATCCGAGGTCGCGTTGCGCAGCCCGGCCTGGCGTCCCGCAGCCGCGTAGGCGGGGAGCGCGCGCCCCGCATCGCCCGCCGCGTCGAAGTGCTTCGCGAGCAGGTGCGAGAGCTCGCCGGCGCGCGGGTCGCGCGCGATCGCCTCCGCGACGAGCCGGTGCCAGCGCTGGCGCCGCGCCGGGCTGCTGCGCTCGACACAGACCTCCTGGATGAGGGCATGGGTCACGCCATAGCGATCGTCGGCCTCCGCGCGCAGGAACAGCGATCGGCGCAGCAGCGCGTCGCAGGTGTCGTCGACCTGCTCGACCGGCATCTCCAGCGCGGCGGCGACCAGGCTGGTGGAGAACTCGGAGCCCACGATGCTCGCTGCTTCGAGCACCCGCTGCTCGGTCGCAGACAGGCGATCCAGCTGGATGTCGATGAGCTGCTTCACGCTGGCGGGCCGGTGCGCCTCCACCTCCTCGATCGAGACCGCCAGCGTCCAGCGGCCGTCCCGCTCGGCGAGCATCCCGCGGCCGGCCAGCTCGTCGAGCAGCGACACCATGAACAGCGGCGTCCCGCCGGTGATCTTCGTCACCACGCTCGTCAGCTGCTGCGGAAACGCATGGCCGGGGAACCGCCGATCGATGAAGCTCTGCACCGCGGCGGCGCCGATCTTCGGCACCTCGACCGCGAGCGCGCCGGAGCGGGCGACCAGGGAACGCATCACGCGGTGGAGCGAGTGGCCGGGACCCTGGACCTCCGCGCGTCGCAAGGTCCCGAGGACCAGCAGCTTCGCACGCTCCTCGCGCTGGCCCAGCAGGGACAGCAGATCGATGGTGGCCACGTCGGACCATTGCAGGTCCTCGAGCGCCAGCACGAGCGGATCCTGCGAGGAGAGCGCTTCGATCGCCTCGCTGAGCTCGCGGAGCTGTCTCGATTCGTTGCCGCCGGCTGCGCGCCGCGCGACCTCGGCGAGCTGGTCTTCGCGGACGAGCTGCGGCATCTGCGCCACGAACGTCGGCGCGTGGCGGACGAGCGCCGCGATCGTCTGCGCACCGCGCGGAGAGCGCGCGAGCCCGGCGAGCGCCTCGATGATGGCGAGGTACGGCTCCGGGGTGCCGTGCTGCTCGAAGCACGATCCACGGGAGACCATCACCGTGCGCGGATCGAGGCCTGCGAGGAACGTCCGCACCAGCGTCGACTTGCCGATCCCGGGCTCGCCGGTGACGAAGCACATCTGCCGGTGGCCTCCACGCGCGCGCTCGAGCGCGGCGCGCAGCACCTCGAGCTCGGCGTCGCGACCGACCACGAGCGGGTCGACGCGCGCGACCTCCGGTGCGGCCGGCGCGTCGACGCGGTCGCCGAGCTCGGCCACGAACCGATAGCCGCGCCCGATCACCGTCTCGATCACGCCCTCGCCGAGCACCTGCCGCAGCTCGTGCAGATGGCTGCGCACCGCGCTGTCGCTGACCACGGCGCCGCGCCACACCTGCGCGAGCAGCTCCTCGTGCGTGACCAGCTTCTTCGGATGCGCGGCGAGGTAGCACAGGATCGCGAACGGCTTCCTGCGCAGGACCAGCTGGGTCTCGCGCTTCCAGAGCCGCCCTTCGTCGGGGTCCAGCCGGAACGGCGGGAAAAGGACCATCGATCGGAGTCTTAGCGCGGGCAGCTCCGCGCCGCGAGCGCTCGCCATCGACCCGCCAGTCGCCGATCCAACACGGATTGGACGCCGGCGGGCCGCGATTCAACGGAGAACCCACAGCCGTCGACGGGTGCCTGCGGCATCGTGACCACCATGCAAGCCCTTCGACAGCTCGTCTCCGGCACCGACTTCAGCGCATGCGCCGAGCACGCTCTCGAGCGCGCCATCGAGCTCGCGCTCGCCGCGTCCGCGCGGATCACCCTCGTCCACGTGCACGAGCCGGGCGATGACGACCTCGACGACCGGCGCCTCCTGCAGTGCGAGGCGGCGCTGTCCGAGGTCGTTTCCCGGCATCGTCGCCGCGGCGTCGACCTCACCGGCGTCCTCCGCAGCGGCAAGCCGTGGACGAAGCTCGACAACGTCGCCGTCGAGGTCGGGGCCAACTTGATCGTGGTCGGCCGGCACGGGGCTGGCCGCGGTCGGAGCGTCGACCTCGGCTCCGTCGCCGATCGCCTGGTGCGCGCCGCGAACCGGCCCGTGCTGACCGTCGCTTGCGGCTGCGATCCCGACCACACCTGCAGCGAGACGGAAGAAGCCAACGCCTCATTCTGAAAAGGAGAAGACGCCATGAAGAACCTCGGAACCTCGATCGCAGCTCTCGCCCGGCGCGCGCCCCGCACGATGGTCCTCGCCATCCTCCTCCTGTCGGCGCACGTCGCCGCGGCCGAGGACCACTCCGGCTGGAGCATGAACTTCACGCCCGTGCTCATCCTGCCCTCGGGCAACTACGGCCTCGGCGGGGGCGTCGATCCGGAGCTGAAGTACACCGTCGATCTGGGCGAAGCGCGGCTCAGCGCCGGTGGCCGCGTCGGCACGTACTACGCGAAGAACCTGTTCAGCGTGACGGTGATGCCGACGCTGCGGCTGACGGTTCCGATCGGCCGCGTCGAGCCCTACGCCGCCATCGGCCTGGGCCACGGCTGGCTCCCGGACATCGGACACGACGGCCTCGCGACGATGGGTCGACTCGGGTTCGTGTATCGCTTCAGCAGCCGTCTCGCGATCGGCCTGGAGGGCACCGTCCAGCAGATCGATGGGTCCCGCTACCGATTCCCGTCCTTCGGCTCGATGATGTCGTTCAATCTCTAGCGCCGGCCATGTCCTTCACCGTCGAGTCGGAGGAGCCCATGAGGCGTTCTCGCGTTGCTGACTCCCTGGCCGTCGCCGGTCTCGTCCTGCTCGGGATCGTCCCGGCGATCGCCGGATCGCTGCGGCTGCGCCAGATCGCCGGCGGCATCGCGACCGCGGACCATGCGCGCTTCCTGGCGATGCCGGGGCCCATCGTCGCGCACATCGTCGGTGCGGTCGTCTTTGCGCTGGCCGGCGCGTTCCAGTTTTCCGCAGAGCTTCGACGGAGCCGGATGCAGTGGCACCGCCTTGCGGGAGTCATCCTCGTTCCGTGTGGGCTTGCCGTGTCGCTCAGCGGGCTGTGGATGGCGCAGTTCTATCCATCGGTGGACCTCGATGGAGTGGCGGTCTACTGGATGCGCATCGTCGCGGGTGTGGTGATGACCGTGGCGCTGTGGCTCGGCGTCTCGGCCGTGCGCCGGCGCGACATCGGCGCGCATCGTGCCTGGATGATGCGGGCCTACGCCCTGGGCATGGGCGCCGGGACGCAGGTGTTCACCCACGTTCCATTGATGATCGCCCCGTCGCTCCGGAGCGAGCTCTCGAGAGCCATCGCCATGGGTGCGGGGTGGGCGATCAACGCGGCCGTCGCCGAGTTCTTCATCCAGCGATCGGTGCAATCGAAGGCGGTGGGCACGCAGCGCATGTCGACCTTGCACCGTCCGGTGGCCGTTCCATGACCACGACCACGGAGTTCGTTGCCCGAAGCATCCTCATCGGCATCGGAGCCACGCTGACCATGGACCTCTGGGCAGCCGTGCTCCGACGGTTCGGCGTGCCCTCGCTGGAGTTCGCGCTGCTCGGGCGCTGGATCGGTCACATCCCCAGGGGCCGCCTCATCCACACCAGCATCGCCAGGACGCCTGCGGTTCGAGGCGAGAGCCTGATCGGCTGGTCCGCGCACTACGCGATCGGCATGACCTTCGGCGCGCTCCTGGTCGCGACCTCCGGACTCGAGTGGGCGCGCGCGCCGACGTTGCTTCCCGCGCTCTTCATCGGGGTCGTGACGGTCCTTGCGCCCTTGCTCGTGCTGCAGCCCGCGCTGGGCGCGGGGATCGCCTCGTCCAGGACCGTCAGGCCCGTCTTCAACAGCGTCAAGAGTCTGGTCACGCACACGGTCTTCGCATTCGGACTCTTCCTCACTGCGCGGGTCGTCGCCTCACTTCTTCCCGCTGGCACCTGACGCACCACGGGTTCGCAGCCATGGCACCCCCTTCGCGCGTCACCCGGCGCTCGCCCCGCCTTGCACTTGCGGGCGATGGCCTCGCACGAGCGGAGCGGGATCCCGCGCCTGGTGCTCGGCTCCGTGGCCGAGCGTGTCATGCGGGGCGCGCCTTCGTGCGCGCGTCCAACGGTCGCACGCCAACGTGTTGCCCGGAGTGCGCGAACCCGGGGCGGACGCGCCCGTGGGCCGCGCAACGGGCGTACGATCGGGTCGTCCCGACCGTCGCGGGCGAACGCGAGCAACGAGGCTCAACACGATGAGCGCGTGGAAGAAGATCTGCTGTCCCGTCGACCTGTCCCCGGTGTCGCGCGCCGCGATGGAGCAAGCCGCGGAACTGGCGTGGCGACATGGCGGCGCGATCACGTTGCTCTACGTCGACGCACTGTCTGTCTCCGACGCCGGCGTTCGATCGCTTGCGGGCCGCGACGTGGCCGCGATGGCGGCGCTGGAGCGCGATCGAGAGCTCGAGACCTGGCGTCACGCCGCGGCGGAGATGTCCACGGCGCCCGTCGGCTGCGCGATCGCGGTCGGCGATCCCGCGGCGGAGATCGTCCGGTTCGCGCGCGCGGGTCGCCACGACGTCATCGTCATGGGGACGCACGGACGCACCGATCACGCCACGATGGGCTCCGTCGCCCAGCGCGTCGTCCTCGACGCGCCGTGCCCCGTGCTCGTGGTGAACGGCAGCCAGCCCGACGCGCGTGCGGAATGACGATCGCGGTGCCGCGCAGCCCCAGCGCGCGGCCTTCCGCGCGTCGGTCGACGCGGCGTTCTCGGCCGCGGCGCTCCGGTATCTGCACGACCTCCGCTGGGGTCGCGTCGAGCCACGCCCGGCTGACGACCACATCGAGCTCGGCGCCATCGCGCGCGCACAGGACGTTCCACGTGCCGTTTCCGCTCTCGAGCCTCCCTTCGCGGGATAAGCACGTACGCTCGCGGCGCTGCGAGACTACCGGGCGCTGATCGTAGCTGCGACGCGCGCGGCCGAGGCTCGGGCAGGACGCCTCGCACCGTTTTGATCCCCCCGATCCACCGCGACCAACGGTGTCATCGTCACTGCAACCTCTACCGCGTCCGCGGGTCACCGTCCGGGTCTGTTCGCCTCGACCGACCGTCCGAACGGCCATCCTCCCGATGGGGTATGCTTTCGCGATTGGGCTCGGGAAGTCGCCGATGACAGGGCGCCAAGAACTCGCGAGCGTTCTCGCGGAACTCCTCTTCGAGGAGCCCGGCGTCGGCCGCTGTCTCGTCGCGCCCGACGGGACCGTGCTCCGGGCGAACGCCGAATGGCTTCGCTCGGCAGGCTTCGCGCTCGACGACGTGCTCGGCGCGAACATCGTCGACCTGTTCCCCGGTACGCGCGACAGGGCGGTCGCCATGCACGCGCAGGCTCGTGCCGGTCACCGCGTCGAGGTCCCTCGGCACGCCCGGGCCGTGAACGGGCGGGAGACGTGGTGGGAGGGCACCATCGAGCCGGTGCCCATGGAGGGCGGCAGGGGGCTGCTCATCACCGCGCGCCAGGTGGACCCCGCGAACCGCATCGGGTTCGACATCACCGACCGCAAGCGGATGATCGAGGAGTCGGAGCGGTACTCCGATCTCCTGAGGCTCTCGCAGGAGGCCATCCTGGTGTGGAATTTCGAGAGCGGGATCGAGCTCTGGAGCCGCGGGGCGGAAGCGCTCTACGGGTTCACCGCCGAGGAGGCGCGCGGGCGGGTCTCGCACGAGCTCCTCCGCACCGCGCTCCCGTCCTCCAGGCCGGAGTTCGAGGAGCTGCTCAGGGACCAGCGCCAGTGGGAAGGCGAGATCGTCCACACCACCAGGGACGCACACCAGGTCGCCGTCTGGGCCCGGTTGCAGGTGATTCGGGGCGGCGATGGCGTCGACCGGGTGTTCGAGTCGAACCGCGACATCACCGAGCGCAAGGCCGCCACCGCGCGGCAGGCTTATCTCGCGTCGTTCCCGGAGAAGAACCCGATCCCCATCATGGAGGCAGACGAGCAAGGACGGGTCCGTTACGCCAATCCCGCGGCGCTCCGGCTGTTCCCGGACCTCCACGAGAAGGGCGGCGAGCACCCGTGGCTTTCCGGCTGGGTGGAGGTGGTCCGCGAGCTCCGCGACGGCAAGGCGAGCGGGAGCAGCCGGACCGTGGCGGTCGGCGACCGCTCCTTCCTGCAGCAGTTCGCGTACCTGGCCAACGATCGCGTGGTGCGAGCCTACGGCATCGACGTCACCGAGCAGAACCGCGCCGAGGAGACGCTCCGTGAAGCCAACGAGAAGCTCCGCGAGGCGGATCGCCTGAAGGACGAGTTCCTCTCGGCCGCCTCGCACGAGCTTCGGACACCGATCACGACGCTGAGCCTCCAGACGCAGGGCCTCCTGCGGACGCTGTCACGGGGCGGCCTGGACGAAGCGCGCGTGCGGAGCAAGCTCACGAGCATGGAAGGCCAGCTCGCACGGCTGAACCGGCTCGTCGACACGCTGCTCGACGTGTCTCGAATGTTGCGCGGCCGACTTCATCTCGAGCGCGAGCCCTGCGACCTCGGACACCTCGCCTCGGAGGCGGTCGAGAGGTTCGAGGAGGCGGCGGAGCGCGGCGGCACTTCCTTCAGGCTGCGCACGAGCCCGGCGACCGGCGTCTGGGATCGACTGCGGCTCGAACAGGTACTGACGAACCTCCTCGACAACGTCGTGAAGTACGCGCCGGGAAGCGCCGTCCACGTGACGGTGGAGTCCGAGGACGGCGAGGCAGTCCTCCGTGTCCGCGACCACGGGCCGGGGATCTCTCCCGAGAGTCAGACCCGTATCTTCCAGCAGTACGAGCGCGCCGTCGACACGAACGTCTTCGGCGGCCTCGGCCTCGGGCTCTGGATCACCCGGCAGATCGCCGAGGCACATGGCGGAAGCATCTCCGTCGAGAGCGAGCTGGGCAGGGGAGCGACGTTCACCGTCCGTCTCCCGACGGAGACGGAGTGAGCAAGGCCATTCTTCTCGTCGACGACGACGAGGCGCTCCGCGAGACGCTCGCCGAGGTGCTGGAGGATGAGGGCCACGCCGTCGAGTGCGCGACGGACGGCGCAGATGCGATGGCCAAGCTCCGCGGCGGATTGCGCCCGGACGTCATCCTGCTCGACCTCATGATGCCCGTCATGAACGGCTGGCAGTTCCGGGAGGCGCAGCTCGCGGACGCCGAGCTGGCGTCGATGCCCGTCATCGTCATCACGGCGGGAAGGCCCGAGCGAGCCATCGACGCCCGCAAGATCCTCAAGAAGCCGTTCGACGTGGAGGAGCTGCTGCTGGCCATCGCCACCGTGTGACGTCGATCCGGGGCGGACTTCACCCGCGGCAGCTCGGCGCGCCTGTGACACGCGCGACATGGCCATGACCGGGCTGCGAATCCGATCGACAGCGCCTGCGGCCCATGGTTTATACGAGACGGTGCCGTATCGTTGAAGCGCGGAGGTGGCCGATGATGGTTCCCGACCCGGTCCAGAGCCGCATGACCACGGCGGCGGAAGACCTCCGACGTCTGCTCGAGGAGGTGCTCGAGCAGAGCCGCGAAGGTCGCTGGCAAGCCGCATCTCGACAGGCCGCGGCTCTCGTGGATGTCTCGAGGCGCCTGCAGAACGAGGTCGACTTCTGCTCCATGAACGAGTGGCTCGAGCGCGCGAAGAGCGCCTGATCCGCTGGCGGTGCGCCGCGAGCGGCGGCCGGAGAACCGATGAACGTCCTCGTCCTCAACTGCGGCGCCTCCTGGGTGAAGTTCGCCGTGGTCCACACGTCGAATGCCCACGAGCACGTCTCGGGGATGGCGGACCGCCTGGGCACACCCCACGCGACGCTCAGCTTCGACCACGAGGGTCGCAAGCAGACGCGCGCCGCACACGGCCTCGACCTCGCTTCCGCCTTGACGGCGATCGTCGATCTGCTGCGAGAGCTGGCGCTCGCGGATCATCTCGTCGGTATCGGTCACCGTGTCGTGCACGGAGGAGCGAAGTTCTCGGGGTCGATGCTCGTCACGCCGGCGGTCGTCGCGAAGATCGCGGAGTGCATCCCGCTCGGTCCGCTCCACAATCCGCCCAACCTCGTCGGCATCGAGACCGCGCAGCGGCTCTTCCCCGGCGTCCCGCAGGTCGCGGTCTTCGACACCGCCTTCCATCACACGATGCCGCCGCGCGCATACCTGTATGCCGTGCCATACCGGTGGTTCGAGAAGCACGAGGTTCGCCGGTACGGTTTCCACGGCACGAGTCACCGCTTCGTGTCGCAGCGCGCCGTGGACCAGCTTCGCCTCGACCCCCGCGATCACGCCATCGTGACCGCGCACCTCGGCAAGGGCTGCTCCCTGGCAGCGGTCCGGAACGGCCAGAGCATGGACACCACGATGGGCCTCACGCCTGTCGACGGCGTGGTGATGGGGGCCCGATGCGGCGCGATCGATCCCTCGATCATCGCGCACATGAAGAGCGCGCTCGGCTGCACCGCCGACCGCGTCATGGAGATGCTGAACCAGGAGTCGGGTCTCCTCGGCATCTCGGGCCTGAGCGACGACATGCTGTCGCTCCAGGACGCCGCCGCGCGCGGGCACCGCCGAGCGGCGCTGGCGATCGACAAGTTCTGTCACTCCGTGGCGAAGGCGGCGGCGGAGATGATCGTGTCGCTGGGCCGCCTCGACGCCCTCGTCTTCACGGGCGGGATCGGCGAGAACAACGCCGAGGTCCGCGCCAGGGTCATCCATCAGCTTCGGTTCGCAGGTCTCGTGCTCGACGCGGAGGCGAACGCGCTCCACGGCGCACCGCTGCGCGGTCGAATCACCAGGACCACCAGCCCCATGGCGGCGGTCATCCCGACGAACGAGGAGCTGATGATCGCGAGGGACACCGTCGACATCGTGTCCCGGACCGTTCCCATCGGCGCGCATGGCCCCGTGGGCTCGCTCCAGGTTGCGTCCTCTTGATCAGGCCTTCTCGCCGGCGTGGTCGAGCCAGGAGCCCGGAAGCCGATCGCGCGATCGTCGAGGCGGCGCTCGTGCTCCTCACCGAGGATGGCTTCGAGCGGCTGACGATGGAAGGGGTGGCGGCGCGAGCCGGCGTCGCAAAGGCGACGCTGTATCGCCGGTTTCGGACCAAGGGCGACCTGGTCGTGGCGGCCGTGGAGCACCTCGCGCGCCTCGTGGCCGCTGCCGCCCCGGCCGGGCCCATGCGCGGGCGCGCGCTCGAAGCGATCGCGGAGGCGACCGCGGCGTTCTACGCGGGCCCGTGGGGCCGCGCGCTGCTCGGCCTGGTCGTGGAGATGGGCCGTGAATCGCGTGTCGCGAAGGTCGTGCGCCGCCACTTTCTCGAAGTGCGAAGGCAGGGGCTGCGCGACGCGCTGCGCGCCGACGTGAGAGCCGGAGCCCTGCGCGCCGATGCGGACGTGGAACTGGCGATCGACATGGTCATCGGCACCATCCTGTACGCCGCACTCGTCGAAGGGCGAGCAGTCGACGGCTCGTCGGCGCAGCGCCTCGCCTCGGCGCTGCGGGTCGGCTTCGGGCGGCGTGACCGATCATCTCCTGCGAGGAAAGCCTGAGCGAACCCGAGGGCTGGAGTCCGTGCGCGACCGTCCAGCCGACCTGCGCCAGGAGCAGGAAGGCCATGGCCCACAACACGCCGCGCAAGAGCCGGCGGTACATCTCCGGCCGCAGCCTCGACTGGACGCGCATGCCGCCGAGCACCGTCGCCACCGCGATCGCCGTCAGCGGCAGCGAGGCCCAGAGGACGTGGGCGCCGCCGGTCTGGGAGAGGCCGAGGCTCGTCGCCTGCGTCACCTTGCCGGCGATGAAGCACAGATTCAGCACCTGAGTCATCGCCATCGGCGCGAGCCCCAGGGTCATGAAGTAGATGATGAGCGGCGGCGCCGAGACGTTCACCGCCCCCGAGAGCACGCCGCCGACGAGACCGAAGCCGATGCCCGAGGCCCCCGGGGCGCGCGCGATCCAGGACCAGTCGAGCCGCCGCAGCCGCTCCTGCTGGAGGTAGGCGAGGATCATCGCCGCGAGCAGGACCTTCAGCGGCTCGGGAGGAGCAACGAGCAGCAGCCGCGTCCCGACGAGCGTACCCGCCATGACCGCGCCCGCGACCGGCCAGTGACGGCCGATGCTCTCGCGCCAGTTCCCGCCGCGCAGGATGCTGATCACGTTCACGGCGATGTTCGGGACGACGGTGACGAGAACCGCGGTCCTGACGTCGATGAGGAGCGCCACGAGCGGCGTCGAGATCACCGGGAAGCCGAAGCCGATCGTGCCGTGCACGAGGCCCGCCACGACGCTGATGGCGACGATGGCGGCGATCGTCCCGGTTCCGAAGAGCGACTCGAGCGCCATGGGCGAGCACCATACGCCGGGCGACCTCGCCGCGCTCGACGGTGCCCACCACGCCTCCTCTTCTGTGGCGAAGTGGCTCACCGTACTCGGCCATTCGGCCGACGATGTCCTTCACGGCGTCGGTACCCTGCTTCGCAACCATCGCGCCGTGAAGATCGTTGATCGAGGTCCTGCCGATGGATCGTGCCGCGAGATGCCGTCGTCGTCGGCCCCGCCCCCGACGTGCGCCGGGCGCTGAGCCTCGTCGCCCGGACGGCTCGCCTGGACGGGGCGATCCTGGACGTCGACCTGCGCGGGGAGCGTGTCTTCGCCGTCGCCGCCGCGCTGCGTGCCGCCCTTCGACAGCCGCTGAGCTCGCCGCTGCTCCCGTGGATTCAGCGGCGCCGCCGCGTTGTCCTCCGGTCGCGACCCTGGGCGGCCCCCGTTCCCTTCCCCTCACCGCGCGCCTTGCGCGAAGGGTCTCGTAGCGCGCCCGCCTTGAGCCGATCGTCGGATTCCCGCCGCAGCGCCTTCGACCGCATGATGAGATCTCGGCTCGCCCTCTCCAGCTCGGCGCATCTGCCGTCCACCACCCGCGCAGGGGTCGCCTCCTCGGCGCGCGGTCGCGGCGACCCGAGCGCCGCTCGGACCGCTCGCGCGAGCACCTCTGCGCCGAACGGCTTCTGCACGTGAGGGTGCGAGGACCACGGCGCCGGGAGCGCCGCGCCTCCGTAGCCGGTCGCGAAGACGATCGCGACGCCGCGCTCGAGGAGCGCAGCGGCGAGGGGGTAGACGAGCGCGCCGCGCAGGTCGACGTCGAGCACGGCACCATCGAGGCCATCGAGGTCTCGTTCCAGCAACCGGAGGCCCGAGCCGACGTCCGGGACGGGTCCCCTCGTAGCGCACCCGAGATCGCGCAGCATCCCGACGATATGCGCCGAGAGCAGGTAGTCGTCCTCGGCCACGAGGACCCGCATTCCCCGGAGCGACACGGGCTCGTGCGCGCGGTCGAGCGCCCTTCCACGCGTGGAAGGGGGAGCGCGGATCGCGCGCGGACTCTCTCCCACGAGCCGACCGAGGATCGACGCCAGCGCCGCGGCGGGTACGCAGGCGTGGGGCGTGATCATCGCGAGCGCATGCCGCGGCATGAACGGAACGCGGGCATCCTCCGGCGCCTGGATGATCCCGATCCCGCCCGCCGCATGGATCGCCGCGACGCCCGCGGCGCCGTCGCGTCCGTGCCCCGACAGGACGACGCCGATCGCTCCCCTGCCCGCCGCCAGCGCCGCAGAGCGGAAGAGCGGATCGGCGGCCGGCCGGACCCCGTTCTCCCGCGGGCCTCGGTCGAGGCGGGCCCTCGCGTCGCGACCGACGAGCAGGTGGTGGTCGGGGGGAGCGACGTAGATCCTGCCCGGCTCGATCGGCTCGCGGTCGCGGGCGTACCAGGCAGGGAGGGGACCAGCGCTCGACAGGATCCCGGGCAGCCTGCTCTGCCCGACGGCGGGGAGGTGGCTCGCCACGAGGATCGCCGCCGGGAACCCGGAAGGAAGGCCGGCGGCGAGCGTGCAGAGCGGGGTCAAGCCACCCGCGGACGCGGCGATCACCACGACCGGGACCGGGACGGCTTGGGTGCTCCGCGCTCGTTCCACGAGTACCCCCGAGGCGCGCCCTGGAAGTTCTAGCACTTCGCGCCGCCGAAGGGATGCGGGCCGCGGGCAGGCGGTGGCACGACGCGTCACCTCGGGACGCCGCGAGCGGGTCAGCCTCGGCGCGCCCGGGGATACAGTCCGCCGGTTCGAGTACCCCCGAGGTCGAGCAACGGAGCGAAGCGCATGAGCGACGAGCAGGGCCTCGTCGGTGCGGTCGCGGAGATCACGACCGGACGCGTGCGGTTCCTGGATCCGTGAGCAGCCTCGACGCGACCACGCGCTCCGGCTCTCTGACCGGCGCACACCAGCGTCATCGCAAGCTCTCGGCGGTTGCCTCCAGGTTCTGCGGGTGTACGCGGATGACTCCGCCGCGAGGGCTCTCGATGTCGGCGATGAGAAACGTCTTCGCTCGAGCGGCCCTTGCGAAGGCTGGAGCCCAACCACGCCGAGGCCCCGAAGATGACGAGCGAGCCAACGAGGATCACCACCGGATAATCGAACACTTCGTTCATGTTTCGCCGGATCGAGCCCCGAGTCTCATTCAGAACGTCGCGTCGGCGTGGTTTCGGGCTTCGAGTGTGGCGGCGCGGGGCTGACGGGCCTAGCGCAGATCAGAACGCCTCGCCCACCGAGAAGTAGAAGTTGCCTCCGTCCTTGCCCCACGCGAAGTCGAGGCGTGCGTTCATGCCCCGCTCGGGCAGGATGGTGAAGCGGAGGCCGGCACCACCGGATGGGAGCCACGTCCCTTCGTCCAGACGGCCCCATGACGGGAACACGGTACCCAAGCCACCGAACGCGGTGAGTCCCAGGCGCCACCACACGTTCCACCGCCACTCCACCTGCGCCGAGAGCATGTTCTTGTCCGTGTACTCGCCCTTGATGTAGCCGCGCAGCGCCTTGTTGCCGGCGATGTCCGGGTACTCCTCGAAAGGCACGTCGCCGAAGCCCGCCTCCACCGCCGTGTTCCATGCCAGAACGTGGCGCGCCTCGGAGTCGACTGCGATGAACTGTGCGTAGTAGGTCGAGAACCGGGCGTAGCTCTGCGAGCTGCCCAGCGCCGTGCTGGCCCCGCGCAAGGTATTGAACACGTACAATCCGCGCCTCGGTGTCGTTTGCACGTCTCGCGTGTCGTAGTCGAAGCGTAGGCCGGGGGTGATGGCGTGAACCCACTGTCGGTTGAGGCCAGCGGCATCGAGGACCGCATCGGCGTTCGCATCGACACCCTCGAACCGCGACTGGCGGAACCAGATGATCAGGCCAGCATAGCCCGAGGGGAACACCTGGTAGAGTCCCTCGGCCAAGGCGAAGACCGCCTCCATGGTCATGCCGACGAAGCTCCCGCTGGCGTCGGCGCCGACGCCGTAGAAGCGCTGGTTGACGTGGGCGAAACCGCC
Organism: Anaeromyxobacteraceae bacterium; assembly: GCA_035719345.1. GTDB lineage: Bacteria > Myxococcota > Myxococcia > Myxococcales > Anaeromyxobacteraceae > Anaeromyxobacter_A. The sequence goes on from DASTGH010000447.1 coordinate 20,125, forward strand.
GCCGCCCTTGAGCCGCCAGTGGTCCTCGTCGAGATAGAGCTTCTGGAAGAGACCGGCGCCCCAGCTCTCATTCTCCGTGTAGAAGCCGAAACCAGCAGTCGTGGAGGCGGGTGAGAGACGGTCCGATGGCACGAGATCGTACATGGCCATCGGAATGACCATGATGCCCCAGCCCAGCGCAGGCGAGTAGGTCGGGCCCGGAACGACGGCGAAGCCGAATCGGTGGTCGCGTGCCTGCGCCTTGCCTTCCTCCTCGACGGCGACGGGCCCTTCCCGTTCATCAGCGCGCGCGGACGAGGTCGCAAGCACCGCCACGACGAGAGCGAACTGGAGGTGCTGTGCGGGGCCAGGGCGCGAGAGCATGTTGCACTCAGCGTCGACCTCGCGATAGCTCCGGTCCGATCTCGCTATCGGAGCTTCTTCACCTGTCCCACGACCTGATAGCGGAAGCTCGCCTCCGGGCTAGCCTTGCACGCTTGCTCGACGCCGGTCACGACCTGCGCCGCGCTCGCCTCGTCCAGGACCCAGCCGCCCAAGGTGTGATACCGGCCGGCCGTCCACGCCACGACCAGCCCGCGCAGCGCGTCCGGGAGTCCCAGGAACTCCCGGCACGATCCCGACTTGACGCTGAACTGCGTCGTCTTCGCGACGGTGGTCTTGTCGGAAGAGCCAGCGGACGGTGGCGCGGCATGGGCGAGCCGCGGCACCAGGCTCACGGCCGCAACGACGGCGGCAAGGGCGCGCACTGCAACGCGACATCGTGCCATCACGTCCTCCTCGCAAGTTCGCTGAGTCTAAAGACAGCCACGCAAGTCTCAACACCAACCGCTGGGGCGTGATGTCCCAAGACCCGACAGCGAAAGCTCGCCTCCACATCGTCCGAGCAGTTCGGTCGTGCGTTCGACGCTACCGTCTGCTGCCCCCCGAGAGGAGCTCGCCGAGCAGCGCCTCCCCGCGGATCCAGTCGCCGCCTCCGCTCGCCACGGGCCCGAGGTCCATCAGCTGGGCTTTCCAGTCACGGGCAAAACCGACGGCACGCTTGAAGCGGACGAACGGGTCGTTCGTGCTCGCACCTACGACCGCGCGGAATGGCAGCACGCGACGCGGGATGGGCAACCATCCATTCGAACGGAGTGCATTCATCGGCGGATCGTGACGCGGGTGCGGGTTCTCGAGGTCCGGCGGCGCGAGCAGCAGGGCAGCGTGAATCTGTGCCGCTCGGTGCTCGGCCCACTGCGCCCAGTGCGCCGTGACCATCACTCCCATGTGATGCGCCACGATCACGACAGGCCCCTCGATCGCGCGCAACGCCGCCTCCAGCCCCATGACGCGTGAGCGACAGGAGAGCTTGTCGGACTCGAGCGGCATCACGACACGCGACCCGCAGCTGCTCCTCGCCACGACGTTCTGCCAGTGGCCCGTGAACTCCCACCGGAGGCCGGGCACGAACAGGACACTTGGCTTGGACTTCACGGGCGCCGTGGGGCGCTCGGGTGGCACGTGGGCCGGCTCCGAGCGGTCCATCACGGAGCTCCACCACCCGCGACCGTGATCCCCTGTCCCGGCGCCCCCGGCGAAGCGCTCGCGAGCGGCAGCTCGATCCAGAAGATGGAGCCCTGATCGAGGGCGGATCGCACTCCCACGCGCCCTCCGTGCGCCTCGCACAGCCGCTTGACCGTCGCCAGGCCGAGCCCCAGGCCCTCCTTGCCGTACGTCGGGCCGCGAACGTACGGAAGGAAGATCTCGTCGACGGCGTCGTCGGGAATTCCCGGTCCGGTGTCCTCGACCTCGACGCGGACGAACGAGCCTCGCTCCACGGCCCGGACCGTGACCCGCCGCACCGCGCGGTCGCCCATGTACTTCATGGCGTTGTGGGCGAGGTTGGAGACGACGCTCGTGAGGACGCCCACGCTGCACGCGGCTCGACAGGACGGGAGGTCCTCGACACGCACGTCGATCTTCCTGCGCTCCGCCGCCGGGCGGACGCACGCGGCCACGTCGTCGACGACCGCCTGGACGTCCGCGACCGCACCCGTGGCGGGCCTCGCGCCCGCGCGGGCGAACTCGAACAGCCCATCGATGATGTTCCGGATGCGCCTCTGGTTGTTCAGCGCACGGTCGACCAGCTCGCGGAGCCGGCCGTCCTCGATGTCGCGCCTCGCGGCGAGTGCGAGCGCCATCTGCGTCGCCGAGACCGGGTTCAGGATGTCGTGCGCCGCACGCGCGGCGAAGGCCTCGAGCTCGGTGGCACGGGTCTCCTGGAGCGCAGCGTGCGTCTCGACGAGCACCCCGTAACGGCGCAGCTGGCTTCGCACCATGACGGCGGCAAGGACCGCGAACAGAACGCAGGACGCGTTCAGGGCGTAGCCGATCCAGCCGGCGTTACGGCGGACCGACTTGATCCGAAGGGCGAGCTCACGGCCGTGCTTGGCGTTGAACTCGATCGCGCGGGTGGCCGCATCGGAGACACCGTTCGCCGCCAACATCACGCGGGAGAGCGCCGCGCGCGATGGCTCGGCAGCGTCGACCTCGGATTGGGCCAGTACGCGCTCGACGGCGCCGTTGAAGGTGGCAATGGACGAACTGAGGTCGCCCCAGAAGTTCGTCTCCCCCGGGAACGTCGGCAGCCCGAGGTACGCGTTGGCTTCCTGGTTCACCTGCGCGAGGGCCTGCTCCACCGCCGAGCCGCTCGTGCCATCCCTGCGCGTCAGCTCGTCGCCGACGAGGAACTCCGTGTGGCGCACGGCGGTCCGGACGGCCGCGAGGTGCTCGATGCTGGGGGCCGAGTCGAACGCGATCTCGTCCGACGCGACGTCGATCTCGTGCATGGCTCGCTGCGTGACCACGTTCGCGGTGAAGAACGTCACCGCGACGACCGCGAAGGCTCCCACCAGGAAGCGCAGGTCGAGCCGGGAAGGGCCTTTGGCCATGGCATCACCAGGAGGCCAGCCTCACCCCGCAGGCCCGTCTCAACCCTCGGAGCAGATGTCCCGAAGGCTCACTCCCAGTGCGTCCGCGATCTCCGCGACGGTCGTGTAGGGCGGATTACGCCCGCCCCGCTCGATGAGGCTGATGTACGCGACCGAGATGTCGAGCGCATCCGCGAGGCGCGCCTGGGTAAGTCCGCGCTGGTGGCGGAGGGAACGCACTCGCCTGCCCAGATCGCGAAGCACTCCGCGACGCGGATCGCGCTGCTGCCGTGGTTTGTTCGCCATCGCCGTGACGCTCCTGGATCGATCCCGCCCTGTTGCCGTGGCATGCGGGCGGAAGCCGTTTAGGGCATGGCCTCCATCGGCTGTACGGCACCGCAGAGCGGACGGCATCCTGCCATTTCATCGACATGGCGTCAAGCCATGCGCCGTCGGCGTCGACCTGCCGCGAAGTCTGCGGCGGAGGCAGGGCGAGGCGACGGCTTGGATGGCTTGACGCCATATTCGGCCCTCTGCCACGATGGCTCGTCGGCGCACGACCGAGCAATGGAGGTGCTTCTGGTGACGCGCTACGAGGTGATTCACGAGGTGCGGGGCGTCGGCTGGGTGCTCGCCGTGCGGAGCCTCGACACAGGGGACTGGATCGGGTTGCGGACCGGTTTCTTCGCGGCCGCCCCGACGCTGGACGAGCTCGTCGCGCAAGGGATCCCGGTGTTCGCCACGCTGGAGGAAGCGCGCGCCTCGCTCGAGGATCTATCGGCCTGACCCGCGGACACGAGAAGAGCAGGGACTCCGAGGTGGTCGGGTTCGCCCTCCGAGGCGATAACGGCCAGCGGGGGAAGGGGGCGCCGAGCGCCGCGTGCGTACTCGGCGCCCCCTCTTCTTCACCGCCCTCGATGAGGTGGCGGCCGGAGCGCTCTGCGGGTGGAGACGTTAGACTGTGGGGCGTGTCACCCCTGCCCCGCAACCGCGGCCCCGTCGGGCGTTACTCGCTGGATGCCGTCGTGCTGGAGATCGCCAGGCTGCGCGAGCAGCTGGGCCTCCGCGATCGCGACATCTACGAGTCCTGCGGCATCTCGCAACCGCAGTGGGCCCACAAGATGGCGAACGCCGGCAAGTCGCACTTCACCCTGCGCGAGCTCGGACTGGTGGCCGACTTCTTCTCGCGTCAGCTGGGCCGTCCGCTCACGGGATGGCCCATGGTCCCGCTCACGCTCAGCGACCAGATCGATGCTGCTCTGGAGGCCACCCATGTCAAAGGTAGACGGAAAGCAGCTGGACACGGATGACCTGCGGCTGGCGCTGCGCGGTTCGCTGTCCGTCATCGGCGATCGCCTGGACCATTTCACGAGGCTGATGCGCGAGACCGACGATCCCGAGGATGCCGGCGAGTATCTGATCGCCGGGGTCGAAGCCTTGCGCCCCTTGATCGACAAGGCGATCAAGCTGGCGACCGAGGTCAAGCGGCGACGGCGCCACTAGCCGGAGCCGCGCACGGGAGCACTCGGCACGAGCCGCTGCCGCCGGGCGACCGTCCGGTCGGCGTCCACGCGATCGACGCCGCCGACGCGCCTGGGTTCTCGCGCTCCAGGGCCTCGGAGCCGTTCGCGGGCCCTCGTCGTGAGCATCTCCAGGACGATTGCAAGAATGAAAGGTGTTTCGGCGTCAGGATCACGAACCCTTCGTCGGCACTCCCTGGCACAAGCACGTGCCGGCACGCACGGTCGCACGGGTTCCACGTCAGGGATCGGGGCGGCGAGGAAGCCCTGCGCGGCGTCGACTCGGGGCCCCTCACTCGCCGTGGCCCGACGAGGACGCGCCCCCCGCTACCCTACGCGGCACGTTGGTCTCGACGTACATACGCCTGCAGCACCCGTGAACGGCCGGCACGACGCCGGTTCGTTTCCGCGACGAGGATCGCGCCCGAAGGAGAAGCGATGGCCGAGGACAACCTGCAGCGGATGAAGACGCTCGACGATTCCTGGAACAGCCAGAACTGGGAGGTCTTCCGCAAGCGACACTCGACCGATACCGCGGTGTACTGGCCGGGTCAGCCAGACCCGACCCGCGGCCGCGATGCGCATCAGGCGGAGTCGGAGGCGTTCTTCAAGTCGATCGAGAACCAGCTCGAGAACAACCCGTACAAGGTGATGTTCGCCTCCGGCGACTGGACCTGCACGATCGCGAAGTGGAAGGGCAAGATGATCGGACCGTGGAAGGACCTGAGCGGGAAGGTCCACCCGCCGACCGGCAAGTCGTTCGAGCTGGAATTCTGCACGGTCGCGCGGTGGAAGAACGGCGAGATCGTGGAGGAGAATCTCTTCTACGATCAGGTCAGCTTCCTGCGGCAGATCGGACTCCTCTAGCATCCTGATGGCTCCGCGACGGAAGCCGAGGGGATCGACATGGCAAAGATCGCCATCTACGGTGGGACGGGCATGGTCGGTGGCCAGATCACGGCGGAGGCCCTGCGCCGCGGTCACGAGGAACGACGCGGTCGTCATCGCCATACCGCCCCCGCGTACCCGAGAACCGCACGAGCCCTTCCTCGCCGCGCGCCGCGCGATCGCAGCGAGCAAGGTTCCCGCACGCGTCTTCGTCGTCGGCGGCGCGGGCGCCACCGAGGTCGACGGGGTGAAACTGGTGGACCAGCCCGGGTTCCCCGCCGCCTACGCGCCCGAGGCCAGGACGATGTCCGCGGTGCTCGACCTCTACCGCGCGTCGAAAGCGCTGCGCTGGACCATGCTGGCCCCGGCGCCCGTGATCGCCCCCGGTGAGCGCACCGGCAAGTACAAGCTGGGGAAGGACTCACCAGCAGGGGAGCGAGTCTCGACGCAGGACTTCGCGGTGGCCGTGCTCGACGAGCTCGAGAACCCGAGACACGTGAAGCAGCGCTTCACCGTGGCGAGCTGACAGGCATCTGGTCCGTGCGATTTCTCGATCTCGCGCCGATCGGGGCTCATCACGCACCGGTGATGAAGCGCCAGCGGTTTCGTCACGCGCGGAGCGCTGACGCGCAGCCTTGCACAGCGTGAAAGATCTGGGCGAGAAAAGTGGTCGAAGCGGTCGGCAGGTGCAGCGCGACATCGCGCGGATGACCGTCGGGCGGGCTCCGCCCTCGGAACGCGCAGTGCTTACATTCCGCTGGTGGCACTGCCTCCTCACTCGTTTGGCACTCGCTCGCGCGCAGTTCGGCTCGACGCCGCGGACGAGCAGCGCTGGTGGGTCAGCGTCGACGGAAGACGTCTCCCGGCGGTGTTCATGTCCGAGCGTGAAGCGCGCGAAGCCGGAGCCGCGGAGGTGGCGCGTCTCGACGGACTCGCCCGCGCGCTGCTTCATCACATTCGCGCGCGGTCGAGGCGCAAGTGGTAACCAGCGGTCGTGCGCTCAAGTCGAAGACGACGACTACGAGGACGATCCGCTGCGACGACGGCGGCCCCTCCTGCGTCGCACCGCGTCGCCAAGATCGTGCGCCGAGCGTTGCATCTCGGAGGCGATTTCGGACTCCTCGCGGATGGCTCGGCGGACCCTGGTCTCGAACTGCTCCGTTGCTTCACCACGAACGCGCTCCGCGGCGGCGCGCCCCTCCTCCGCCGTTCCTCGCAGTCGCTCGAGTTCGGTGAGGATCGCATCGCGGTGGCGGCGAGCCTCCTCGGCAGCGTGCCGCGCCTCCTCGGCGCTCGTCCTCGCGGATTCCGCGAGGCGGCGCACAGCCTCCCCGGAGATGCGCTCGTCCTCGGCCGCCACGCGCTTCGCCTCGGCGACGTTCCGCTTCGCTTCGGCGTCCTCCCGACGGGTCTCCCCTTGCTCCCGTCGCCGCTCACCGTTGGGCGCCGAGCGCCGCCCCCGCATGACTGTCCGATCGCGTGAACGGCCGGCCATCCTCGATCACCTCCGTCCCCTCGCGATTCTCCGGACCGATCGGCACCTCGGCCCGGACCGGGTGGTCCGCCATGTATAGCGCCAGGTGCTTCCTGCGGCGACCTCGGCGACTCACCGCCTCGTCGGCCGTTCCTGGCCAAGGCCCGCTGGCAGGTGGCAAAGGACTACCTCCTCTTCCCGGCCCTCGCGCTGTGGAACGCCCCACGTGTCGTGGCGGGGAACCTCCTCGCCAACACGGCGCGCAACCTCTGCAGCTCGCGAGCGTCTTCGGGCGGATCTTCCGCGCCCGACGTCACCGCCAGTCCCGAGGTGTACGCGGCCGCCGAACGCGGTGGGGCGGATTCCGCTCGCGCGCTCTGACGGTCCCCGGGCCGCACGTCTCCAGTACGACCGACGCGCCAGGAGCTTGCATTCCTGTGATCCACGGAATCGCGGGCAGTCACCGCGCCCGCGACGATGAAGGTGAGTAGATCTCGCTCATGGATGCCGCAGTGATCGATCTCGAGTGGAGCGAGGCGTCGCACGCCGACGTGCTCCAGGCGACGTTACATCTTCCCGCGCCGCGCGCACGGCTGCTGCTGCGGGTCCCGGCCGGCAACGCGGGACGCGCGGAGGCGATCATCGACCAGCGAAGCTGGGCTGCCAAGCACTACTGGCAGCAAGAGCCCGGCGTCATGGCGTATGAGTTCGACGAACCCCTGCCAGCGGGTCCGATCGTCGTGCGCGTCCCGATCGCCCGGTAGGGCGGCGTCACGGCGCCGCTCTCCGTCGGGCAGGCACCCTCGTGCACGATGTCGAGCAGGCGCTCAGTGCGGGGCGGAATGCGTCAGCGTCGCGACCTTCTCGAGCATGGCGTCGAAGTCGAACGGCTTGTGCAGGTAGGCGCGCGCGTCGAGCCTGGTGACGTCGCTAGGTATCGCCGCCGACATGACGACGACCGGGATGTCAGCGAGCGCCGGATCCGCCCGCTGCTCGTGGCGAAAGTCCCAGCCGCTCATCCGCGGCATCATCAGGTCGAGCAAGATGAGCGCAGGGTGACGCTCGCGCGCAACGTGGAGTGCGGCGAGCCCATCGGACGCCTCTGCGACGTCGTATCCCTCCAAAGTCAAGCTCTCCGCAACGACAGCGCGGAGTTCGGCATCGTCCTCGACGACTAGAATGAGCGCTGGCGGAGCTGACATCGAGGAGTCTGACACCGCATGGTAGCGCGCTGCGGCACGTCGCAGGTGAGCGGCCCCCATGAAGGGCAATGGGTCTTTTCCGCCTCAAGCACCACGACCGACCTGATCATCGTCGCGCTCGCCGGCCCGAACGGCGCGGCAAGACGACGTGCTCATCGAGTCCGTCTGCTGGAGCTCGACGGGCGGCGGGTGCGACGCTCCGGCGAACGCGATGGGGCTGGCTGCGTCGCCCCGGGTCCACCGTTGACCGGCGCTACGCGCTGCTCCGGGACGGCCGAACGGCGAAGGGCGGGCCGAAGAGGCTGCAGCAGTGCTCCGAGTTCCTTCCCGCGTGCGTATTCACGGTGCCATGCGACACGGTAGGTGATCGTGGCGGGCTCCCCGGCAGCAACCAGCAAGGGAACGGCGCGCGTTCCGGTCGCCAGCTGCGACTGCGGGAGGATCGCGGACCCGAGATCGAGCGCGGCCCACTCCTGCATGACGTGGTATCCCATGGCCTCGCCCGCGTAGACCTTGAGACGGACGCCGCGCGACGCGAACAGCGCTCGCGTCCTTCGCGCCAGCCCGCACTTGTCCGGGACCATGACGAACGTGTCCCCGGCGAGATCCTTCAAGATGACCTGCTCGCCGCCGACCTCCGCACCCTGCCGAGGGACGTAGTAGAGCTGCTCCTGGAAGACCGGTGCCGATCGGATCGAGCTCGGAAACTCGGCCTCCGGGAGGAGCGCGATGTCGATGCTGTGCTCCCCGAGTCGCTGCAGGAGATCGGACAGGTTCTCCTCGACGAGGCGGAGCTCGGAGCCGAACCGGCCATCCCGGACCGTCCGGACGATCTGGGCGAGCACGGGGGACGGGATCAGCGGCGAGTGGCCGATCATGGTCGTCGTGGGCGCCTGCTGAGCCTTCGCCGCGCCCACGAGCGCGTCGCGCCCGCTCAGGACCTGCTCGACATGGGGAAGGAGTGACTCCCCGAACGGCGAGAGGCTGACGCGCTGGGTCGTCCGCGAGAAGATACGCCCACCCAGCTCGTCCTCCAGCTTCGCGATCGAGTTCGAAAGCGCCGCCTGGGTCACTCCGCAGACGCGCGCCGCGCGGGTGAAGGACCCCGTCTCGTGCGCCTGCAGCATGTGCTCGAGCTGGGTGAGCGTCATCGGTGTCACGCGACCGTGTACACCCGCACGTCGGGTGCCGCGGCGAGGAGCGGGGACAGCGAGGTGACGACGTCGCTCTGGAAGAGGGACGACTTCAGATACGCCTCCGCGTTCGCCGTCGAGTCGAAGCCGTGCAGCACCTGGACGTCGTCATCGCGCACGAGGAGGTCCTTCGACTTCGCCCCCGGAACGCCCGTGAGGAACGGCTTCTTGTAGCGGGTGTAGACGTCGGCAGCAGCCTGACGGCGGTCGGCGGGAACCTTGAGCGTGATCTGCAGGTAGACCATGGTTTCGTTCTCTTTCTGCCGGCCATCTGCCGGCGGGGGAGAACATGCTCGTGGCGCCGGCCCGCCGATAGAGGACCGGCAGAAATGGTGGCCATTCACGCGAGTGATGAGCCTCGTCATCGCACGCTCGGCGCCGGGCCACCTGCTCCACGTCGAGGTCTCCGGTGCAGTCGTGCTCATGGTGGCCGAGTCTCGAACGGGTCGGAGGGACCTTCGAGTTACCGACGTCCCGCGCCCGCGAGTGGCAGCGAATCGAAGGCGGACCCGCTCGCGATTCGACAGACTCCGCGCATGCCGCCATCCCGCGCTCGCCGCGCGGCCACGAGGGAGGTTCGACGTGAGATTCGCCCTGCTCCACCCCGCCGACCAGATCGTGCTCACGATGGAGCGCATCTACTCGTACGGGATGACCACCACCTCCGGTGGAAACCTCTCGATACGGGAGGAGAACGGGGACGTCTGGATCACGCCGGGCGGCATCGACAAGGGCTCGCTCACCGCCGAGGACATCATGCACGTGTCCCCGGATGGCCGCGTGTCCGGCCGGCACAAGCCGTCCGTCGAGCTGCCCTTCCACCAGTGGATCTACCAGCGTAGGCCGGACCTCCGCGCGATCGTCCATGCGCACCCACCGTCCCTCGTCGCCTTCAGCATCGTCCGGAAGGTCCCGAACACGCTGCTCGTCCCGAACATGCGCCTGGTCTGCGGGCACGTCGGGATGGCGCCTTACGGGCTCCCGGGGAGCGCGGACCTCGGGGAGAAGATCGCGGGGGTCTTCGCGGAGGGATGCAACGCCGTGATGCTCGAGAATCACGGCGTCGTCGTCGGCGCCCCGGACCTGTCCCGCGGGTTCGAGGCCTTCGAGACGCTCGACTACTGCGCACGACTCGAGATCGACGCACGCCGCATCGGCGAGCCGAAGGCGCTCAGCGACGACGACGTCCGGCTCGTCGATCACAAGCAGAACGTGCGCATGGACGAGTTCACGCCGACCGGATACTCGAGCCGCGAGCGCGAGATCCGCCGAGAGATGTGCCAGCTCGTCCGGCGCGCCTGCGACCAGAAGCTGTTCACCAGCACGCAGGGGACCTTCTCACACCGCATGGACGAGCGGTCGTTCGTCATCACGCCCTACCACGTCGATCGCAAGTACCTCGACGTCGCGGACCTCGTCCGGATCGAGGGTGGGCGCCGGGAAGTGGGCAAGACCCCGAGCCGCTCGGTGCTCCTGCACCAGCACATCTACGAGCGGCATCCCCACGTCAACTCCGTCGTCATCGCGCACCCGCCGAGCATCATGGCGTTCGCCGTGACGGCCGAACCGTTCGACTCGCGGACCATTCCCGAGAGCTACATCCTGCTGCGGAACGTGCCGCGGCTCCCGTACGGCTGCACGTTCATGGACCCCATCGCAACGGCGGAGGTCTTCAGGCGGGACGTGCCCCTCGCGCTCGTCCAGAATGACTGCGCCGTCGTGACGGGTCAGACCCTGCTCCAGGCGTTCGATCGCCTGGAGGTGGCTGAGTACAGCGCCAGGGCGGTGATCGCGAGCCGGGAGCTGGGCGACGTCGTGCACATCAGCCCTGAGCAGGTCACCGAGATCGAGAGCGCTTTCGGTCTGTGAGCGCGGCTTCACGCTCTCGCTGCCCCACCCCGGCGCGGTTCGAGGGGTCGGAGCCCAGCTTTTCAAGAGCGCGAGGCGGCCGGATGCAAGAGAACAGCTCGGGCGGACCGCAGGAGAAACCGGGCGGGTGGACGCGCAGGACTCGCCGGCAAACGAGGAGGCACCATGATCCCGGAGAAGCTGCAGGAAGTGCTGAAGCATGACGGGGTGGTCGCGATCGCCACGGTGGGGCGGGACGGGCCGCACATGGTCAACACCTGGAACAAGTACATCCAGCTCTCCGCCGACGGGCGCCTGCTCATCCCGGCTGGCTACATGAAGCGGACGGAGGCCAACGTCGCCTTCAACGACCAAGTGCTGCTGACGGCCGGGAGCCACGAGGTCGCAGGGCAGCGGGGGCCAGGCACGGGCTTCCTCATCAAGGGCACCGCGTCGTTCGTCACCTCCGGCCCCGACTTCGACATGGTGAAGGCGCGCTTCGCTTGGGCGCGCGCCGCGCTGGCGGTCCGGGTGGCCTCGGCCACCCAGACGCTCTAGTCGCTCGCCCGCGGCCCAAGGCCACAGATCTGGGAGCGCCAGCGATCAGCTCGTGAAGGTTTTCTGCATATGGGCCTACGGCAGATCGGGCAACCGACTGCTCAGCTGCTCCGCGAACTTCTCGGCCGCGATCGAAAGAATCCTTCCCTTGACCTGACCGAGGACCACCCGGAGGTGATCGACGTCGCGCGCGCTGATGGGCCTGGCACAGATGCGCGCGTCCGCGCGCGGCACCCCGCTGAGAGGTTGGAACGTGACGGCAGGCTCGCGCACGACGAAGCTGCGAAGGAACTCGAGCGAGCCGAACTCCACCGCGATCTCGGCTTGAAGCTGCTGTCGATACAGCGCCTTGTCGAGCAGGGCGCGGATCGCAAGGGACTGGCCGGGTATTGCAATGCGGTACCGGCAGCAGTCCCGAAGGCGAACCGCGTCCATCTTCGCCAGGGGGTGGGACTTGCTCACGACCGCACACAACGGCTGCTTCTTGACGAGCAGCTCGCGCATGTCCGCCGAGGCGTCGTCATGATCGTCACCGACCTGGTGGCGAGCTGACGATCGCCGGTGGCCTGGTCCGATCAACGACCACGTGAAGCCCCCGGAATCCCATGACGGTTCCGGGGGCTTGGTCGCGGGCGAGCGCGCAACTCGCGCGTCGACCCTGCACTCGCAGCCCGGGCTCGCCTCCTCAGCTTGCGCGATCGATCCGTGCTCGGAGGATGCGCGGGCCGACCAACGTCCCGGCTCCGACGAGCACCACGAGCGGCAGGACGTGGCCGATCGTGACGTGTCGCGGATCCGCGAGAGGGCACCACAGCTCGACCACGGCGGCGGCCCACGCGCCGGCCGCGGACCCGAGCGCGGCGCCGAGGCTCCGCGGGCGGTCCGGGAACACCCGGGAGGCGACCCCCACCAGCGCGACGAACGGCCAGGGCGCCAGCGCCAGCGTGAGCACGAAGCAGCGAACGCCGAACTGGGCGAACGGATCCGGGTAGGCGGCGTGCCAGCCCACGAGCCACGCCCCCACGATGACAGGGACGCCGGCGGCGACCGCGAGGAGGCGCGCCGTCGGGGGAGCCAGCATCGAGCGGCGGCCGGGGAGGACGACCGCGCTCACGGTGGCCGCGAGCGCGAGGAGCCCCACCACCATCCAGGCGCCCACCGTGGCCGGACGTCCCGCCGCGTGCCAGGGATCGCCCCAGGCGACGTACACCACCGCCATCGCGAGCGCGGCGGCTCCGGCGGCCAGCCATCCGGGGAGCGCCCGGCCACGCGACGCTGACGGCCGCTCCTGCGCGGCCGCGAGGACGCGCTGCTTCATCGAGGACGTCGGCCTCATGGCTCCCTCCGGCGCCGGGCATCCGCCGTCCGGAGCGCCTCGGCCGCCCGGTGCACGCGGACCTTCACGTTTCCTTCGCTGATGCCGAGTACGGCGGCGGCGTCGGCGATCGACAGCCCTTCGAGCTTCACCATGGCGAACGCCTCCCGGTGCTTCGCAGGGAGTGACGAGAGGTCGCGCTCCAGTTCCGCCTCGCGCCGCCGACCGTCGAGCGCGTCGTCGGCCGCCACCCCGCCGGAAGCGACCTCGACGAGGGCGACGCGGTCGCCAGCAGACGCCCAGCGCGCGGCGTGACGGCGCCCGTCCACGAGCAGGCGCCGCGCGATGGCGTACGCCCAGGGGAGCACGGCCGCGCCGCGCGCGAACCGGGCGCGCGCCGCGTGCATCTGGAGCAGCACCTGCTGCACGACGTCCTCCGACGCGCTGCGGCTGTGCGTCTCGCGCAGCGCGTACCGGTAGAGCCTCGGCGCGAGCTCGTCATAGAGGACCTCGAACGCCACGTCGTCGCCGTCCGCGTAGCGATCCATCGCCACATCGGCGCACGATCGCTCGTCGCCCTCGGCGAACACCGTCGCCTCCCAGCTCACGGCGGCTCGCATGTCGAGGCCCATACGACGCGCGCCGGGGGAGGTTACACGGTCGGAGGGAGTGCGCGCCTCGACGCCACATCCGGGCCATGTCCCCGCCAAGGGGTCGAAGCAGCAGGGCTTCACGGGACCACGAAAGTGCCTGCCGCCCGGGCAGCCTGGCCGTCGAAGTTCACCACGATGAGCGCGTACTCCCCTGGCCGCAGCTGACCGGACGGGACGGTCGCCAGGACGGACTCCGTCGTCGGGCTCACCACACCGTCGAGGCACGCCGGCTCGCTCGCGTCGGGGCAGCGCGGGAGCTGGAGCGACACGATGCTCGGCCCGGAGAGCACGACTCGCATGCCGGCGCGCGGCCCGGCCGTCTCGGCCGAGAAGCCGGCGCCCGTGATCGTCACCGCGACGCCGTCGCCGGACGCCGGGGTGAACCCGGTGACGGTGGGCGCCGGGCCGTAGTGGAAGTTGGCCGGCCACGGCGTCCCGTCTCGCGAGGACGGCGGCGCGAGCGTGCTCGACTGACCGTCGGGGTTCGACACCACCACGTCCACGAAGGAGTCGGTCGCCCCGGCCGGCAGCGACGCGGGCGGCACCATCACCGTGAGGGCACCGGTGCCCGGCCCGACCGGCGTGAAGTCCGCGACGGTGGCGCGGACGCCGCCGAACGTCACGGCGCTCGTCACGGCGAGGTTCGTGCCGGCGACGGTCAGCAGGCCGCCGCCCGCGGCCGGTGAACCGCGCACGTCGAAGGAGAGCACGCGCGGCGGGTCGCCAGGCGACACCGGCGGGGGCGTCGCGGGCGGGGAATCCGCGGGCGGAGGCGCCGGAGGCGGAGGGGCCGCCGCGCCACCGGACGAGTAGGACCCGCCGCAGGCGGCCGAGAGGAGCGCTGCGACCGCCGCGAGAGGTGACCGGAATCCGTTGCGCATCATGTGCAGTCCCTCCCTCACCGCCCGTACGGTGCGTAGAAGTAGTAGTCGGCCGTGTAGGGCACGAAGGCCCTGGCCCCGACGTCGGATGCGGCGGCGCAGCCCGTCGCGGGCGCCACGCCTCCGGCGGTGTGGATGCGCTGGATGAACGTGGTCCAGGTCAGCTTGTCGCCGCCGCCCGGACCGGCGCGCGTCCCCACGACCTGGAGCTTGAGCCAGGGAATCGCGTCCGCGGCCACGAACGCCGCATCGGAGGAGGCCTTCACGAGGCTCGCCCACACGGTGCTGCTGTCGCGCGAGTGCTCCCACGCGGCTCGGATCGTGCCGCTCTCGTCGGGGTTGGGGCCGAAGAAGTGCGTCGTGAGCTGCTCGTCGCCGTCCCAGAACAGCGTCGCCTCGGGCGTGAAGAGCGACCACGCGAAGCCGGTCCCCGACGGCAGGCAGACGTAGTTCTGCGTCCCGACGGCGTGGCCCTCGAGGAACGGCACCGCGCCGTCCACCTCCAGCCCCGGCGGGACCGCCGGCACGGTCACGCCGTCGGCGCGCGCGGGCGACGGTGCGATCGCGAGGACGGCGGTCGCGAGCAGCGTGGACAGGACGGGAGCAGCGATGCGGACGTTCTTTCTCATCTCGACCTCTGACGTTGCGTGGAGGCCGGGATGGGCCTCGCGCTGGGTACGGCGCTCGCGGCCGAGGGTTACGGAGCGCCCCGTGTGCGACGGCACGTCGTCGCCGCGTCCTTCACCTCGCGGCGCTCGCGAGCGCCGGCCTGCGATGGCGCGTCGCGTGCCCGCGCCGAGGACGGCGTTCAGCTCACCTGGGACTGCGTGGCCTGTCGTTCGGCTGGAGCATCCGTCGCGCGCAGCTCTCCGCGTGCCGCCAGGAGCAACCCCACGCCGATCAGAACGCCACCCGCGCCGTCGAGCGGCCCGAGGCGCAGCGCCATGACGGCCCCCCTCCGGCTGCTCATCCACCCGACGGACTCGAAAGCGGTTTCCTGCCGTCGCAGCGAACGCGTGCCACTCGCCAGGCGGGACGAGCGCGCCGGTGTCGCCGCCCACGACGCCTCCGCGCCGGCCGATCTCCAGTTCGAGCTTTCCAGCGAGCGGCAGCACCAGCTCGGCCGCCATCACGGTGCGACGCCCGGTCGTCCGAGTCGCCCCGGTGCGGGGTCGCTGCCCCGCACCGGGGTTTCCGCCCCCGAGACACGGACCGAGGGTCACGCGGCGCCACTCACCGCGAATCCCCCACGTCCTCCGCCGGGCAACT
>DASTGH010000448.1:0-12130 GCA_035719345.1 Anaeromyxobacteraceae bacterium
GCCGCCCTCGGACGCGCACGTCGTGCCGCAGGCCGCGCCGGCGCCGGATGCGCTGGCCGAGGCGGTCGCGGCGGTCTCGGCCCCGGCCGCGGCGGCCGCTGCCGCGCCCGCCCCGAAGCCCATGACCGCCAAGGAGAAGCAGGCGGCCGCGAAGAAGGCGGCCGCCGAGAAGGCGGCCGCGGAGCGCGAGGCGAAGCGGGTCGCCAAGCTCGAGGCGGCGGAGAAGGCGCGCGCGGCGCGCGAGGCGCGCAAGGCGGCGGCGGCCGAGGCCCGGCGCGCCGAGGACGCCGCCCGCGCGCTCGCCGCCGCGGAGAAGCCGCGCGAGGTGAAGGAGCTCGGGTTCCAGCAGACGGCCTCGGCCTCGCGGGTCTTCGTCCGCTGCTCGGCACCGCCGCGCTTCACCATCTCCGACGCCGGCGCCCGCGCGGTGCGGGTGGAGCTGCCGAACACGCGCCTCGTGCGCCGGAACGACGCGCGGCCCTTCGACACCTCCTTCTTCCCGGGCGCGGTGGCGTCGGTGACGCCGCGGCGCCACGGCCGCACGCTCGTGCTCGAGATCGCGCTCAAGGAGAAGGTGTCCTGGCAGCAGAAGGTCGAGGGCGACGTGCTCGCCATCGACTTCGAGCGGCCGGTCGCGCTCAAGGCGCAGGCCCAGGCGAGTCATTAGAACGAGGGCTGCGCCCTCGAACCTCCCCGCGCGGCGCGCGCCGCCCGTAGTACCCTGCGCGCCGCGTGCCGACGGTCCTCCTCGCCCTCGCGCTCCTCGCGGCGCCGCCCGCGCCCGCCGCGCAGCCGCTCGAGGTCCTGGAGGCGGGCGAGGTCCGCTACGACACGGTGCTCGACCGCGGCACCGCCTCCGGCGGCGTCGTCCTGCGGCGCGGGCAGGTGACGCTGCGCGCCGGCTCGGCCAGCTGGGACGGCGCGACCGGGGAGGTGGAGGCCTGGGACGGGGTGCTGCTCCTCGAGCCGGGGCGCGCCGTGGCGGCGAGCCGGATGCACGCCGTCCTGGACGGTCCGTACCAGGCGCACGACGTCGTCGCCTTCCTGAAGGAGGGCCCGCTCGACCTGGGGCGCTGCCGCACGCTGGCCGAGGCGCGCGCCACCGGCCGCAACAAGATCTCGCTGGGCGGCGCCGCGCTCGAGGGTGCCTCCGTGAACGAGCAGCCCGGCCGCTTCCAGGTGGATGGCGCGCGCATCACGCTCTGCGACTGCGGGGCCGGGCCGCCCTCCTGGGAGATCCGCGCCTCGCACGCCGACGTCGTCGCGGGCGACCGCGCCTTCCTCACCTGGCCGGTCTTCTACGTGACCCCGCGCTTCCTCTTCCTCCGCTCGCCGGTCCCGGTCTTCGCGCTGCCGGTGCTCTACATGCCGCTCGCCGACCGCCAGACGGGTCTGCTCTTCCCGGAGATCACGTGGGGCGGCCCGGGCGGCTTCGGCGTCGCCGCGCCCGTCTTCGTCACGCTGGGGCGGAGCTGGGACCTCACCGCCACGCCGGGCTACGCCTTCGGCCCGGGCCAGCCGATCGGCGATCGCGAGGTGAAGGGGCCGAGCCTCGGGCTCGAGCTGCGGTGGGCCCCGGCGGAGGGCGCGCGCGGGACGCTGCGGCTCGGCCTCCTGCACCACACCCTCGACCTCTGGCCCGCGGGCGTGGCGCGCCCCGCCGGCCTGAACCGGGTCGCGCTCTCCGGCGTGCACGACCAGCGCCTGTCCGACGCCGACCACCTCCGCGTCGACGTCGGCCTGGTGAACGACGCGCTCTACACCGCCGACTTCACCGCCGACGCGCTCCTGCGCGCCATCGAATACCGGCGGAGCGCCGTCACCTACACGCACCGCGAGCACGACCTCCTCGTCGAGGGCGACGCCGCCTACCACCTTTCGCTGCTGTCGCTCGACTCGCGGGTCGGCTTCGACCCGAGCCTCGGGCCGGCGCCCGGCCCGGCGCCCTACGGCACGTTCGGCGGCGACCTCTCCACCTTCCATCGCCTGCCCTCGGCGTCGCTCTCGCTCCTGCCGGTGCGGGTCGCCGGCCCGCTGCGGCTCTCGGCGTTCCTGGGCGTGGCGCGCTTCGCGCCGCTCAGCGGGATCACCGGCGACGAGGGCGCGAACGGCCTCGGGCCGGGCGAGCGGGGGTGGGGGTTTCCCGCCATCGACGCGGGGGAGCGGGACGCGCGCTGGCAGCCGGGAGAGCGGCTCTCCGCGACCCGCCTCGCGCTGCGCAGCGAGCTGCGCGCGCCCTTCGCCGTCGGACGGGCGCTCGAGGTCGACCCCTGGCTGGCCGCGACGGCCGCCGCCTACGCGTTCGGCGACGGCGGCGAGCAGGCCGACGCGCGCGCCGTCGTCGGTCTCGACGTCTCCACGTTCCTGTCGCGGCGCTTCGGCGCGGGGTGGCGGCACGTCATCGAGCCGCGCGCCAGCTGGCGGTACGGCACGCCGCAGGCCGGCCCGGCGCTGCCGGCCTACGCCTACGACGAGCTGGACGTGCCGCCGCCGCCGGCGGGCGGCGGCACGGCGCCGGCGCGCTCGCTCACCGCCATCCCCGGCCGCTTCCAGCAGCTCCAGCTCTCGCTGCGGAACCGGCTCCTGCCGGCCCCCGGCGGCCTCGTCGGCGCCGACCTCACGCTCGGCCAGGACGTGAACCTCGATCCGGCGCGGCTGTCGGAGACGTGGGTGCAGTCGACGCTGACCGTGTGGCGGGCCACCCTCGGGGTCGGGGCGCGCTTCTTCGCCTTCGGGGCCGAGCCGCCGGTGCCGCCCACCGACCCCCGCTCCTTCTGGGACGCCTTCTCGGAGTTCAACGCGGGGCTGACGGTGGGCGACGGGCGCGGCGACGACGTGCACGCGTCGCTCTCCACGGTGGGGCGGGGCGGGTCGCCCCGGCTCGTCGCCGGCCTGGAGCCGCTCTTCGACGACACGCGCGGCCTCGCCTTCCAGCCGCTCGCCAGCGGCGGGTTCGGGGTGCGCGGCCACCTCGGAGGCGCGACCGCCGCCTGGGACGCCGCCTTCACCGCGCGCGAGCAGGTGGTCTGCCCCGGCCCGGCGCGGGGGCCGCACGTGTTCCAGCACTCCGTGTCCCTCGTCTGGGACTCGCCCTGCAAATGCTGGCGCCTCGGCTTCACGGTCATCGCGAATGAGTGCGATCCGCATCCACGCTGGGGGCTCATCTTCGACGTGGCCGGGCTCGGCGCGAAGGTGGGCGGCTGACGCCGTCGCGGAGGTTGACACCCCGGGAGGCGGCACGTAAACCGGGGCCTCCCATCGAGGGGGAGACCGTGGCCCGAGAGCGGACCGGCAGGACGCGCGCCCAGCCGCTGGCGGACGAGAACGAGCCCGAGAAGCGGCGCGCCATCCTCCACGCCGCCGTCCGGGTGTTCGCAGAGAAGGGCTACCACGGCTGCCGGATCGCCGACGTCGCCAAGAGCGCGGGCGTGGCCTACGGCCTCGTCTACCACTACTTCCGGGACAAGGAGGAGCTCCTCGAGAGCGTCTTCTCGGAGCAGTGGGCGATCTTCATCAATGCCCTGCGCGCCATCAGCGAGGGCCCCGGCACCGCGCCCGAGCAGCTCGCCGGCATGTGCCGCTTCGCCGTGGACGTGTTCCGGACCGCGCCCGCCGCCGTCCGGGTGCTGCTCCTCGAGGTGGCCCGGACGCCGAACGCGTTCCGCGCGGGCTCGACCAAGCAGACCTTCGAGCTCGCGCTCCGCATCGTCGCCGACGTCGTGAGGCGGGGCGTGGCGCAGCGGGAGGTGCGCGAGGGGGCCGACCCGATGGTGGTGGCGGCGAGCTTGCTCGGCGCGCTGGAGATGACGCTCACCGGGATGGTGGTCGGGCTCGTCGGCGGCCGCGACGAGGAGGACATCGAGGCGGTGAAGGAGCAGATCGTGGCGCTGGTCCTCTCGGGCGTCCTGCCGCGCGCCTGAGGGTCGCGGCCCCGCTCGAGCCAGTGCTCGCGGAGCGCCCCCGACGCAAATTGACGCACTGCGCTCGGCTGGTTAGGTCAGGCCACCCCGGCCGCGCCTCCCGCAGCCGACCCCCTCGGAGGTTCCATGGCCCCTCGCGTACTCGTCTCGGACGATCTCTCGGCGGAGGGCGTGGAGATCATGCGCCAGGCGGGCCTCGAGGTGGACGTCAAGGTCGGACTGAAGCCGGAGGAGCTGGAGAAGATCGTCGGCGACTACGACGCCCTGGCCGTGCGAAGCGCCACCAAGGTGAACGCGAAGCTGCTCGAGCGCGCGGCGCGGCTCAAGGTGGTGGGGCGCGCCGGCGTCGGCGTCGACAACGTCGACATGGAGGCCGCCACCCGGCGCGGGGTGGTGGTCATGAACACCCCCGGCGGCTCCTCCACCACGGTCGCCGAGCTGACGCTGGCGCACATGCTGGCGCTGGCGCGGCACGTGGCCGCCGCCACCGCCAGCGTCAAGGCCGGCAAGTGGGAGAAGAAGAAGTTCCAGGGCCACGAGCTGGCGGGCAAGACGCTGGGCGTGGTGGGCATCGGCAACATCGGCTCCATCGTCGTCGAGCGCTGCCGCGCCATGAAGATGCGGGTCGTCGCCTACGACCCGTTCATCAGCGCCGAGGCGGCCTCCAAGCTGGGCGTGACCCAGGTCTCGCTCGACGATCTGTGGCGCGAGGCGGACGTCATCTCGCTGCACGTGCCGCTCACCGAGCAGACCCGCAACCTCGTGAACGCGACGGCGCTGGCGAAGATGAAGCGCGGCGCGCTCCTCGTGAACTGCGCCCGCGGCGGGGTCATCGACGAGCGCGCGCTGGCGGACGCGCTCGCCTCCGGGCACCTCGGTGGCGCCGCGCTCGACGTCTTCGAGAAGGAGCCGCCCGCCGCCGACCACCCGCTCCTCAAGCTCGACCACTTCGTCTGCACGCCGCACCTCGGCGCCTCGACCGAGGAGGCGCAGGCGGCGGTGGCGGTCGCCATCGCCGAGCAGCTCGCCGCCTATCTCACGCGCGGCGAGGTGAAGAACGCGGTCAACCTGCCGTCCATCCCGCGCGAGGTGCTGGAGCGCATCCGCCCGTACCTCGACCTCGCCGAGAAGCTCGGCTCGCTCGCGGCCCAGATCGCGCCACCCTCCATCCACGAGGTGCGGTTGGAGCTGGCAGGCGAGCTCTCCACCGCGCCGCACCGGGCGATCGCGGCCCAGGTGCTGAAGGGCATGCTCCGGCACGTGCTCGACGCACCGGTGAACGAGGTCTCGGCGCCGGCCATCGCCCGCGAGCGGGGGCTGGTGCTGCGCGAGGAGCTGTCGGCCGAGGCGCACGACTACGTGTCGCTCCTCACCGTCACGCTCTCGGGTGGGGCAGAGGCGGCCTCGGTGGCCGGGACCGTGTTCGGCAAGCAGGAGCTGCGCGTCGTCCGCGTGAACCGCTTCCGGCTGGAGGCCGAGCCCCAGGGGCACATCATCATGTGCGAGAACGACGACGCCCCCGGCGTCGTGGGGCACGTCGGGACGCTCCTCGGCGAGTCCGGCGTCAACATCGCGCGCATCCACCTCTCGCGCGACGCCGCCCGCGCGCACGCCTTCGCGCTCTACAGCGTCGACTCGACGCCCACGCCCGAGGTGCTGGAGAAGCTGCGCCGCCTGCAGTACATGCGTGCGGTCAAGGCCATTCACCTCTAGCCGCACGCCGCGGCCCCGGCTCCCGGCCCACTCTTCACCCGGCGTGTCTGCCTCCATCCTTGTGAGGCTCCCCGCCCGTGGTCACCTTCCGTGTGGGAGGTGTTCCACATGGCTGCGGAAGCTTTGACCAGAGGTGCATGGCCCCGCGTGCAGTGGGGACCCGTCATCGCCGGCGTGCTGTGCGCGCTCGCCGTCCACGTCGTGCTCGGCCTGTTCGGCGCGGCCTTCGGGTTCGCCGCCAGCCCGACGGACTCGAAGGGGCTCGGGGTGCTGGCCGCGATCTGGGCGCTGCTCACGCCGCTGGCCGCGTCCTTCGTCGGCGCGATGGTGGCGGTGCGCGTGGCCGGCGATCGGCAGGAGTCGGGGGCGCTGCTCCACGGCGCGCTGGTGTGGGCCATCGGGCTCGTGGCCGGCGCCATCTTCCTCGCCGGCGCGGCCGCCTCCGGCGGCATGACGGCCGGCACCGCGCTCTCCGGCAACGTCGGCGCGCGCACCGTCGAGCAGCGCGCCACCCCGCAGAACCGGGCGCGGGCCTCGGCGGCGGCCGAGGACGCCGCCAAGGGCGCGGCCGCGGGTGCGGGAGCGGCCGGCGTCGGCGCGCTGCTCGGCCTGCTCGGCGCCGGCCTGGGGGCGGCGCTCGGGCGGCGCCAGGTCTCGGGCGAGAGGCTGGGCCGTGGGCGCGGGCGGATCGCCCACACGCCGGCAACGCGCGGCGAGGCCCGCGACGAGACCGGCGTCGCCTACGGCGAGCGCGGCGGAGCGGTGACGACCTCGCGCCCGCCCGACGTCGGCATGGGCACGCGCCCGCCCATCGACGATCCGACCATGCACCATTAGCGCGACCTTCGACTCCGCTTCGCTACGCTCAGGGCGAACGGACCGGATCGACGCAAGGGGTATCATCAGCGGGCCACGCCCTCGATCGGCTCGTCCAGCACCGAGAGCATCCCGGCGTCCGGCGCGTCGAAGTGCCACCACTCGCTCGGCATGACCCGGAATCCCGCCGCCTCCATGGCGGCGCGCGCAGGTCGAGCACGGCGTCCGGCACCAGCTTCGCGACGTCGACGAGGTCGGCGCCGGCGGGGTCCGGCGCGGCGGCGAGGATCGCGAGCAGGAGGACGGTCATGGGCGGGATGGTAGCGGAGCCCGTGCTAGATTCGCGCGCGCGATGCTCGACCTCTCGCTGCCCGCCGGCCTCCGCGACCTCCTCCCCGATCACTCCGCGCACCTCGCCGACCTCTCGGCGCGGCTGCACGAGGTCTTCTCGGCCGCGGGCTTCCGGCGGGTGCTGCTCCCCACGCTGGAGCGGCTGGAGGTGGTGGAGCGGGGCCTCTCGCCGGCGGCGCTGGCCGGCGTCCTCAAGTTCGTCGAGCCCGGGTCGGGCGAGGTGGTCGCCATCCGCCCGGACATCACGCCGCAGATCGCGCGCCTCTACGCGGCCCGGCCGGACGCGCTGCCGTCGCCGGCGCGGCTCTGCTACGACGGCCCGGTGCTCCGGGCGCGCGAGGCGCGCGCCGGGCGGCCGCGCGAGGTGTACCAGGCGGGCGTCGAGCTCCTGGGCGAGGGCGGCGCCCGGGCCGACGCCGAGGCGCTCGGCCTGCTCTCGCGCGCGCTCGACCGCGTCGGGCTTTCCGCCGCCGTGGTGGAGGTGGGCCACGCGCGCTTCGCCGCCGAGGTGGTGACCGCGGCCGGGCTCTCGCCCGCGGCGCGGGCCGAGGCGGAGGTGGCGCTCTCGCGCAAGGACGAGGCCGCGCTCGGCGCGCTCGCGCGCAAGGGGCGCGGCCCCGCCGCCGCCCGCGAGGCGCTGCCGCTCCTCGCCGGGCTCTACGGTGACGGCGCGCTGGAGCGCGCGCGCGAGGTGGCGGGAGCGGTTCCCGGCGCCGCCCCGGCGCTGGCCGAGGTCGAGGCGGCGCTGGGCCTCGCGCGCCGGCGCGGCCTCCGCGCCGCGGAGGTCGACCTCGGCGAGGTGCGCGGCCTCGGCTACTACACCGGCATCACCTTCGCCGGGTACGCGCCCGGCGCGGGGTCCGCCGTCGCCGCGGGCGGGCGCTACGACGCGCTCCTCGCGCGCTTCGGCCGCCCCGGGCCGGCCATCGGCTTCGCCGTCGATCTGGAATTCGCGACGCAGGCGCTGGAGCGAGCGGGCGGCGGGCGGCTCGGCGGCGCGGCCCGCGGCGGGCGGCGCAAGGCGCGGCGGCGCCGCTGACGCGGGCGGAAATCCCACGACCCGCGGCGCTGGCAGGTCGCCGGACCGCCTGCTATGGTCGCGCGTTCACGAGAGGAAGGCCGCGAGCGATGCCGAACGTCGTGGTGATCGGGGCGCAGTGGGGCGACGAGGGGAAGGGCAAGCTGGTCGACCTGCTCACCCAGGACGCGGACGTCGTCGTCCGCTTCCAGGGAGGCAACAACGCCGGGCACACGCTGGTGGTGGGCGGCCAGAAGACGGTCCTCCACCTCATCCCGTCCGGCATCCTCCATCCGGGCAAGGCCTGCGTCATCGGCAACGGCGTGGTCGTCGATCCCGAGGTGCTGGCGCACGAGATCGCGCAGCTCAAGGGGCGCGGGCTCCTCGCCGACGACGGGCAGCTCGTGCTGTCGCTCGACGCGCACGTCATCATGCCCTGGCACAAGGCGCTCGACCTGGCGCGGGAGGCGCGCGCCGGGGCCGGCAAGATCGGCACGACCGGTCGCGGCATCGGGCCCACCTACGAGGACAAGGTGGCGCGCCGCGGGCTGCGCGTGCGCGACCTGCTCGAGCCGGAGCGGCTCGCCCGCAAGGTGAAGGAGCGGCTGCCCTCCGCCGCCGAGGAGCTGGCGCGCCTCGGCGCCGCCGCCTCCTGGAAGGAGGACGAGATCGTCTCGCGCTACGCGGCGCTGGGCCGCGACCTGCGGCCCTACGCCCGCGACGCCTCGCTCTGGCTGCACGAGGCGATGAAGGCGGGCAAGTCGCTCCTCTTCGAGGGCGCGCAGGGGACGCTCCTCGACGTGGATCACGGCACGTATCCGTTCGTCACCTCGTCCAACACCGTCGCCGGCAACGCCGCCACCGGGTCCGGCGTCGGCCCGACCGCGCTCCACCGCGTCATCGGCATCAGCAAGGCGTACTCGACGCGGGTGGGCGGCGGCCCCTACCCGTCGGAGCTGAAGGACGCCACCGGCGAGGAGCTGCGCCGGATCGGGGGCGAGTTCGGCGCCACCACCGGCCGGCCGCGCCGGACCGGGTGGCTCGACGCGCTGGCGCTGCGCTACGCGGCGCGCGTGAACGGGCTCGACGGGCTGGCGCTCACCAAGCTCGACGTGCTCACCGGCTTCCGCGAGGTGAAGATCGCCATCGGCTACCGGTGCGGCGATCGGACCTTCACGGAGATGCCGAGCGACCTCGAGACGCTCGAGCGCTGCGAGGCGGTGTACGAGTCCGTGCCGGGCTGGACGGAGAAGCTCGCCGGCATCCGCCGCTGGCAGGACCTTCCCGCGGCGGCCCGATCCTACGTGGAGCGCGTCGCGCAGCTCACCGGGGTGAAGGTGATCGCCGTCTCCGTCGGGGCAGAGCGTGACGAGACGATCGTGCTCGAGAATCCGTTCCGGTCCCGCTGAGGGACGGCGGCGTCGCGGCACGGCCCCGGAGGGAGCGCGTTTGCGGGGCGCGGCCCGGCATCCGTAGACTTTCAGGGTGGCGCCGCGCACGTACCGGACCCGGCTCTGGCTCCGGCTGGCGATGCTGGTGGCGGCGGCCTTCTGGGCCGCCGTGCTCCTGGCGCTCGCCCGGTTCCCGGGGGTGCCGGGGGAGAGCGTGCTGTCCGCCGTCGCGTTCCTCGTCTTCTTCGCCGCGTTCGGCGCGCACTACGCGCGCACCGCGATCGAGGTCGGGCCCGACGGGCTCGTGTTCCGCAGCTTCTTCCGCCGCGTCCCCGTCCGCTGGGAGGACATCGTGCGCGTCGAGGTGCACACCGGCCTCGCCGGCACGCTCTACGCGGTCCTCACCCGGCGCGGCCCCGTCCAGTTCACGAGCCTGTGGGCGCGCCATCGCGAGCTGTTCGGGATCCTGCTGGAGCGCGCGCGGCTGGCGCGCTCGCGCTAGCGGCCTGGCCGTCACCCGGCGCCGAGCGCCAGGGCGGCGGCGAGCGCGAGCAGCGCGGCGGCGGTGAGCGCGAGCGGCACGGAGACGAGAGCGGCGGGCGGCGGGGACCGGCACCCGCCGTCGGCTCTCGGCGAGACGCCACCCCCCACGCCCTCGACCCGCAGGATGGTCGCCCCCACCCCGATCTCGTCCCCTTCCGACAGGGCCGAGGGCCCCGGGGGAAGAGGACGCCCGTTGAGCGTCGCGCCGTTGCGGCTACCGACGTCCTCGACCACGACGCCCGCCGTGCCCAGGCCGAAGCGGAGGTGCAGCCCGGACGCGGCGGGATCGAGGAGCCTCAGGCGGGCGCTGCGGCTCCGGCCGAGGACGGCGCCGTGCTCGAGCGCGAATGCAGCGCCCGCACCCGGGCCGGCGATCGCCACCATCCGCGGGGAGGCGCGGGGCGCCGCGCCGGCGACGAGCGCCCCCGCGAGCGCGCGGGTGCTTTCGGCCGGCTCAGGTACCATGGCAGGCGAGTCCACGCCGACCATGGATCCACGCCACGTGCCAGTGCCCCCCGCGGCGCCGAAGCGCGGGGGCGCGCGCCGACCGGTCCGCGGCGCGGCCGCCGCGAGGGCCGCCGCGGCCACCCTCGCGGTGCTCATGGCCTGCCGCGATCCGGCGGCGGGCCCCGGGCGGCTCTCGGGCGTGCCGGCGCCGCTGCCGGTCTACCTCGCGGCGCGGGCCCGTTCGGCGCCCTTCGTGAACGGGCGCCTCGACGACGCGGCCTGGGCGCACGCCGAGCCGGCGGTGCTCGTCGACACCATGACCGGGCTCCCGGCGCGCTCGCGCACGGAGGCGCGGCTCCTGTGGGACGACGAGGCGCTCTACGTGGCGTTCGCCTGCCAGGACGACGTGGTCTGGGTGCGGCCGGGCCGCTCCGACGGCGACGCGCTCTGGGAGGACGAGGTGGTCGAGGTCTTCCTCGATCGCTCCGGGCGCGGGCGCGAGTACGTCGAGATCGAGGTCTCACCCGCGAACGCGCGCTTCGAAGCGCGCTTCGCCTCGCCGCGCAGCGACCTCGCGGCCGCGCGCACGTGGCGCTCGGGCGCGCGCAGCGCGGTGGCGGTGGACGGGGCGATCACCGTCGGCGATGCGCCGCCCGCTCCGGCCAGGGGCTGGTCGGTCGAGCTGGCCGTGCCGTGGTCTTCGCTGGGTGGACCGCCTCGCCCCGGCGAGCGGTGGCGCATGAACCTCTTCCGCCTCGAGACCCACGGTCGGCGCGCCCCCGACGCGCAGGGCTTCTCGCCGCCGCTGCGCGGCGACTTCCACGCGGTCGATCGCTTCGGCTGGCTCGAGTTTGGCGGCTGACGGCCGTCAGCCCACGTCCCAGCGGCTGTCGGCGACGGACCGCTCCGAGGGATCGCCCTCGAAGCGCAGGTAGCCGTTCATCTCGAGCGTGTCGACGAGCTCCTCCGCCTCCACGTCGGAGCAGCGGAGCTCGTGCACCAGGACGTCGCGGAAGTAGCTGCGCCCGCGCAGCCAGCCGACGGGGGGGTCGCCCGGCGGGATGTGCCGCCGGATGAGCTCCGCGATCTCGGCCAGGTCGACGCGTGCGATGTCCACGCCGGGAAAGCTACGGACGCTCGCGCGCGAGCGCCAGCGCGTCGAGCGAAGCGGCGGCGGGAACGCGGCGGACGGTGCGTCCGTCCGAGAGGAACCGGACCGCCCCCTCGTCCGTCCGCAGCACAGTCGCCCCCGCGGCGGCCCAGCGGGCGACGACCTCGGCCGCCGGGAAGCCGAACCGGTTCTCGTGGCCGACGGTGGCGATCGCCCACCGTGCGCCGACCGCGGCCACGAGCGCGGGTGACGAGCTCGTGGCGCTCCCGTGGTGCGGCATCTTCACCACGTCGGCGCGGAGCCGCGGCCGCTCGCGCTCGAGCAGCGCCGCCTCGCCCTCGGCCTGCACGTCGCCGGTGAGCAGGAAGGCGACCTGGCCGTGCGTCACCCGGAGCACGAGCGAGGCGTCGTTCTCGAGCCAGGCGTCGCTGCCCTCGGGCGGCCCGAGCGCCTCGAAGCGCACGCCCGCCTGCTCGAAGGCCTCGCCCGGGCCGAGCCGCTCGGCCGCGGGCATCCGCGCCAGGGCCGCGGCGGCGGCGTCGTCACCCCGCCTGCCATTCGTGAAGAAGCGCTTCACCGGGAACGCCTCGGCGACCGCCGGCAGCCCGAAGAGGTGGTCCGGGTGCGGGTGGGACAGGAACACCGCCGCCAGGCGGCGCACGCCCGCGTCGCGGAGCCAGGGCACGACGTCGCGCGCGCCCGGGTCGTAGCGCCCCAGGGCCTCGCCGCCGCCGTCCACGAGGACCGCCGATCCGTCGGGGAGCCGCAGCGCGACCGCGTCGCCCTGCCCGACGCCGAGGAAGGTGACCTCGAGACCGCC
>DASTGH010000449.1:0-6771 GCA_035719345.1 Anaeromyxobacteraceae bacterium
GCCTGAACGCCTGAACGCCTCATTCCGTCGATATCGTCTGTCCGCCACCGTCGAGGGCGGCGTGCAGGGTGTGCCAGGCGAGGCTGGCGCACTTCACCCGCACCGGAAATTCGCGCACGCCGGCGAACGCCGACAGCTTCCCGAGATCCTCGACCGGCTGCTCGGGCGGCGTCGTCACCATCCGATGGAAGCGGTCGAACAGGGCGCGTGCCTCGGCGACCGACTTGCCCTTCACCGCGTCGGTCATCAACGAGGCCGACGCCTTGGAGATGGCGCAGCCCGAGCCCTCGAAGGAGATGTCGGCGATCCTGTCGCCGTCGAGCTTCACGTAGAGCTTGAAGTGATCGCCGCACAGCGGGTTCAGGCCCTCCGCCTCGCGGTTCGCCCCCTCGAGCTTGTGGAAGTTCCGCGGCTTGCGGCCGTGGTCGAGGATGACCTCCTGGTACAGATCGTCGAGCTCGGTGCTCATGCGAACATCCTTCTCACCTTCTCCAGGCCGGCGGCGAGGGCGTCGACCTCCTCGCGGGTATTGTACAGCCCGAGCGAGGCGCGCGCCGTCGCCGGCAAGCCGAACCGCTGCATGAGCGGCTGCGCGCAGTGGTGGCCGGTGCGGATGGCGATGCCCTCGCGGTCGAGGACCGTGCCGATGTCGTGCGGGTGCACGTCGTCCATGACGAAGGAGAGGACCGCCGTCTTGTCGGGCGCGGTGCCGACGATGCGCAGCCCGGGGATGCGGCCGAGCGCCTCCGTGCCGTACTCGAGCAGCTCGTCCTCGTGCGCCCAGGCGGCCTCGCGCGGCAGCGCCTCCAGCCAGTCGAGCGCGGCGCCGAGCCCGACCGCGCCCGCCATGTTGGGCGTGCCCGCCTCGAACTTGTACGGGATGCGGTTGTAGACCGTCTTCTCGAACGAGACGGACAGGATCATGTCGCCGCCGCCCTGCCACGGCGGCATCGCCTCGAGGTGCTCCGCCTTCCCCCACAGCACGCCGATCCCGGTCGGCCCGTAGATCTTGTGGCCGCTGAACGCGTAGAAGTCACAACCCATCGCCTGGACGTCGGCCAGCCGGTGTGGCGCGCCCTGCGCCCCGTCCACCACCACCGGCACGCCCCGGGCGTGCGCCAGCTCGCAGATGCGGCGAATGGGGTTCACGGTGCCGAGCGCGTTCGAGACGTGCGCCACGGCCAGGAGGCGAGTGCGCGGCCCGAGCCGCCGCTCCAGCTCGTCGAGGAGGAGGACGCCGCGGTCGTCGATGGGCGCCACCGCCAGCTTCGCGCCGCGCTCCTGGCACAGCATCTGCCAGGGCACGATGTCGGAGTGGTGCTCCATCGCCGTGACCAGGACCTCGTCGCCCGCCCCCACCCGCTGGCGGCCGAACGTGTTCGACACCAGGTTCAGCGCCTCGGTCGTGCCGCGGACGAAGACGATCTCGCGCGCGTCGGGCGCGTTGAGGAAGCGTCGCACCTTCTCGCGCGCCCCCTCGTACGCCTCGGTGGCCCGCTCCGAGAGGAAGTGCACGCCGCGGTGGACGTTGGCGTTCTCCTGGTCGAAGTAGCGCGCCATCGCCTCGACCACCTGGCGAGGCTTCTGGGTGGTGGCGGCGCTGTCGAGGTAGACGAGCGCCTTGCCGCGCACCGGGCGCGCCAGGATGGGGAAGTCGCAGCGCGCGCGGTCGACGTCGAACGGCTCGTCGACCGGCTTGTGCAGCGTGACGACCTCCGCCTCGGGCGGGCTGGGATGGACCCTCATGCGACCTCCCGCAAGAGCTCCCCGGCGGGGAGCCGGGCCGTGACGGCGCGGCGCACGCGTGCGCGCACCTCCTCCGGCCCGACGTGCTCGACCATCTCGGCGGCGAAGGCCCAGGTGAGCAGCGCCCGCGCCAGCGCCGCCGGCACGCCGCGCGAGCGCAGGTAGAAGAGCTGGTCCTCCCGGATCTGCCCGACCGTGCCGCCGTGCGAGCACTTCACGTCGTCGGCCAGGATCTCGAGCTGGGGCTTCGCGTCGATGGTCGCGTCGCGGGAGAGGAGCAGGTTCGAGTTCACCTGGCCGGCGTCGGTCTTCTGCGCCCCCTCGCGCACCAGGATCCGGCCGGCGAAGACGCCGCGCGAGGCGCCGTCGAGGATGCCCTTGAAGAGCTGGCGGCTGGTGGCGCGCGGGGCGGCGTGATCCACGTGCACGAAGTGATCGAGCACCTGCTGCCCCTGGCCGACGTAGAGCCCGTGCAGGTCGCAGGTGGCGTCCTCGCCCGCGAGCCGGGCGCGCGCCTCGACGCGCGCCACGGCGCCGCCGAGCGCGATCGACTGGCTCGTGAAGCGGCTGCGCGCGCGCTGCTCCACCTGGAGGAGCGCCACGTGATACGCGGCGGCGCCCTCCTCCTGCACGCGAGCGTGCTCCAGCTGCGCGTCCTCGGCCAGGGCGAGCTCCGTCACCGGCACGCTGAGGTAGGCGCCGCGCCCGGCGTGGTGCTCGACGACGGAGGCGCGGGCGCCCGCGCCCGCCACCACCAGGGCGCGCGGCGCCACCGCGGCGAGCGCGGCGCCCTCGGCGGCGGTGAGGAAGACGAGGTGGATGGGCCGCTCGCAGCGCACGCCGTGGGAGAGCTCCAGGAACGCGCCGTCCTCGAGGAGCGCGGCGTTGAGCGCGGCGAAGGCGTGATCGGGCGGCGGGACGATCCGGCCGAGGTGCGGCTCGAGCGCGGCCGGGCGCTCCTCCAGGGCGGCGGCCAGGCTCCCGGCGCGGACGCCGGGCGGCAGCCCGGAGAGGTCGGAGCGGGCCGCGTCGAGCCGGCCGTTCACGAAGACGAGGCGCGGCGCGGGCGGGAGCTCGGCGTCGGCCGGCACCGCGGCCGGCGCCGCGAACGCGAGCGGCCGGGCGGCGAGGCCGGCCAGGCTCGTGAAGCGCCAGTCCTCCTGGCTGGTGGTCGGCAGCTTCACGCGCAGGAACGCATGCTGGCCGTCCTCGCGCAGGCGGCGCAGGAGCGGCGTCCGGGGCGCAGGCCGGTCGGCCAGCATGCGGGCCAGGCTCTCCTCGGCCTCGCTCACGGCCGCGCCTCCCGGCCGGCCGGCGGGCGCGGCGGCGGCTCCTTCTCGATCCAGCCGTAGCCCTTCTCCTCGAGCGTGAGCGCCAGCTCGGGGCCGCCGCTCGTGACGATGCGGCCCGCCGACATGACGTGCACGTGGTCGGGCTTGATGTAGTCGAGGAGCCGCTGGTAGTGCGTCACCACGACGAAGGCGCGGGCGTTGCCGCGCAGCGCGTTCACGCCGTCGGCCACGGTGCGGAGCGCGTCGATGTCCAGGCCCGAGTCGATCTCGTCGAGGATGGCGAGGCGGGGCTCGAGCACCGCCATCTGCAGGATCTCGTTCCTCTTCTTCTCACCGCCGGAGAACCCCTCGTTCACCGACCGGTTCGCGAACGACGGGTCCATGGCGACGAGCTTCATCCGCTCCTTCGCGAGCGCGAGGAAGTCCATGGCGTCGAGCGGCTCCTCGCCGCGCGCCTTGCGGATGGCGTTCAGCGCGGTGCGCAGGAAGTACATGTTGCCGACGCCCGGGATCTCCACCGGGTACTGGAAGGCGAGGAAGAGCCCCTTCGCCGCGCGCGTCTCGGGCGCGAGGGCGAGGAGGTCCTCGCCGTCGAAGGTGACGGTGCCGCCGGTGACGGCGTAGGTCTCGCGCCCGGCGAGCACGCCCGCGAGCGTGCTCTTCCCGGAGCCGTTCGGCCCCATGATGGCGTGCACCTCGCCCGCCTTCACCTCGAGGTCGAGGCCCTTCAGGATCTCGCGCTCGCCGACGTTGGCCCTGAGTCCGTGGATGCTGAGCATGGCGTGTGGTGTCTCTCTCCGTGAACGCGCCGGGCCTAGCCGACGCTCCCTTCGAGGCTCATCCCCAGCAGCTTCTGCGCCTCGACGGCGAACTCCATGGGCAGCTCCTTCAGCACCTGCCGGGCGAAGCCGTTCACGATCATGGAGACGGCGTCCTCCTGCGAGATGCCGCGCTGCCGGCAGTAGAAGAGCTGGTCCTCGCCGATCTTGGAGGTGGTGGCCTCGTGCTCCACCTGCGCCGTCGGGTTCTTCACCTCGATGTACGGGAAGGTGTGGGCGCCGCACCGGTCGCCGATGAGGAGCGAGTCGCACTGCGAGTAGTTGCGCGACCCCTCCGCCCCCTTCATCACCTTGACCAGCCCGCGGTAGGTGTTCTGCCCGCGCCCGGCGCTGATGCCCTTGGAGACGATGGTCGAGCGCGTGCGCTTGCCGATGTGGATCATCTTGGTCCCGGTGTCGGCCTGCTGGAAGTGGTTCGCCAGCGCCACCGAGTAGAACTCGCCCACGCTGTCGTCGCCCTGCAGGATGCAGGACGGGTACTTCCAGGTGATGGCCGAGCCGGTCTCGACCTGCGTCCACGAGATCTTCGCGCGGTGCATCGCCTTGCCGCGCTTCGTGACGAAGTTGTAGATGCCGCCCCGGCCCTCGGCGTCGCCCGGGTACCAGTTCTGGACGGTCGAGTACTTGATCTGGGCGTCGTCGAGCGCGACCAGCTCGACCACGGCGGCGTGGAGCTGGTTCGTGTCGCGCACGGGCGCCGTGCAGCCCTCGAGGTAGGACACGTACGCGCCCTCCTCCGCCACGATCAGCGTCCGCTCGAACTGGCCGGTGTCGGAGGCGTTGATGCGGAAGTAGGTCGAGAGCTCCATCGGGCAGCGCACGCCCTTCGGGATGAAGGCGAAGCTGCCGTCGGAGAAGACGGCGCTGTTGAGCGACGCGAAGAAGTTGTCGGTGGAGGGCACGACCGAGCCCAGGTACTTCCGGACGAGGTCGGGGTGGCTCTTCACCGCGTCGGAGAAGGAGCAGAAGATGACGCCCTTCTCCGCCAGCTTCTCCTTGAAGGTGGTCGCCACCGACACCGAGTCGAAGACCGCGTCCACCGCCACGTTGGCGAGCCGCTTCTGCTCCTCGAGCGGGATGCCGAGCTTCTCGAACGCCTTCGTGAGCTCGGGGTCGACCTCGTCCATCGAGCCGAGCTTCTTCTTCGGCTTCGGGGCGGAGTAGTAGACGATGTCCTGGTAGTCGATCTTCGGGTAGCGCACCCGCGCCCAGGTCGGCTCCTCCATCTCGAGCCAGCGGCGGTACGCCTCGAGCCGCCACGCCAGCAGCCAGTCCGGCTCGCCCTTCTTCGCCGAGATCGTGCGGATGACGTCCTCGGACAGGCCCTTCGCGACCTGGTCCGTCTCGACGTCGGTGACGAAGCCGTACTTGTACTTGCCCTCGGTGAGCTCGCGGAGGGTGGCTTCCTGGGTCATGGCGCGATGTCCGTGAACGGCGGGTTGACGGGGGCGAGCGAAGGCGGGCGCCCGATGGTGACGGGGCGGGGCCCGAGCGCGGAGAGCGTGAGCCGCGACAGCGTGCGCTGGATGGCGCGGCTGATCGGCCCCCAGTGGCTCTTCGCCAGGCACGACGGCTCGAGCGAGCAGCCCCCGTTCTCGCTCGAGCACTCGGTGAGGGCGACCGGCCCCTCCAGCGCCTCCACCACCTCGGCGACCGAGATCCGGTCGGGCGGGCGGGCCAGCGTGTAGCCCCCGCGCCGGCCGCGGTGCGACACGACGATCCCGCACTTCGACAGCTCCTTCAGGATCTTGGACACCGTCGGGAGCGGCACCCGCGAGAGGCGCGCCAGCTCCACCGCGGTGCGCTGCGGCGCGCCGCCCTGGGCCATGTGCGTGAGGAGCACGAGGCCGTAGTCCGTCAGCTTGCTCATCCGCAGCATAGGGTTCCTAACTGGACCGAGTCGGTCTAGTTACCCCACATCTAACGCCCTGGGAAGGCCGTGCATTCGTTTCTTCGCGGCGAGCGCGGCCGGTGGCGAGCCGGCGCCACGAGGGGGCTCAGGCGGGGCGGCGCACGAGGAGCGGGCCGTCGAGCGCCTCGCCGCCGCGTTCCACGTACAGGTGATCGTCGCTCACCGTGACGACGAGCTTGGCCCGCCGCTCCTCGCGCGCGGCGAGCGCCGCCAGCAGGGTCCCATCGACCGCCACCAGCTCGACGCGTCCGAGCCGCGGGAGCGCCGCAACTCGCGCCGCCTCCCGGAAGGCCTCGAGCCGGTCCGCGGACTCGAAGAACGCCACCACCCGCGCCCGGCCCGCGCGGTCCGCCTCCCGTTGCAGCTTCACCGGATCGGGCCGGCCCACCCGGACCCACATCGTCGTCGTGCCGGTGAGGTCGTCGGCGCGGAGGTCGGGCTCGTCCGGATCGCTGAGACCCGGCCCGAACGCGAGGCGCTCCTCGTAGAGCCACAGGTACGCAAGCACGCGCAGCCACACCCGATCGAGCGTCTCGGAGGGATGGCGCGCGGTGCGCACCGCGAGGCCGAGGTGTAGGTTCCGGTCGACGTGGTTCAGCGCCACGTCGAAATCGTAGAGTGTCGACGTGAGCGCCATCGGGACCGTCGCCGCCCTGCTCCTTATCGCCGTGGCCGCAGCCGCGCGCGCGGAGTCGACAGCGAGGTGACCGTCCTGCGCCACATCGCCGCCGTCCTGCTCCTCGCGGCCGCCGCGCCAGCGCGCCCCGACGCGCCGGGCGAGGCCGCGGCGCCGTCCGGGACCCCCACCGCCACCGGCACGCCGACCATGGGGGTCGCCCCCACGCCCACCGCCACCGGGACGCCCACGCTCGCCGTCCAGGCGCCGCCCGCGCCCGGCCCGGCGCCCGCGAGCGCGGCGCGGCCGGCGGACTCCGCGGAGCGCGGCGCGCTCTTCGGGCTCCAGCTCGGCGCCGGCCTCCCC
>DASTGH010000450.1:0-2110 GCA_035719345.1 Anaeromyxobacteraceae bacterium
GGGCGGGCGCGGCCGCCGGCGAACCGAGCGGCGCGAACCGCTCCGCCTCGGGCTCGGCGCGCGCGCCGGCGGGCGCCGGCTGCACCAGGGCGGTGAGGAGCCCCTGGCCGCGCGGGCGGGCCGAGGCCGCCTTGGGCTCGATCTCGGGGAACCGCTCCAGCGGCGGACCGTACGCGTCCGGCTTGTACTTCACGAGCACGTCGGCCGCGGCACGCGAGCAGGCGTTCGCGACGGACAGCTCGCGCGAGCGCGTCACCGCGTACTCGAGCGCCTCGACCGCCTTCTTCTCCGGGGCCTCGGCCAGCTGCGCGAGCTGCGCCCGGTACTCGTCGGCCAGCTCCTTGTTGCGGCGCAGCTCGGCCGGGATGGGCGCGTCCTTGAGCGACCGCGCGAAGCGGCGGTAGCCGTCGCCGATCTTCCACAGCGCGCACACCGCCGGCTCGGCCTGCTTCGTGTTCACGACCGCGGTGTAGGACTTCTGCAGCGCCACCAGCTTCGCGCCCTTCGCCTCGAGCTGCCCCTTCAGCCACTTCACCTGCCGCTGCGGCGAGAGCTTGCCGGGCACGGCGAAGCCGATGCGGTCGAACTCCTCGAAGGCGGGCTCGACGGCGAGGAACTGCGCCTGGGCGACGACCGGCATGCCGCGCTCCGCCACCCGGTCGCGGCGCGGCTTCCAGTACGCGAGCGCCTCCTCGTAGGCCTTGCGCTCCGCGTGGGCGTTGCCGGTGCGCGCGTGCAGGCGCGCGATCCGGTCCTGCACCACCAGCCACTCGGTCGGATCCTTGGCGAAGCGCTCCTGGTACTCCTCGAGCTGCTTCAGCTCCTTGCCGGGCTGTCCCTGCCGCGCGTACAGGTCGGCGACGGAGAGGAACACCTTGGGCGACTCGGGCGCGGCCGGCCAGGTCTCGACGAAGTCGAGGCGGAGCCCCTCGGCGCGCTTGAACTGGGAGAGCCCCTCGCGCAGCACGCCAGCGTTGAAGAGCGCGTCGCGCGCCTTCGCCTCCTCGTACCCGCCTGCGTCGCCGCGCGGCGCGGGCGCCTGCGCCGGACGCTTACCCTTGCCCTTCTTGGCGGGGGCGGGCGCGTTCGCGGCCAGCGCGGCCTTCTTCCAGCCGGCGTAGTAGCGCTCGTAGCCGTCGGCGGCGCGGTCGAAGTCGGCCACCGCCTCGCGGTCCTGCGCGTTGGCGAGCGCGACCTTGGGGACGAGCGGGTCCTGCGGGTAGCGCTGCACGAGCTGCTCGCGCACCTGCATGGCGCGCTCGAGCCGCCCCGCCTTGGTGAGCCCGACCGACGCGTTGTACAGCGCGGTGGGCGCCAGCTTCGAGCCGCTCCAGTCCTTGGCGAAGGCGAGGTAGGCGTCGGCCGCGTCGAGCGGGCGGCCGCCGCGCTCCATCTCCTCGATGAGCTTGAAGGCGCTGCCCTCGATGACCTTGGCCAGGTCCTCGCGCAGCTGCGGCTGGGCGCGCATGAGCTCGCCGTGCTCCCACAGCCGCTTGGCGGTGGCGTTCATGCCGCGCCAGTCGGATTGCAGGTTGTAGCAGTCGAGCGCCAGGTTCGCGGCGTAGCGCGCCAGCTCGTGCTTCGGGTGCTTCTCGGCGATCTCGGTGAAGAGCCGGACCGCCTCGGGGAAGTGGTTGTACTTGTAGTAGACGTTGGCGGCCTTGTAGGCGACCTGCACCGACTGCTCGCCGTTCGGCGCGTACTGGAGGTACCGCTCGCAGGCGTCCACCAGCTGCTTCTTCGCCTCGGGGATGGGCAGCGGCCCCTTGCCCTCGCCCTGCGGCCGCTTCTCGCTCCCCTCGGCGCGCTTGGCCACGATGTCGTACGACTGGACCGCGCTCTCCACATCTAGAATGATGAAACAGTTCTCTAGGGTTCGGCCACGCATAAAGGCGATGGGAGCTATTTCTAACTGCTTGCGCTTCATTAGCTCTTCGGCCATGTTTGGCCCCATCATTACTTCAATTGCGTCAAATATGGGAATGAGGTAAGGGTTAATCTTCTCTTCCAAAGACCCAGGCAAAAATCCCAAATGCTCTCCAGCTTCAACTGCTGGGCGGGTGATAACAATTTTGCTTACGTCTCCAGACTTCAAGGCTTGCAAAGCTAT
>DASTGH010000451.1:0-8262 GCA_035719345.1 Anaeromyxobacteraceae bacterium
AGGCGCGCGAGCCCGAGCCCGCGCGCCGGCGCCCGGCACCGCCCCCCGAGGAGCCGGGGCTCGGCAGGGAGGAGCGCGAGGCGCGGCGCAAGGAGGAGTACCGCCGCAAGAAGGAGGAGGAGCGCGAGGAGCGCGAGCGCAGGCGGCTCGAGCGCGAGGAGGAGGAGCGCCGCGCCCGCGAGGAGGAGGCGAGGCGCGCGCGCGAGGCGGAGGAGGCGCGCGCCCGGGAGGAGGAGGAGCGCCGCCGGCGCGTCGAGGCCGAGGCGGGGCGCACGCTCGCCGCCGGGCTGGAGAAGACCCGCGGCGGGCTCATGGGGCGGCTCAACGCGCTCTTCGGCGCCGGCCGCCCCGTCGACGAGAAGGTGCT
This sequence comes from Anaeromyxobacteraceae bacterium, assembly GCA_035719345.1. Classification (GTDB taxonomy): domain Bacteria; phylum Myxococcota; class Myxococcia; order Myxococcales; family Anaeromyxobacteraceae; genus Anaeromyxobacter_A. The sequence continues at coordinate 368 of DASTGH010000451.1, forward strand.
GGCCGACCTGGAGGAGGTCCTCTTCACCGCCGACATCGGCGTGAAGACGGCCACCCGGCTCCTCGCCCAGGCGCGCGACCGGGTGAACCGGAAGGAGCTCTCCGATCCGGCCCGCCTGAGGGGGGTGCTCCGGGAGGACGTCGAGCGCATCCTCGCGCTGGACGGCCAGGCGGGCGCGCAGGCCGGCCTGGTGGTCGGTCCGCAGCGCCCCTTCGTGGTCATGGTCGTCGGCGTGAACGGCAGCGGGAAGACGACGAGCGTGGGCAAGCTGGCGGCGCAGGTGAAGGCGGCCGGCCACTCCGTCCTGCTCGGGGCCGGCGACACCTTCCGCGCCGCCGCCGGCGAGCAGCTCGAGATCTGGGCCGACCGCGTCGGCGCGCCGGTGGTGCGAGGGAAGGAGGGCTCCGACCCGGCCAGCGTCTGCTTCGAGGCGGTGAAGCGCGGCGTGGACGAGAGGATCGACGTCGTCCTGTGCGACACGGCGGGCCGGCTCCACACCAAGCTGCCGCTCATGGAGGAGCTGAAGAAGGTGAAGCGCGTGATGGCCAAGGCCAGCGAGGGCGCGCCGCACGAGGTCCTGCTCGTGCTCGACGCCACCAACGGCCAGAACGCGATCGCCCAGGCGCGCCAGTTCCACGAGGCGCTGGGGGTGAACGGCATCGTCCTCACCAAGCTCGACGGCACGGCCAAGGGCGGGGTCGTCATCGGCATCAGCGACGAGCTGGGGCTCCCCGTCCGCTACGTGGGGGTGGGCGAGAAGGTGGCCGACCTGCGCCCGTTCTCGCCGCACGAGTTCGTCGAGGCGCTCTTCGCGGAGGCCTGACACTGTCGTTCCTCGACGTCACCGTCCTCCTCGGCGGCCTGGCGGTCTTCCTGCACGGCCTGGGGCTGGCGCGGGAGGGCCTGCAGATCGTCGCGGGGGACAAGCTTCGCACCATCCTCTTCGCGCTCTCCTCGAACCGGGTGGTCGGGCTCGTCTCGGGCGCCGTCGTCACCACCATCGTCCAGTCGTCGACGGCGGTGACGGTCATGCTGGTGGGCTTCGCCGCCTCCAGCCTCATGACGCTGCCGCAGGCCATGGCGGTCGTGCTCGGGGCCGACATCGGCACCACCGTCACCGTCCAGCTCATCGCCTTCCGGCTCTCGGCCTACGCCCTGCTCATCGTGGCCCTCGGGTTCGCGCTCCGCTTCTTCGCGCGCCGGCGCCGGGTGCGCTACGCGGGCGAGGCCATCCTCGGCTTCGGCCTGCTCTTCTACGGCATGAAGCTCATGGCCGACGCCACGCTGCCGCTGCGCGAGGCGCCGCTGTTCACGGAGATCATGGAGCACCTCGCCGCCGCGCCGTTCGCGGGGCTCGCCGCGGGCGCGGTGGCGACGGTGCTCATGCAGGGATCGGCACCCACCATCGGCCTGCTCATCGCCATGGCGAGCGGGGGCAGCATGACGCTGGCGGCGGCCCTGCCGCTCGTGCTCGGCGCCAACATCGGGACGACGCTCACGCCCATCCTGGCGGCGGCAGGGCAGCCTGCGGCCGGGAAGCGCGTGGCGGTGGCGCACGCCGTGTTCAAGCTGCTGGGGGTGGCGGTGCTCCTGCCGTTCCTGGGGCGCTTCGCGGCGCTCGCCGGCGGCACCGCGCCGGACGTCCCGCGCCAGATCGCGAACGCGCACTCGCTCTTCAACGTCTTCATGGCGTTCGCCTTCCTGCCCTTCGTGGGCGTGGGGGCGCGGCTCGTCTCGCGCTTCTACCAGCCGGACGCCGGGCGCGAGCGGTTCGGCCCGCGCTACCTCGACCCGCGCGCGGTGGAGAGCCCGGCGCTGGCCTTCGGCAACGCCCAGCGCGAGTTCCTGCGCATGGCCGACCTCGTCTGCGACATGGTGAAGGACTGCATCAAGCCCTTCGAGGACGGCGACCTCGACCTCGCCGCCGACCTGGAGGCCCGCGACGACCAGGTGGACATCCTGAACCGCGAGATCCGCTTCTACCTGGCCCGGCTGGCGCAGGAGGCGATGACGCGCGACCAGGCCGACCGGCAGATGGAGCTCATCAGCCTGTCGAACGACATCGAGAACGTCGGCGACCTCGTGAATCGCAACATCGTGGCGCTGGCGCGCAAGAAGGCGTCGCACGGGCTGGCCTTCTCGCGCGAGGGATGGGCCGAGATCCGCGACTTCCACGCCCGCGTCTGCCAGAACTTCGACCTGGCGCTCACCGCCTTCTCCGCCGGTGACGAGGAGCTGGCGCGCAAGGTGCTGCGCGAGCGCGAGCAGCTCGTCGATCGGGAAGGCGAGCTGAAGGAGAAGCACATCGGCCGGCTGGCGCAGGGGCTGCGCGAGTCGATCGAGACCTCGAGCATGCACCTCGACCTGCTGGCGCACCTGCGGCGGGTGTCGGGGTTCATCGGGAACATGGGGAGCGCGGTGATGAGGAGGCACGAGAGGGAGGAGGCGACGGCGGAGTAGCGTCGTGCCCGTCCCCGATCGCAAACGAGGTCGTTCGCCCTGAGCGTAGCGACGCGACAGCGTCGCGGAGTCGAAGGGCCTCGTCCCCGTCCTCGTCCCGGTCCCGGTCCCCGTCCAAGTCCCCGACCTCGACCGCGACCTCCGCCCCGCTCCCTTGCCCTCACCCCGACCCCTGGGCTACGACGGCTCCCGTGCGCCACGCCCTCTTCCTCTTCGACATCGACGGCACCCTCATCCACGCCGGCGGCGCGGGCCGGCGGGCGCTGGAGGGGGCGATGGAGGCGCACCTCGGCGGCGCGGTGAAGCGCGAGGAGCCGTGGCTCGGAAAGCTCAAGCTCGACGGGATGACCGACCGGCTCATCGTGCGCGAGGCGGTGGTGGCCCTGGGGCGCCCCTTCGACGAGGCGCTGTGCGACCGCATCCTCGCCACCTATGCGGAGCGCCTCGAAGGCGAGATCGGCGGGCCCGGCTACGAGGTCCTCCCCGGCGTCGAGGCCGTCCTCCGGTCGCTCTCGGCGCGCGGCCTCGCCTTCGGCCTGTGCACCGGGAACATCGTGCGCGGCGCGCGCATCAAGCTCCGCCGGGGCGCGCTGGACCGCTGGTTCGGGTTCGGGGAGGCGGACCCAAACGGCTTCGCCGAGGACGGCGAGGCGCGCGAGCACATCGTGGCCGCGGCGCTGCGGCGCGCCTCCGCACGCCTCGGGCGGGCGGTCCGTCCCGATGAGGCGCTCGTCATCGGCGACACGCCCCGCGACGTGGCGGCCGCCCGGGCGGTGGGCTGCCCCGTGCTCGCCGTCGCGACCGGCCGGTTCGACGTCGCCCATCTCCGCCGCGAGGGCGCCGACTTCGCGGCGCCCTCCCTGGCGAGTCCCGAGGCGGAGGCCCTCCTCCTCGGGTCGTGACCGGCGGCTCGCCTTGACCGCGCCCGGAGGCCGGGTTTATCCCTGAGGTCCGAACTCTCCTACCCGCGCGCAGGCTGGGCGCCCGGTCCATGACGGCGGACGAGGTAGAAACCCCCGAGGTCGAGGACCTCCAGCTCGACGGCCCCCGGCTCCGCGCCGTGCGGGCGACCGGGCGTCACGCCGCCCAGATCCAGGCGTGCTTCGACGGCGCGCCCGACTACTTCGCGCGCACCGAGGGCAAGCTGCCGGGCCCGGATGCGGCCATCCAGCTCCTCGCCGACGCCGAGATCGACGACCACCGCCGCGTCTACGTGCTCGTCCCGCGCGTCGGCGGGCCGGCGGTGGGCGTCCTGGATCTGTACCTCGACTATCCCGAGCCCGGCACCTCGCAGGTGGGCCTGCTCCTCTTCCGCGAGGCGTGCCAGGGGCTCGGCTACGGCAAGGAGACGACCGCCGCGGTCGAGGCGGCGCTGGCGCGCGCCGGATACCGGGCGCTGCGCCTGTCGGTCGTCGACGAGAACACCGAGGCGAAGCAGTTCTGGGAGCGGCTCGGCTTCTCGGTCGTGGGCCGGCTGGACCGTGGGGTGACGGTCTACGAGAAGGTCCTGGCGTAGGCGCCCTTCCCTACGCGTCGACGTCGGCCCGCCGCGGCGCCTCGATGCGCAGGCGCGCCCAGCCCTCGCGGATCCCCTCCCACACGCTCATGAGCCCGACGTAGCCGAAGCCGGCCTGGAAGAGCAGCAGGAACGGGAGCGAGTAGTAGACCTCGCGCTCCAGCACGAACAGGATGCCGACGGTCATGTAGAGCGCCAGCGCCAGCTCGACCACCGGCTGGAAGTTCACCGCCGCCTTGTAGCGCTTGCGTGCCACCGACTCGCCCGGCGCGCGCACGCCGTGCTTCGGGGTGCGGGTGAACCCGGAGGAGTGGCCGAGGAGCGCCTCGACCACGGCGCGGGCGTTGTTCACGGAGAGTCCAATGCCGAGCGCCATGAGGAACGGCATGTACCGGACACGGCGCCAGCCCGTCACGCCGATCTCGCGCTGAGTCGCCCAGTAGAACGAGCACACCGAGGCGGTCGCGGCCGCGAAGAAGGGGATGTCGAGCAGCAGCACCTCGTACCAGCCGTGCCCGACGCGCACCATGACCGACACCGGCATGAGGAGCGCCAGCGGGATCATGAGCAGGTAGGCGAAGTTGGCGGTGAGGTGGAAGAACGCCTCGCGCTTCACGTGCACGGGCAGCGGGGCCCGGAAGATGCGGGGGAGGAGCTTCAGCGCCGTCTGGATCGATCCCTTGGCCCACCGGTGCTGCTGGCTCTTGAACGCGTTCATCTCCACCGGGATCTCGGCCGGCGCCGTCACCTGCGGCAGGAAGACGAAGCGCCAGCCGGCGAGCTGCGCGCGGTAGGAGAGGTCGAGGTCCTCGGTCAGCGTGTCGTGCTGCCAGCCGCCGGCGCTGCGGATGGTCTCGCGCCGCCACACCCCGGCGGTGCCGTTGAAGTTGAAGAAGGCGCCGGAGCGGTTGCGGGCGGTGTGCTCGATGACGAAGTGGCCGTCGAGGAGGATGCTCTGGCACTGGGTGAGCGCGCTGTAGTCGCGGTTGAGGTGCTCCCAGCGCACCTGCACCATCCCGACCCCGGGGTCGGTGAAGAAGTGGACCGTGCGGCGCAGGAAGTCGGGCTCGGGGACGAAGTCGGCGTCGAACACCGCGACGAGCTCGCCCTTCGCCAGCGAGAGCCCGTGCTCGAGCGCTCCCGCCTTGAACCCGTGCCGGTTCGTGCGGTGCACGTAGCGGACGTCGACGCCCTGCTCGCGCCAGCGGTCGACGCAGGCGCGCGCGATCTCGCTCGTCTCGTCGGTGGAGTCGTCGAGGACCTGCACCTCGAGCAGCTCGCGCGGCCAGTCGAGCGCGCACACCGCGCCGATGAGCCGGTTCACCACGTACATCTCGTTGAAGACGGGGAGCTGGACCGTCACCCGCGGCAGCGCCTGGAAGCGACGGCGCGGCGTGGGGAGGCGGAACTTGTGCCGGTAGTACAGGTACGCCATGTAGTACCGGTGCGACCCGTAGACGGACAGCACGAGCAGCACCGCGACGTAGGCGACGATGACGAGGAGATCGAGGGCGCTCATCTCGAGGCGGTGTCCACCGGGGACGGGGGCGCGCACCCGGCGGCGCTCGCCGATGACCGTTTCGCGAGGGAGCGTATCGCCGCACCCTGTCGAAAACGCGCGGGACTATATCGGTCCGCCGCAGGATGTCAACGCAAAACCCGCGCACCGCCAGGGGAAAACGGCTGACAGCAGCCCCGCGGGGCTGCACCAGAAGTCAACGCCGGCGGGCGGCCAGGGGCGCCGCTCCACACCCGTACGGGGCTGCCGGAATTCACCGAGCGCGAATGGCGTCAGCGCTTGCCCTGCGCGGGGGAGGGCACCGGGGCCGCCTTCCAGATGCTGGCCGCCCGCAGGTAGTCGAGCGCCGTACGCAGCTGGTAGTCCTGCACCGGGGCGCCCGGGCGCGGCAGCGTCGCGCCCGCGGTCGCGACCTCGTTCCGGAAGTGCCGCTCGAGGTCCTTCTCGCCGGGCCCGGCATCGTCCCGCGCCGCGGGCGCCGTCTCCGGGACGACCACGTCGGGCGTGATCCCGAGCTCCTGGATGGAGCGGTGCTTGGGCGTGTAGTAGCGCGCCACGGTCAGCTTCAGGCCGGAGCCATCCTCGAGGTCGATGACGCTCTGGACCGAGCCCTTGCCGAACGAGTTCGTGCCCATGATCACCGCGCGCCCGTGGTCCTGCAGCGCGCCCGCCACGATCTCGCTGGCGCTGGCGGTGCCCCGGTTCACGAGCACGATGATGGGATAGCTCGGCTCGGTGTCCTTCTCTCGCGCGCGCTCCACCTCGACGTTCTTCTTGCCGCGCCCCTCGGTCGTGACGATGACGCCCTCCCGCAGGAAGCGGTCGGCGACCCGCACACCCTGCTCCAGCAGGCCGCCCGGGTCGTTGCGCAGGTCGAGCACGAGGCCCCGGATCTCGCCCCCCAGCTCGGCGCGCGCGGCGTCGAGCGCCTTCTTGAGCGCGGCGTCGGTGCGCTCCTGGAACGACTTCACCTTGACGTGGACGTGCCCGCGCTCGGCGTCCACCACCTTCCACTCCACGCTCTGGGTCCGCACCCGCTCGCGCACCAGCGTCAGCGTCTGGGGCGACTGGAAGCCGTCGCGCATGATCTCGAGCGTGACCTTCGTCCCGGCCTGGCCCTTGAGCCGGCGCACCGCCTCGGCCACCGGCATCTCCTTCGTGGGCGCGCCGTCGATCTTGAGCAGGCGGTCCCCGGCCTGGATCCCGGCGCGCTCGCCGGGCGCGTCGGAGAAGGGCGCCACCACCACGATGGCGTCGTCCTTGATGGAGAGCTCGAGGCCGACGCCGTCGAACTCGCCCGACGTGTCCTCCTTCAGCCCGCGGAAGACGTCCGGCCGCATGAACTGGCTGTGCGGATCGAGCCGGCCCACCATCCCCTCGATGGCCGCATACACGAGCTCCTTCTCCTTCACCTCCTCGACGTAGCCGTTCTCGACGTAGGCCAGCACCTCGGCGAAGACGTCGAGCGGCCGGTACGGCTGTCCCCCGTCGCGGCGTGCGGCGCGGGCGACGTGATCGACCGAGAGGCCGGCGAAGAAGGCGGCCGCGACCAGCAGGACGACGAGCGGACGGGACGACGACGGCTTCATGGTCGTGCTCTCCGGCGCCGGCGGCGCCTCACCACGGCTTGAGCCAGGCCCGCGGGTCGACGGGCCGGCCCTTCTCGCGGATCTCGAAGTAGAGGTAGGTGCCCTTGAGCGAGCCGGTGTCGCCCACGGTCCCGAGCAGCACGCCGGGCTCCACCTCCTCGCCCATGGCGGTGCTCATCGAGGCGAGGTGGGCGACGAGCGTGTGGTAGCCGTCGCCGTGGTCCAGGATGACGATGTTGCCGTACCCCTTGAACCAGCCGGCGTGGACCACGCGCCCCGGGGCCACGGCGCGCACGTCGGCGCCGGCCGGCGCGCGGATGTCGAGGCCCTTCTGCACCGTGATGGTGTTGAAGCGCGGGTTCACCACGCGCCCGAAGCCCACCTCCACCGTGCCGGCCACGGGGTGGGGCAGCCGGCCGCGCAGGAGCGGGAAGCCGGTGTGCTGCGCGCCCGAGGTGGACGGCGGCAGCGCGGCCACGAACTCGGCCAGCTTCGCCTCCTGCCCGCCCACCTCGAGCGCGGCGCGCTCGTGCAGCGAGCGAGCGCCGCGGATGGCGGCGAGCAGCGTCCGGTGCTCCTCGCGCCGCGCCGCGGCCACGTCGCGCCGGGCGGCGGCATCGCGGGCCAGCGTCGACAGCCGCCCCGCCTCGCGCTCGCGGACGGCGCGCGCCCGCTCGCGGTCGTCGAGCGCGGCCCGCGCCTGCGACAGCAGGCCGAGGTCGTGCTCCACCACCCGCGCCCAGAGGAATCGCCGCTTCACCGCGTCGGCGAGCGAGGCCGCGGCGGCGACGAGCCGGAGCTCGGAGGCGCC
>DASTGH010000452.1:0-3606 GCA_035719345.1 Anaeromyxobacteraceae bacterium
TTATTCTAGTCGGTGTGCTATACGAAACACACGGGGTAAGGCAAATTCACTACTACACAGGTGTAAAGCTTCATTCTTCTGCACTAGCGAGGTGCCATATTGCGGGCGCGTGAGCGCCCGCCGCCCCGGCCACCCCGCTCCATCCGCCGCCCTGCTGCTCGCGGCGCTCGCCCTCGCGGCGTCGGGCTGCTTCGCCTTCCCCTTCCGGGCGAGCGACGACCCCCAGCGCCCCACCGTCACCGACTTCGAGATCCGGGGGACGAACGCGATCGACGCCGGCGAGCTGAAGTCGCACCTCGCCACGCAGGCATCGTCCCGCCGCTACGTCGTCTTTCGCGAGGAGCAGTACCTCGATCCCGACGCGTTCGCGAACGACAAGCAGCGCATCGTCCGGTACTACCAGGCGCACGGCTACTACGCGGCGCGGGTCGTCTCCTCCGAGCTCGTGCCGGACGGGGAGGGCCGCGTGAAGGTGCGGGTCGGCGTCGAGGAGGGGCCGCCCACGCGCGTCTCCCTGGTCGACGTCACCGGGCTCGAGGGAGCGCCCGAGGCGGCGCAGCGGCTCGGACAGCTCCCGATCAAGGTGGGCGACGTCTTCACGGACGCCGCCTATGACCAGGGCCGCGCCGACCTCCTCGCCGCGCTCGGCGCGACCGGGTACGCCAAGGCCGAGGTGACGCAGCGGGCCGAGGTCGACCCATCGCGCAGCGAGGCGCGCGTGCACTACGCCGTCACGCCGGGGCCTCGGTACCGCTTCGGCAGCATCTTCGTCGCGGGCGCGGCCGCCATCCCGCGCTCGCGGATCCGCGAGGAGGCGGAGCGCGTCATCACGCCGGGCACGTTCTACGACGCGACCGAGCTCCCCAAGGCGCAGGCGGGCATCGTCGACCTGGGCGTGTTCGGCGGCGTGCGCGTGACGCCGTCCATCGACGAGGCGAAGCAGACGGTGACGCCCGTCGTCCAGGTGCGCGAGGCGCCGTTCCGGACGATCCGCGCCGGCCCGAGCCTCGACCTCACGCTCACGCGCATCGACGCGGCGATGGTCGCGGGCTGGCAGCACCGGAACTGGCTCGGCGGCCTCCGGCGGCTCTCGCTCGACGCCCGCGCCGGCTGGGCCTTCCTCCCGGCCGAGAGCAAGAACGGGTTCGCCGGGCTCTTCTCGGCCGACCTGTTGCAACCGTCCGTCATCCGCAAGCTGCTCGACTTCAACATCCACGGCGAGCTGCAGTGGGGCCTCGAGCCGCTGTACAACTACCGCGCCGAGCGGCTGCGCATCGGCTTCCCGCTGCGGGTGGGGCGCATCTTCACCTTCATCCCGTCGGTGAACTGGGAGATCTACCACCTGTCCGGCACGCCTTCGCTGGCTCCCCCGGGCAGCAACAGCCAGGTCCTCCTCTTCCAGACCTGCCCCAGCCGCGACCCGAACCTGTGCGTGCTCTCCTACTTCGAGCAGCGCTTCGCCTTCGACCTGCGAGACGACCCCATCAACACCACCACGGGCGTGTATCTCACGCTCGCGCTGCAGGAAGGGGTCAGCGTCCGCGGCAACGGGTCCGCCTACGTGCGCTACCTGCCGGAGGCGCGGGCGTTCGCCAGCCTGCCGGGCAGCGTGGTGGCGGCGGCGCGGGCGCGCGTCGGCGTCGTGAATCCGCTCTCCGCCCCGATCGTCCCCGTCGTGGCCACCTTCACGAGCGGCGGCCCGAACATGCGGGGCTACTACACCCAGCGCCTCTCGCCCATGTTGCAGGATACGCCGGGCCACTTCATCCCGGTGGGCGGCTACGGTCTGCTCGACGGCTCGTTCGAGCTGCGCTTCCCCATCTACGGGGCCATCGGCGGCGCCGCGTTCATGGACTTCGGGAACGTGCAGGCCGTGGCGTCGGACGCGCTCAAGATCCAGAACCTGCAGTGGGCCGCCGGGGTCGGGCTCCGCTACAAGACGCCGTTCGGGCCGATCCGGGTCGACGTCGCCAGGCGGCTCGGCAACGGGACGGTCCAGGTCGTCGATCGGAGCAACGGCGTGATCGGCGCGACGACCGAGCCCCGGTTCGCGTTCGGCTTCTCCATCGGCGAGTTTTGAGGAGGCGCGCATCGGCCGGATCCTCAAGCTGCTCGTCCTCCTCGCGCTCGGCGCCGCGGCCCTCGCCGCCCTGGCGCTGTCGGTGGCGTTCTTCGCCGTGTCCACCGATCTCGGGCGCGGGCTGCTCGTGCCGCGCCTCGTGCGCGCGGCCGACGATGCGCTGGCCGGGTCGATCCGGCTGCGCGGGTTCCACCTGCTCGCCAGGGGCGGCGTCGAGCTCCTCGGCGCACAGGTGATCAGCCCGGACGGCGAAGTCGTCCTGTCCGTCGAGCGGGCGCGCGTGACGCTCGACGTGGCGCGGCTGCGGGCCCGCGACGTGGGCGTGGTCGTGGAGCTGGACGCGCCCACCGTCGTGCTGAAGCGGGAGGAGGACGGGTCCCTGTCGCTGGCGCGCGCCTTCGCCCCCACCCACCCGAGCCCCGCCCAGCAGCCGTCCGGGGAGCCGGCGTGGACGATCCGGGCGACCCGGATCGCGATCCGGGGCGGCACGGTCCGCTACCTGGACGCATCCGGCCGGCCGCAGGTGGTGGTCGAGGCGCTGACCGCCGACGGTCGCGGCGGCTACGGGCCGCGCGGCGGTGGCGCCCAGCTCTCGGTGCACGGCGAGCTCACCGCGCCCGAGCGCGCGCCGATGGACCTCGCGCTCCGGGCGTCGCTGCGCGGCCGCGCCGTCCGCGTGCAGCGGCTGCGGGCGGCCGTCGGAGACACGGCCATCGAGCTCCTCGGCAGCTTCGACTCCGCCACCTGGAAGGGCCGCGCCGCGGTGCTCGCCCTGGCGGTCGACGCCGACGCGGTGCGCGCGCTGGCGCCCCGGTCACCCCTGGCCGCGGACGTCGCGGGCACGCTCTACGCGGAGTCCGACGGCCAGCTCGCCACGGCCGCGCTCGACCTGGCGCCGAAGGGTGGCGGCGGGACGGCGCGGGCCTCCGCGGCGTTCCGGCTGCCCCCCGCCGCGCTCGCCGGCGGCGCCGACGTGCAGGTGGCGGGCCTCGACCTGTCGCGCGTGCTGCGGGGTGCGCCCTCGAGCGCGCTCACGGTCGAGGCGCGCGCGCGCGCCGCCGGGGCGGACCTGGCCACGCTGCGCGGCGGCGGCGTCCTGTCGGTGGCTCCCTCCCGGCTGCGAAGCGGGCGCGTGCAGTCGCTGGAGGCGCGCGTCCTCCTCGACCGCGGGGCCTGGGAGCTGCAGCGGCTCGACGCCGCGCTCCCCGGGGCCACGCTGTCGGCGCGCGGCCGCTGGCGGCGCGGCGGCGAGGTCTCCGGCCAGCTCACGGCGGACGCGACCGACCTCCGCGCGCTGCGGTCGAACGTGGCCGCTCTCCTCGATCGCCCGCTGCCCCCGCTCGCCGGGGCCGCCCGCGTCGAGGCGACCGTCTCCGGGACCGAGGACGCTCCGGCGGCCACCGTGCGGCTCGCCGCGCCGAACCTCGCCGCCGCGGACGTGGCCGCGTCCGGCCTCGCGCTCGACGGGCGGCTCGCCGGTCCGCTGTCGGCGCCGACCGCCGACGTCACCGCGAACGCCGCGGGGC
>DASTGH010000453.1:0-4866 GCA_035719345.1 Anaeromyxobacteraceae bacterium
CCGGCCTGCCCGAAGTGCGGCGCGGACCCGCGCCAGGCGCCGGTGGTGAAGTCGCCGCCTGCCGCCGAACGCAAGAAGGCGGCGGCCGCCAAGCCGCCGGCGGCGGCTCCCGCCGAGGAGCTGTCGGACGTCGTCGAGGAGGCCGATGTCGACGAAGACCTCTCCGACGACGACGACGATGCCGCCGAGGACGAGGCCGGCGACGAGGGCTGAACGGGTCTGGCCTACCTGGGCTGCGGCGGGAACGTGAGGTCGACCCGCGCCGCGCCCTCCGCCGGCACGTCCAGCTGGGCCGTCCGCTCGCCCAGCCGCTCGTGCCAGGCGCGCACCGTGTAGCGGCCGGGCGGGATCCCGCGCAGCGCGAACGTGCCGTCCGGGGCCGAGAGTGCGGCCGGGCGGTCCACCACCGCGACCACGGCGCGCATCCAGGCGTGCACGTCGCAGCTCACCCGCACCTCGCCCGGCCGGTCGAGGCGAGCGCTGGCGGTCGCCCCGGCGCCCGGCGTCACCACCGAGAAGCGCGGCCGGCGGTCCGCCCACCCGTTCACCGTGTGCAGGACGGGATCGGCGTTCACCACCTCCAGCGTCGACCCGACCGGCGCCACCAGGACGCGCGGCACGAAGCGGCACCGCTCCTGCCCGAGCCGCACCCGCACCGGCGCCGCCGGGGCGAGCCCCGGGCCGGCGAGCGTCACCACGGCATCGGCCAGCCGGCCGTCGCGGACGCGGACGGCGTCGTCGAGCACCTCGCTGCCACAGGTCGCACGGTCCTTCGCCACCTCGATGCGGGCGGGAGGCGGGGGCGCGCCGGCGTGGCGGACGACGCCCTCGACGTCGCCGGCGAGCGCGGTTCCCGCGGCGGCAGCCCACGCCACCCCCGCCAGGGCGAGCCGGAAGACGAGGTGCATGCGCCGGCGTGTACCGCGCCCCCGGCGCTGGCAGGGGATCCCTCACGGGTGATGGAGCGCCCCGCGCGCCTTTGCCCCGTTGCCGCCCGGCCGAGCGCTCCCTAAGAGAGGGTCTGCCATGGACGCCGGCGCCGCCGGCCACCGGAGAACCCCTGCTCCCCAGCGCTCCCGTCCCCGTCGCCACCAGCACCGCCGTCCCCGCCCGGCCTGCCCCGATCGCGTTCGCCCGCGACGTGCTCGCGCTGGCGAAGCCCCGCCTCGCCGGCCTCGTGGTGTGCACCGCCGCCGGCGGGCTCTGGCTCGCGCCGGGGCGCCGCGACGCGGTGGGCGCGCTGGCGCTGCTCCTCTGCACGAGCGCGGTGGTGGGGGCGGCCAACGCGCTCAACAACTTCCTGGAGCGCGACGTCGACGCGCGCATGCGGCGCACCCGCGACCGCCCCCTGCCCGCCGGCCGCATCGACCCGGCGGTGGCGCTCGCCCTCGGTCTCGGCCTGCCGGCGGTGGCGCTCCCCACCCTGGCGCTCCTCACCAACCCGCTCACCGCCGCGCTCGGGGCGCTGGCGCTGTTCCTGTACGTGGTCGTCTACACGCCCATGAAGCAGCGGAGCTCGCTCGCGCTCTTCGTGGGCGCGGTGCCGGGCGCCATCCCTCCGCTCATGGGCTGGACCGCCGCCACCGGGCGGCTCGACGCCGGCGGCCTGGCGCTCTTCGCGCTCCTCTTCTGCTGGCAGCTCCCGCACTTCCTCGCCATCTCGCTGTACCTGAAGGACGACTACGCGCGCGGAGGGCTGCGGGTCTTCGCGCTCGTGCACGGCGAGCGGGCCACCCGGGCGTGGGCGGCGGCCACGAGCGTGGCGCTCGTGCCGGTGTCGCTGACGCTCGTGCCGCTCGGGCTGGCCGGGCCGCTCTACGGCGTGCCGGCGGCGCTCCTCGGGGCCGGCCTCGCCGCGTACGCGCTCGGCGGGCTGCGGCAGCGGGGCCCGGCGCAGCGCTGGGCGCGCACGTTCTTCCTGCTCACGCTGGCGTACCTGACGCTCCTCTTCGCGGCGCTGCTGGCAGGAGCCCGCTGAGCGCACGGGACGGCGCCGGCCCATGGTGCCCGCACGCGCCGAGCGCATGGTGGAGGCCCAGAGGCCCGTTCCCCGCCTCGCCCTGCGGGACCTCACGTTCCGCTACGGCGATCGCGAGGTGCTGCGCGGCGTCTCCCTCGAGGTCGCGCCCGGCGAGATCCTGGGGCTGCTCGGGCCGAACGGCGCCGGGAAGAGCACGCTCTTCGCCATCCTGGCCGGCCTGCTCCCGCCCGGAGGCGGCGAGGTCCTGCTCGACGGCGCCGCGATAGCCCCCGGCGCGCGCGCCCTGCGCGCCCGGACCGGGGTGGTCTTCCAGGCGCCGAGCCTGGACGCGAAGCTGACCGCGCTCGAGAACCTGGCGCTCGGGGCGCGGCTGTTCGGCCTCTCGCGCGCCGCCGCGCGAGCGCGCGCCGAGCGGCTCCTCGCCGCCGCCGGGCTCGCCGACCGCGCGCGCGACGCCGCGGGGAAGCTCTCGGGCGGCATGAGGCGGCGGCTGGAGCTGGCGCGGGCGCTCGTGCACGGACCCGCCCTCCTGCTCATGGACGAGCCGACGACCGGGCTCGACGCCGGCGCCTTCCGCGAGACCTGGGACCTCGTCGCCGCGCTCCGCCGCGAGGAAGGGCTCACCGTGCTCCTCACCACGCACCGGCCCGACGAGGCGGAGCGCTGCGATCGCCTGGCGGTCATGGCCGGCGGCCGGGTGGTCGCCGAGGGCACGCCGGAGGCGCTCCGCTCGCGCGTCGCCGGCGACGTCGTCACGCTCGACGCCGACGCGCCGGACGAGCTGGCGCGCGACCTCGCCGCGCGCCTCGGGCTCGCGGCCCGCGCCGGGGCGCACGGCGTGCACGTGGAGCACCCGCGCGGCCACGAGCTCGTGCCGCGCATCGTGGAGGCGTTCCCGCCGGGCCGGTTCCGGTCGGTCTCCGTGCGCCGCCCGACCATGGCCGACGCCTTCCTGGCCGTGACCGGGCGCGAGCTGGACGAGGAGGCGCCGTGACCGCGCTCGGCTACGACGTCGCCACCGCCCGCGTGCTCCTCTGGCGCGACCTGGCACGCTTCTTCCGGCAGCCCTCCCGCCTCGCCGGCGCGCTGGGCCAGCCCATCATCTTCTGGCTCGTCATCGGGAGCGGGATGGCGGCGACGTTCCGCATGCCGGGCGCGGACGTCGGGTACCTCTCCTTCTTCTACCCGGGCGTCGTGGTCATGGTCGTGCTCTTCGCCGCCATCTTCACGACCGTCTCCGTGATCGAGGACCGGCACCAGGGCTTCCTGCAGGCGGTGCTGGCCGGGCCCGGGTCCCGGGGCGCGCTGGTCCTGGGCAAGGCGCTCGGGTCGGCGGCGGTGGCGCTCTCGCAGGCGGCGCTCTTCCTGCTCCTCGCGCCGGCCGCCGGCTTCTCCTGGCGCGCGGTGAGCTGGCCGCTCCTCGCCGCGGTGCTGGGCCTGGCGGCGCTGGGGCTGGCGGCGCTCGGCTTCGCGGTGGCGTGGGCGGTGGACAACGTCCAGGGGTACCATGCCATCCAGATGACGCTGCTCGTGCCGCTCTGGGTCGTCTCCGGCGCCATGTTCCCGGCGAGCGCCGACCACCCCGGCTTCGCGGCCGTCATGCGCGCGAACCCGGTCGCGTACGCGGTCTCGGGCGCGCGGCGGGCGCTGGGAGGGCCGATGGCACCGGGCGCCCTTCCCGGCTCGGCGGCGCGCGACCTCGCCGTCACGGCAGCGTTCGCCGCGGGCGCACTGGCGCTGGCTCTGGCCGTCGCCCGCAGGAGGTCCCGGTGACCTTCTCCGGCGCGCTCCCCACCGTGAACGCCGCGCTCAACGCGACGAGCGCGGTGCTGCTCTTCCTGGGATGGCGCGCCATCCGCGCGGGCGACCGCGAGCGGCACCGCGCGCTCATGCTCGGGGCCTGCGCGTCGTCGGTGCTGTTCCTCACCGGCTACCTCACGCGCATCGCGCTCACCGGCACGCACCGGTTCCCGGGCGGCGGAGCCCTGCGCGCCGTCTACCTCGCCGTGCTCGGCAGCCACACGCTGCTCGCCGCCGCGACGCTGCCGCTCGTGCTGCGCACGCTCTGGCTCGCGCTCGGGGAGCGCTTCCCCGCCCACCGCGGCGTGGCGCGCTGGACTTTCCCGGTGTGGATGTACGTCTCGGTGACGGGCGTGGCGGTGTACGTGCTGCTGTACTGGGTGGCGCCGGCGGTCCGGTGAGGCGCGGCGTCAGCTCCCGTGCAGGCCGAGGAGCGCGATGCCGTCGAGCTGCTCCAGGGAGAGCCGCGAGCTGGCCGGGTAGGCGTCGAGGCAGATGCGGGCCGTCACGCCCTCCTTGCGGCAGAGCAGGACGGCCGCCTCCAGCTCCGCCAGCCGCTTGTGCGGGACGGCGAAGATGATCTCGTCGAGCACGCCGTTGTCGAGGATCTGCTGCAGCTTCGAGAGCGAGCCGAGCACCGGCCCGACGCGGCGCGGGCCGGGCTCGCCCTCCTCCTCGATGTAGCCGGCGAGGTGATAGCCCCACTCGCGGCGCGCCAGGATGGCCTCGGCGATGCCGCGCGCGACGTCGCTCGTCCCCACGACCGCGAAGATGCGGGTGAGGTACCCGCGGCTGCGCAGCGCCCGGAGCACGGCGCGGAGCGCGAACCGGTTCAGCACCAGCGCCCCGAGCGCGACGGCCAGGTAGATGACGGCGAGCTGCCGCGACATGGCCATCGCCTGCGTCATGAACCCGACCACCGCCAGGACGGCCGCGACGCCGAGCAGCGAGCGCGCCGCGCGGGCGATCTCGTGCCCGAGCGTCCGCATCCGCCCCGGCCGATAGAGCCGGCCGGCGGCTGCGACCCCGATCCAGGCGGCGACCGCGATCGCGAGGAGCGGCCAGTAGGTGGTGAACGGGTAGAG